>CAIYQO010000289.1 GCA_903928345.1 uncultured bacterium | reverse complement strand
TCGTCAGATCGCGGAGGATTTTCGTCGTCTGGCAAGGCGGATTTCCGAGAGTGTATGGGGACATACATGCCAGGAAATCCAACACCGCCAGACGGGGAAAGGACCCGCGAGATGACGGCCAGGTGTTTTGAGATAGTTTCTAAGGTGAGGGGGTGAATTCGGCCCCGAAGCAAAAATCGATCTTCGGTCACGGATTCCCGGGATGCGCGCTGCGGACAAAATACGCACCCGTTTTCACCCCCTCACCCTGTCACCTTGTCACCCCGTCACCCCCCGTTCACCACATTCACCGCCGCCCCGCGCAGAAAAGCGGCGATGTTGTCCGCGGCGGTGGCGAGCAGGCGGACGCGGGCGGCGCGGGTGGCCCAGGCGATGTGCGGCGTCACCAGACAGTGCGGGGCGGTGAGCAGCGGGTTGTCCGCCGGGGGTGGCTCGGTGCTCAGCACGTCCATGGCGGCCCCGGCCAGGCGCCCGGCGCGCAGCGCGTCCGCCAGCGCGTCGGCATCCACCAGCGGCCCGCGCGCGGTGTTCAGCAGGAAGGCGCCGGGCTTCATCCATGCCAACCGTTCAGCGTTCACCAACCCCACGTTGTCGGCGGTGAGCGGGCAGTGCAGACTGAGCACGTCGCTCTGCCGAAAGAGCGTTTCCAGGTCGACGAGGGTCACGCCCGGCGGCGGCGCGGCCTGCGACGGGCGGTAGGCCAACACCGTCATGCCGAAAGCCTGCGCCAGCCGTGCCACCGCCTGCCCGATGCGCCCGCAGCCCACGAGCCCCATGGTCAGCCCGTCCAGCTCCAGCAACGGGGTCTCCGCGTAGCTGAAGTCGATGCTGCGCGCCCAGCGCCCCTCGCGCACGGACCGCGCGTGCTGCCCGACGTGATGGCACAGCTCCAGCAGCAGCGCGAAGGTGAACTGCGCCACGGAGCGGGTGCTGTACTCGGGGATATTCGTCACCGGGATGCCACGCGCCGCCGCGGCCGCCAGATCGACCACGTTGTAGCCGGTGGCGAGCACGCCGATGTAGCGCAGCGCCGGCAGCGCCGCCAGCGTTGCCGCGTCGAGCACCACCTTGTTCGTCAGCACGATCTCCGCGCCGCCGGCGCGCGCTACCACCTCCGCCGGGGGCGTCCGGTCGTAAATCGTGCAGTCGCCGAGGGCGTGCAGGGGATCCCAGGCCAGATCGCCGGGATTGAGGGTATAGCCGTCGAGGACGACGAGTTGCATCGGGGAGTCTCCTTTTAACATTATACGGATTGCCTCATCGGGCCAAAGTTGCCGTGCCCGGGAACAGCGTAGTACTGCCTGCCTTTTGGATTCAGGATTCAGGATTCAAGCAAAAGACGTGCCCAAGCTCCTTGAATCCTGAATCTTAAATCCTGAATCCAACGGTGGGATTGAGCGCAGGCTTAGCCGACGATGTAACAACGGCCTGCTGACGCAATCCGTCTTACGCCGTTTCCGCCTGGAACGCCTCCGGTGGGTGCAGCACGAACGGTTGTCGGGCCAGCTTGAGCCAGAGCAGCCCGCAGCAGGCGCCGGCCAGCAGGTGCACCAGCCCCAGCGGGAGGATGATGGAACGCCAGCCCAGCGACATGAGCAGCATGCCCACGCTGCCGAAGAGCGAGGCGGCGCAGTTGATGAGCGAGGAGGCCGAACCCACCGCGGTCTTCTCCTGCTCCAGCAGCAGGTGCGTGCTCGGTGGCCGCATCACCCCCATCATCAGCGTCGCGGGCATGATGGACAGCGCCAGGAGCCACGGTTGCAGATGGCCCACGGTGCAGATGAGCACGCCGCTGAGCGCGATGGCGGCGTAACAGAGGGTGATGATCTTCGCCCGCCCGGTGCGTCGGGACAGCGCCAGGAAGCAGAAGGGGGCGATCACCGCGCACGACGCATTCAGCATAAAGTAGAAGCTGTACGACAACTCGCTGAGCTTGAATTCCCCCTCGTAGATGAAGGAGGAGGCGGCCAGGTAGGCATACAGCGGCATCGTCGCCAGGGAGAAAACGAGCAAGAGGGTGGAAAAGCCGGGGTTGCGCAGCACCGCGCCCAACTGCGCCATCGTCTGCCCCAGCGTACCGCGATACCGCTGCACCACCGTTTCGCTCAGCGTCAGGCTGAGCAGCAACGCCAGCGTGCCCGTGCCGGAGAGCGTCCAGAAGATGCCGCGCCACACGGTGACCTTCAACAGCACGGCGCCGATCAGCGGGGCGACGATGGGGGCGATCATGGACATCGATTGGATGAACGCCAGCCCGCGCTCGCGCTTGTGCCCGGTGAAGAGGTCCTTCACCAACGCGGTGGCCATGGCCGGCGCGGCGCCCCCGGCGATGGCCTGCACGATGCGCCCCGCGATCAACCCGTAGACGTTGCCGGTGCACGCGCAGTAGGCGCTGGCGAGCACGTAGCCCGCCAGCCCGCCCAGCAGGATCGGCTTGCGGCCGTATTTATCGCTCAGCGGGCCCCATATCAGCGTGCCCAGGCTGTAAAAGACGAAGAAGAGCACCAGCGTGAGGTTCACCAGCGACGCCGGCGCATGCAAGGTCTTCGTCATGATCGGCAGCGCGGGCAGATACATGTCCGTCGAGAGCGGCACGAAGGCGGAGAGCAACGCCAGCAGCGCCAGCACGCCTCCGTCACTTAATCGCTGGGGGCGTGGCGCCTGTTCGGGGGTGACCATCGGATCGTCGGAAGACATACCCGCGTATTATACCGAATCTCCCGCCGTCGCGTATACGCCGCCGGGTGCGGCCGCCCTCCCGGCCAGCGTCCGCGCCAGGTTGGCGCCCAACACGAGGTGCCCCACCGCGTTGGGGTGCGTGCCATCGCTGAGGAACTCCGGACTCGGCGGCAGCAGGTGCGTCATGGGCAGGTAGGTCATGCCGGGGAAGTCGGCCACGATGGCGGCCAGCGCGCGCCGGTAGTCGGCCAGGGTGGCGCCCGTCGCCGGGGCGGCGTCGCACGCGGTGCGCCAGAGGGGCGCCAGCACGACCACCGGCGTCGCGGGGTAGAGCGCGCGCACGCGGGCCAGGTAGGGGCGCGCCTGCGCCACGTCGCGCCCGGCACTCCAGTCATTCGTGCCGTAGGCCACCGTGATGAGCGCCGGATCGGCCACCGGGGGCGCCGGCAGGCTGGCGGCGTCGAAGACGTACCCGCCGACCCCGGCGTTGTACAGCCCCATCCCCAGCAGCCGCGCCGCCACCGCCGGGTAGATCAACGACGGGTGCGGCGTATCCATCCCCTGGGTAATCGAGTCGCCCAGCGCCAGCAGCGTCGGCAACGGCGGGGCGGGCGTCCAGTCGCCGGCCAGGGCGATCCGTTGCAGCCCGACCCGCCGGCAGTGGGGCAGGTACAGCGCGACGCGTGCGGAGCCGGTAGACGGCCAGGTGAAGGTGCCCTCCACCGTCTCCCCCGGCGTGGCCGCCCCCAGCGTGCCGGTGAAGCGCCCGTCCACGTAGAGGTCGAAGAACGCCGGTTCCCGCGCGCCGGGGCCGAGTTGCGCCCGCAGCGACAGCGACGGGCTGTCGGTCAGCCACTCGAGCACCACCCCGGCCGGGCATTGCGCGCGCAGCGTCCAGCCGTCCAGCACGGCATACGCCGCCAGCGCATCCGCGCGAAAGCGTGACAGCTCCAGCCCCAACTCGGTCTCTCGCGCCTCGCATATCCCCCGCGCGCAAACCCTTATCTCATCATGCGTCAACATACCCTGTATCATGCCACATCCGCGCCCCCCCGGCAACGCCTGCCTGTGGAATGGCGAAGCGTGCAGGCTGCACAATCCGACTTACCCCGGCAACACCTGCGCCAGCACCGCGCGCAGCTCATCGATGCGGAATGGTTTTTGCAGGAAGGCGTTGGGTTGCTCGGTGGTGAAGCGCTCGTGCATCTCCATCTCGGAGTAGCCGCTGTAGAGGATGATCGGCAGGGAGGGCCAGGCACGGCGGAGGATATGGAAGGTTTCCACGCCGTCCATGCACGGCATCGTCAGGTCGAGCAGGACACAGCCCAGCGTGTCGTGCCGCGCGTGGCACAGCGCCACCGCTTCCTCGCCGTTGGCCGCCTCGAGGACGTCGAAGCCCAGGTTCGTGCAGATGCCGACACAGGGCTGACGCACGCTCGCGTCGTCATCGACCACCAGGATCGTTTTCGCCCCCGCCGGGACCACCGGGGCGGCGGCGGCGGGCGGCGCCGGCGCGCCCACCGGGAGGACGACCGCGGCGCCGATGGGGAAGAGGACGCGGATGGTCGTGCCGTCCCGCGGGGCGCTGCGCACCAGGATCGCGCCGTGATGCCCCTGCACGATCCCCTGCACGACGGACATACCCAACCCGCGTCCGGTGAATTTCGTGGTAAAGAAGGGGTCGAAGAGCCGCGCCTGGGTGTCGGCGTCCATGCCGTTGCCCGTGTCGGCCACCTCGAGGAAGACAAAGCGCCCCGCCGCGGGCTTTTCTGCCAGCCGGCTTTGCGCCAGGTCGGCGGCTTCGCACGTCTGCACGCCGGTGGCCAGGGTGATGACCCCGGGTTTGTTCCCGATCGCTTCCGAGGCATTGGTGAGCAGATTCATCACCACCTGCTGCACCTGGCCGGGATCGGCGACGATGGCGGGCACGGCATCGGCGGTCGCCAGGGTGAGGGTGACGGTGCGGGCGATGGCGGCGCGGAAGATGTCGATATTCTCCCGCACCAGCGCCTGCACGTCGATCTCCTCCAGCAGAAAACGGCCTTTGCCGGAATAGGCGAGCATCTGGCGGGTCAGGTCGGCGGCCCGGTGGGACGCCTGCATGGCTTGCGCGATGTCGAGGCGCGCCGGGGCGCCGGGCGCGAGGTGGAGCAGCGCGATATCCAGGTTGCCGATGATCGCGGTGAGCAGGTTGTTGAAATCATGGGCGATCCCGCCGGCCAGCACCCCGAGGCTCTCGAGCTTCTGGGAATGCAGCAGGCGGCGTTCGATCTCCAGCCGCTCCTCCGCGGCGCGCATGCGCTCGGTGATATCGCGCCCGATCCCCAGCAGCGACACCAGTTGCCCATCGGCGCCGGTCAGCCCGGTCGTCGACAGCTCGACCCAGACGTGGTGCCCATCCCGATGCACCAGCTCGAGTTCATACGGTCGGCTGTCGCAGCCGCCATCCAGCCGCATCTGCACGCGGTCGACGAGCATGGCATGATACGCCGGGGCAACCAGATCGGTGAGCTGCATCTGCAGCAACGCGGCCCGCGGGTAGCCGGTCAACTGCTCGACGGCCGAGTTCCCCTGCAGGAACCGTCCCGCCGGGTCGATTTGAAACACGCAATCCGCGGTGTGTTCGATCAGATACTGAATCTGCTCCTGCGATTCGCGCAGCGTTTGTTCCGTCTTTTTCTGCTCGGTAATATCGATAAATGACTCGACCAGACACGGGCGTCCGTCGAGGGAGATGCGTGCGACGGATTTGATGATCGGCAGCCGGGTATTGTCGGCATCGATGAGCACGCGCTCCGATTGCTCTACCGCCAGGCCGAGATCGGTAATCGGGCACTTGCCATGTTCGGCGGGACAGATGAACTGGTGGCACACGCGCCCGAGCACGGCGTCGGCCGGCGCACCGAGCAGGGCCAGCGCGCGGGGATTGGCGGTGAGGATTTCGTGGGTCTCCGCGTCGATAATTACGATGCCGATATGCAGGGAATCGAGTATCAGGCGCAACCGGGGCTTGCCCGCGAGCAACGCGTCCGCGATCTGGCCGGTCACGGGGAGCGGCGCCGGCTCGGGTGTCTCGGGCTGTGCATGGAAGAGGTCGATCATGCGTCTACGTTTCCTCGGTGGCGGCGTTCCGGCGTGCGCGCGGGCTGTCGTGCCCCCTACGTTCGCGTTCCCAGCGCTCTTCACCTGCGTAATAGACAAGAAACGTGTAAAATGGTGTGTGAACGACCTTCGGGACGGGGTAAACGAGCGGGTTTGTGGTGGTCTCTATTTGACGACACTACCGAAACCTGTTACTGTAAGCTACCATTTTGGACATGGGTGGCGAAGACGGAAGTCTCTTCGCGCCATCACCTGACCTGCCCTACCCGAGATGCGAGGCCAGGAAAGGAAGGGTAGGACGATGCCGGAAACTACACTCACCTGCGCGGATTGCGCCTGTCAATTCACCTTTACCGAAGGGGAACAGGAATTTTTTCGCACCAAAGGCTTCACACCCCCAACCCGTTGTCCCGATTGCCGCACGCGCCGCAAGGCGGAAAAGATGGCCGGCGGCGGCGGTGATTACAGTGGCGGGGGACGTTCCCGCCGATAACCCGACGCATCACCGGCTGCCCTCCCCGACGCGTGTCGGGGGGACGGCGCCTTGCCCATTCAACCCACCTTGCCGGAGATCGCCGGCGCAGGCTCCACCCGCGGTGGAGCCGGGAGAAACCCATGAGCCCATTATCAACCAATAAGATACAGGAAAATCCGATCGATCATGCCGAAATGGCGTGGATCGCGCCCGGAACGTTTACCATGGGGTCCAGTGAGGCCGACGTGGCCACCATCATGGCGCAACACCCGGAATGGCGGGCGGATTGGTTTACGCATGAGCAGCCGCAGCGCGTGCTCACCCTGCCCGGGTATTGGCTGTATCGCTACCCGGTCACCGTGGCACAATTTCAGGCCTGTTGCGATGCCACCGAGTGGCACATGCCGACCGCCCCGGAATGGGGCTGGTTGCCCGACCACCCGATGGTGAAGGTGAGCTGGCAGGACGTGAACCACTACGCGACGTGGGCTCAGGCCACCATCCCGACGGAAGCCGAGTGGGAAAAGGCCGCGCGCGGCACGGACGGACGCGGCTGGCCCTGGGGCGACACCTGGCAGCCGGAACTCTGCCACCACGCCACGAGCGGCACAGGCACGGAAGCGAATGGCGCCCGCCCGGGCAATGTCAGCCCGTACGGCGTCTACGACATGGCGGGCAACGTGTGGGAGTGGTGCCAGGCCTCCGCGCTGGGCGACTATGCGCGCACCCCGAGCCGCGCGTCGCAACGGCGCCCGCCCACCGCCAGCGGCCACGTGCTGCGCGGCGGCTCCTGGCAGTGTGCCTACGCGGCGTATCTGCGCTGCGCGTACCGGTGTTTCGAATGCGATCTGCAACGCGGGCGCGACTCGTATCGGCGCCCCACCGTGGGCTTCCGCTGCGTCGTCGTCCCGGAAGATGTGTGACGCGCGTATTTGACACTACCGGGGAGAGCCGGTACACTGGTTGTACTATTTCGGCGTGGGTGGCCGCGGGTTTGCAGCGCGCCACCATGACTTCTGTCCTCTCCGAGATGGAGCGACCATCGCAAAGGAGGGCGTGTCTTTGCCCGATCTCACTCTAGAATGCCCGGCATGCCGGGAAACTTTCCCCTTTACCGAGGCGGAACAAGAAGAATGCACCACAAATGCGTTCCCGCCGCCGACCTATTGTCCGGCCTGTTATCGCCAGCGCAAAGCCGTCAAAGAAGAGGCGCGTGATGCGCAACGACGGGGCTCGAAACGCCGTCGCAGATAATCGCTGAAAAATACTTGCGCAGCGATGCGATTTCAGGTATACTGCAAAAGGTGGAGGAAATAGTCCTCCAACTACACCGACAGGGTTCGGCTCGATTTGGCCTCATATTGGTTGTTCTTGCCTTGGCATAGCACACCCCTTACGCCATCCAGATCTTGACGCCATGACGGTCGTCTCACGAAAAAGGAGTGCATGCCATGAGCTACACCGACAAAAACCTCACCTGCCGCGACTGCGGTCGCACCTTCGTGTTCACCTCGGGTGAACAGGAATTCCACGAGCAGAAGGGCTTCACGAACACCCCCGGTCGTTGCCCCGATTGCCGCGCCGCGCACAAAGCCCAGAGTGGCGGCGGCGGCGGTTATCGCAGCAGCGGCCCGCGCGAAATGTTCAGCGCCACCTGCTCATCCTGCGGCAAGACTTGCGAAGTCCCCTTCCAGCCGACCGGCACCAAGCCCGTCTACTGCTCGGAATGCTTCCAGGGTCAGCGCAGCAGCAGCGGCGGTAGCGGCGGCGGCGGCAGCCGCAATTCTCGCTGGTAAACCCCGCGAGTACGCAAACTCGACGGCCCCCGTCTCCCGGCGCAAGCCGGGGCACGGGGGTCGTCTTTTCGCACCTCCGACGCGGAAGGACGCACCCATGCAGATGACACGGTACAATGACAGCACCACCGGGAAGATGATCTCCATGCGCTGCCGGCGCAGCCTCAATAATCCCGACGTGATCGTGCTGGACAATACGCTGATCCAACAGGTCTACGTCTACGCGCAGACGACGCTGGAGGACGTGATCGGCTTCCTGCAGGATGTCATGAATCTGGATATCCGCACCACCGACCAGTCACCGGTCACCTTCAAGCTGCTCCACCACGAATCCACCGGCTACATCTACCTGATTCCCCACGAAGACGATAAAACGCGCGACGATTACCACGCCTTCTTCGCCCCCCGCGACGACGAGGAATAAAACGGGGTGCGCGAGCAGGTTACAGAGAAGCGAAAAAGCTGTAGGGCTCGTAGTAGGTTCGCAGCGCAGCAAGAACCGTTACCTCACATCTGCTCTTTGATTCTATCGTGCCAGCATTGCTTTCCAGAGTGGCATCGAATAATCAAAGAGCATCTATAGATGTGATGGACGCGCCTTGCTGCGCTGCGACGCTACTACGAGCCCTACCTTCGTTACCGGATCTATTCCCGCGGCGCGCGGG
>CAIYQO010000288.1 GCA_903928345.1 uncultured bacterium | reverse complement strand
TGAGCCAGGATCAAACTCTCCAAAGGAAAAGAGAGAAACGTACACAAGTACGTTTTTTCTGACACGTTAAAAGGCTTTCGCCCTCACGCGTCTACAGGCTCTACTGCATGTCCGAACACTGTTCAGTTGTCAAGGTCCGTGGCCGGAGGACCTGTCAGGCACAATAAAAAGAGGTCGGCAACATCTATTGCTGACAACCTCTTCGAGAGTGACGTTCGACGAAGGTGCCCCAGCGGCGAGAATTAGAATACTCTTTCTCGCCTGCGTCTGTCAAGGGGGTAAGTGAACTTTTTTAGAGTTCGTCCCGTCTGCCAGGCGCATTGTCCGGTACGTCCCGGGCAACGAGGTGAAGTATATCCGCGACCCGGGGGTATGTCAATGGCCTTTGTGGCCTTTTCTCGACATTTGTGCAAAAAACCGCTTTTGTCGTACAACGGGGCACGTGCCGCCCCCCTTCTCCCCCTGATCGCGCCGCACGCGCACGGCCACTTACACGCGCCCAGCTACCCCATCGCTCCTCTCTACACCGCACGCCGCGCCCCGCGCGCCGTGACCGCAGGCGCGGCATCTGGTATACTACGACGGTTTTCCGGAAGGATACAACGATGCCCGATCTTGCCGATTTACGCTACCTGGCCGAGAATGTGCGCGCGGAGGCGACCGCCCTGCGCGCCCGGCTGAATATCGACGCGCGCGAGGCGAAGCTGGCCGAAGTGGCCCAGCGCGCCGCGGATCCCGCGCTCTGGGAGGATCCGGAATCGGCGCAGGGAGTGATGACCGAGCAATCGCGGCGCCGCACCGAGCTGGAGCCCTGGCGCCGGCTGGCCGCGCTGGCGGAGGACACCACGGTGCTGGCGGAACTGGCGGTCGAAGCGGAAGACACGGCCAGCACGCCGGAGCTGGAGCAGAACCTGACGGAGCTGCGCGCGCTGCTGACGCGCCTGGAGACGGAGGCGCTCTTCGCCGACCCGTACGACGCCAACCCGGCGATCCTGGAGATCAACGCCGGCGCGGGGGGCACGGAGGCGTGCGACTGGGCGGCGATGCTCGGGCGTATGTTCCTGCGCTGGGCCGAGCGCCACGGCTTCACCGCCACGGTAATGGACGAGTTGCCCGGCGATCAGGCGGGGGTCAAGTCGCTGATGCTGGAGATCAGCGGGCAGAACGCCTACGGATTCCTGCGCTCGGAGCGCGGCACGCATCGGCTGATCCGCTTCTCCCCCTTCAACGCCGCCAACTCGCGGCAAACCTCCTTCGCCTCGGTGGACGTGATCCCCGACATCGAGGAGGACGTGACGGTGGATATCCGCGAAGAGGATCTGCGGATCGACACCTACCGCGCGAGCAGCGCGGGCGGGCAGCACGTGAATAAGACGGAGTCGGCGATCCGCATCACCCACCTGCCCACCGGGCTGGTGGTAACGTGCCAGAACGAGCGCAGCCAGTTGAAGAACCGCGCCAGCGCCATGCGCGTGCTCAAGGCGCGCCTGCTGGAGCGCCAGCGCCAGGAGCAGGAAGCAGCGATGACGAAATTGCGCGGCACCAAGACGGACATCGCCTTCGGCAACCAGATCCGCACCTACTGGCTGCAACCCTTCACGCTGGTGAAGGACCACCGCACCGACTACGAAACGAGCAACGCCCCCACCGTCCTCGACGGCGACCTGGACGGCTTCATGATCGCCTTCCTGCAGATGCAAGCCTCCCGGCGCGCGGAAGACGTCTAGCCATTTTAGGTTTTGAATTGCAGACGCAGAAAACAGCGGGGGGACGGCGATAAGCCGTCCCCCCAATCCAAAATCCAAAATCACGAGGCTCGTCGTGGGCGCGCGGCGCCGGACAACTGGTTCGGGCCGGCTTTCTCCGCGGTGCGCAGGGCGCGCTCGGTGGCGGCGAAGAGGCCATCGGCGCCGGCGCCGTCCATGGGGAAGACGGCGTAGCCGATATTCACCAGCAGCGGCCCGGCCCCCGCCATCGCCGCCGGCTCACGCCCGCCGATGCGTACGCAGAGGCGCTCCCCCAACACGCGCGCTTCTCGGCCCGTGTGGGGCAGCAGGAGCAGAAAGAGGCCATCCTGCTGATGCCCGAGCAGGTCGACGACGCGGATGCTGCCACGTATGAGCCCCCACACGGTGGAGAGCACCGCCCGGCGTACCGCCGGGTCCTCCGGCACCTCCGTCACTTTGGCGAGCATCAGGGTGAAGTTTGTCGGATAGCGCCGGCTGCGCGCCACCTCTTCTTCCACGCGGACGCGGATGTAGGCGGCGGTGTTCAACCCGGTGACGGCGTCGTAGATCGGCGTGTCGATGGCGCCCACGGGCGCTGTCACCTCGTCGGCCATCACCAGCGCCTCCTGCTTGCGCTGCTCGTCCAGGTAGGCCTTGATCTTCGTCTGCGCGCGGCGGAGGAGGTAGGAGGTGTAGTTGACGGAGATGCCCAGCGTGTGCGCGATCTCCGTCTGGCTGAGATCGCCGAAGAAGAAATGGCGCACCACCTGCCCCTCCAGCGGTTTGAGGCTGTCGATGGCGGCGTCGATCTCCAGCGTGTCCTCCACGCCCCACGGCACGCCGCCCTTCACGGGGGTCGCCACCTCGCGCTCCGGCAGCGGGGCGTCGCTCTCGCTCCCCTCCGCGGGGGTGCTCTGGGAGACCACTTTGTTCAGTTCGCGCGCGGCGAGCACGTGGCTCACGGTATCCACGCTCACGCCCAGCCGCGTGGCCAGCTCCTCCGGTTGCGCATCGCGCCCCAGCTCCTGTGCCAACCCCTCGGCGGTGCGCGTGAGCTTGGTGTTGAGTTCCTGCACCCAGGCCGGTTGGCGGATGAGGCGCCCGCGGTCGCGCAGGTAGTGCTGAATCTGGCTGGCGATGAGGTGGCAGGCGTAAGTGCTGAACTTGACGCCGCGCGCCGGGTCGAAGAGGTCGACGGCGTTGAGCAGGCCGATGGAGCCCTCCTGCGACAAATCGTCGAAGGACTCCCCCAGGCCGCTGAAGCGGCGCGCCACGCTGTGCACCAGGTTCAGGTGGCGGTTGATGATCGTGTCGCGCAACACGGCGTCGCGCGTGTCGCGATACGTGCGGAAGTGGGCCAGGGTGCCGTCGTCCACCACCGTGGTCACGACCGACTCCTCGCCAGGAAACTCCTGCGCCATGCGGATCCCTTCTCCGATAAGAGCTATGAGCACTGCACCGGATGCCAGGTTGCGTCAAGAGGGGGTCTGCGTCAACTCGATTATTTTACGTTGCCGACCAGCGTATAAATCGGCGTAATGACGCTCACGGCGATGAAGCCCACCATAATGCCGAGGCCGACGATCATGATCGGCTCGATGAGGGAGGCCAGGCCTTTGAGCGTGTTGTCCACCTCGGCTTCGTAGAAGTCGGAGATTTTGATCAGCATCTGATCGAGGCGCCCGGTCTCCTCGCCGACGGCGATCATCTGCGTGACCATCACCGGGAAGATCGGGCTGAGCTGCATCTGCGTGCTCATCTTATCCCCGTCCTTCACGCTCTGGCGCGACTTTTCGATCACCGACGCCACCGCCTGATTGCCCGCGGTGTCGGTGGTGATCTCGAGCGCGCGCAGAATGGGCACACCGCTGGAAATCAGCGTGCCGAAGGTGCGGGCGAAGCGCGAGACGGAGACTTTCAGCAGGATGTCGCCATAGAGCGGGATGCGCAGCTTGATCTCATCCAGATGCAGCGCCCCCTGTTCGGTGCGTCCGTAGGAGAACAGCCCGAACCAGATGCCGACCACCGCGACGGGGATCAGGTACCAGTATTGCTTGGAATACATGGCCAACCCGAGCATGAGCGCCGTGGTGGTGGGCAGCTTCTGGATGCCCATGTCGGTGAAGATGTGCTGGAACTGCGGCAGCACCCACCACATCATCACGCCCATCACGATGGTGGCGAAGATGAGCACCACGGTGGGGTACATCATGGCGGAGCGCACTTTGTTGCGCATCTCCAGCTCGTTTTCCAGGAAGGAGGCCAGGCGGTCGAGCACCTGGTCGAGGATGCCGCCGGCTTCCGCCGAACGGATCATATTCACGTAGAGCTTGGTGAAGACGCGCGGGTGCTTGGACATGGCTTCGGTGAGGCTGGTACCGCTATGCACGTCGTGGCGAATGACCTTCAGCGCCTCGTTCAGCACCGGGTCCTTCGCCTGCTTCTGCAGGATGTCCAGGCACTTGAGCACGCTCAAACCGGCGTCGATCATGGTGGCGAACTGGCGACTGAAGATCACCAACTCGCTCTGTTTCACGCGGTTGAAGGTGCTGTTGACGAGTTCGCCGAGTTGGCTCGCCTGCACGACCGCCACTTCGTCGATGTTGACGATATGGTAGCGGCGTTCAGCCAGCTTCTCACGCACCGCTTCTCGCGTGTCCGCATCCAGCGTACCGGAGAAGGAGCGTCCGCTCTGATCGATGGCGCTATAACGAAAGGATGGCATGTCTCCCCTCCCTGTGTGGTCTGGTCAACGCACGGAGGTTCACCAGTATCATAACATATCCGCACCGTGTCGAACAGGGGTAAGTAGTAATTCCATATTTCAGGCCGGATTCATGTGCGCAGGACGTTATTCCTGTACGCGGAGCGTGCCGCCCGCTTCCGCCACCGGCAGCAGCACCGCGCGTTCGTGCGGGGTCTGGTTGGGACGGTGCAGGGTGAGGGTGAGCTGCCCGGCAAAGGTGCGCAAGAGCATGCCGTGCCCGCCGTCGGCGGCGAAGAGGGGGGTGGCGTCCTGTGTCCATGGGCCGGTGACGTGACCGCTGGCCGAGTGCGCCACCCCCAGCGCGTAGCCGGCGGGGCCGAGGCTGGACCAGAGCATGCACAGCGTGCCGTCGGCGGTGCGGTGCAGAAAGGGGCCGTCGGTGACATAGCCGCCAGGCAGAGTCGGGTGGTCGAGGCGCGCGACCCACGGGGCCTCAGTGGCGTGAAAGAGGGTGACCGGGGCGCTGACGGCGCGGGACAGGTCGTCGCTCAACCGCAGCAGGCACATGCCGCCGTCACCGATCTGCACCCATTCGTGGCAGAAGACCAGCCACGGCACGCCGGCGTCGTCCACGTGCAGCGTGCCGTCCAGGCACTCCCACTCACGCGGGGTCAGCGGGCCGTCGCTGTGCGGGCGGAACGGCCCGCGCGGGCCGTCGGCCACCAGCACCTGCGTACCGCGACACGCCCCCGGTGCCGTGAAGCTGGCGAAGAGGTAGCAGCGCCCCCGATAGCGGTGCATCTCCGGCGCCCAGAAGTTCTCCGTGCCCCAAAATCCTGCTTCCGGCCGGAAGACCGGCAGCGGTCCGTCCCACATCGCCAGATCACGGCTCACATACGCGTCAAACCCACCCCCCGGCCCGCTCCACGCGTTCGTATCGGTGGTGCCATACAGGTAATACACCCCCTCCTCGGGAATCGGCACAATAAAGGGGTCGCGAATTTGGATGTCGGTAAGGTGCATGGGGGGTCCTTTCAGCGCGGCGGTATGACGCCCGGTCGCTCTCGGAAGGTGATGTGGTCTTTTGTCAGTCGCCCGCCGGTGAACCAGGCGGCCACCGGTTTGCGCTCCAGCCGGTAAAGGCCGGTGAACCGGCTGTGCCAGAAGGGATGCGGAATCTCGCGCTGACTCCACGCACCATGCGCATGGATGTGCACCGCAAACGGCTCATCCGTCACCCAACCGGGTTGGTAATCGTGGGTGTCCGTCGCACCGATATCCTGAACGAGATAATGCAATGACTGGCTTTTGTGATCGTATGTGTATGACCGCGTAGTATATCCACCGCTGTGAATCATGCGCATAGCGACGGCAAGCAGCGCCATGGTCATCAGCCACGTGAAAAGTACCGGCACTACGCGTGACCAACATAGCGGAGTGGCGAGGCAAAACGCCTGCACCGCACAAAAACTGGTGACTGCCAGCACATGCATCGGTGGCGGCATCCGTCCATCGGCAAAGGCCGGGAAGGCTATGCTCACCCCCACCGCCCACACCACCACGCCGATAGCGCACGCCCGCCACGGCACCGGTCGGCGCACGAAAGCCGCGGCCGTCACGGCTACCGTCAGCAGCATCCCGATTTCGATGAGGTTGCCGGCCATCGGTCCTTTCCTTTATGAAAAACACTATCGCTTATTGTAGCGCATGGGCGCCGTCCCATGCCTGGTCGTCGCGATCCTATTCCGATGGAGCCAACACGGAAAGTCGCCGACTTTATCCCTCTGCTCCATCGGATCAGGTTACCGTCAAACAGGCATGGGACGGCGCCCATGCCCTACCACGCCAGCCATACCATCTTATTTCTCTGTAGCTTCCGCATCCGTCGCCCCAATCCAAAATCTAAAATCCGAACTCCCCCGCGAACCGCCCATACGCCTCCGCCCATGCCGCCGCGTCCTGCGGTTCGTAGGTGTGCACGTCGGTGGAGGCTTGCACCACGCGGCGGATGTCGGCGAGGTCGGCTACTTCGCCGAGGGCCTGCAGTTGCACCAGCATGTTGCCCATGGTGGTGCCTTCCACCGGGCCGGTGATGACCGGACGGCCCAGCGCGTTGGCGGTCCACTGGGAGAGAATTTCGTTTTGCGAGCCGCCGCCGATGATGTGCAGCGCGGGGACCTGGATGCCTTTCAGCCGTTCGAGCTTGTCCACCGTGGCGCGGTAGGTGAAGGCGAGGCTCTCCAGCAGCGTGCGCATCGTCTCGGGGATCGTCCGCGGCACCGGGGCGCCCGTCTCCGCCACGGCCTCCTGCACGGCGGATACCATATTATCCGGCGCGTAGAAGCGCAGGTCGTTGGGGTTCACCCAGGCGCGGAACGGGGCGGCGGTGGTGGCCATCGCCGCCAGGTCGGGGTAGTCGTGCGCGGCGCCGGCGCGCGCCCACGCCGCGCGCGACTGCTGCACCAGCCAGAGGCCCATGATGTTGCCCAGGAAGCGGTAGCTCTGCCCGACGCCCTTTTCATTGGTGAAGCCCGCCTCCAACGCGTCGACGGTGGGGGTGGGGGTGTCGCTCTCCACCCCGAGCAGCGACCACGTGCCGGAGCTGAGGTAGGCGGCCCGCGGGTCGGACAGCGGGGTGGCGGCCACCGCGGCGGCGGTGTCGTGGCTGGCGGGGGTGATGACCCGTGTGCAGGACAACCCGGTGGCGGCGGCCACGTCGTCGAGGATCGGCCCGAGCACCGTACCCGACGGCACCACGGGCGGCATGATCCCGGCGGGGATCTCCAGCGCGGCGAGCAGGTCGGCCTGCCACACGTCGTCGCCGACGGACAAGCACTGCGAGGTGCTGGCGATGGAGCGCTCGCTCACCTTCACCCCGGAGAGCCAGTAGTGCAGCAGGTCGGGGGTAAAGAGCAGCGTGCGCCCTTCGCGCAGCAGCGGGGAGCGTTGCAACGCCAGCGCGCGGAGCTGGAAGAGGGTATTGAAGGGCCAGAAGGCGATGCCCGTCTCGGCGTAGATGCGCGCACGCGGGATTTGCGCGGTGACCGCCTCGATGAGTCCGTCGGTACGCTTGTCGCGGTAGTGCACCGGCACGCCGAGGAGCTGCCCGTCGCCGTCGAGGATGCCGAAGTCGCACCCCCAGGTGTCGATGCCCACCGCGGCCACCGGCCCGCCCGCCGCCTGCCCGGCCTTGCCCAGACCGATAAGGATCTCGTCGAACAAGCGCACGGTGTCCCACGTCAGCGTGCCGGCCAGCCGCACGGAGCGGTTGGGGAAGCGGTGCACCACCTCGATGGCCAGCCGGGTGCCGTCGAAACGGCCCAGGCTCACGCGCCCGCTCTCGGCGCCCAAATCCACCGCGGCGATCATCAGGGGGGTCGGCATGGGGTGTGCTCCTCTGTAAGAAATCGCTATACCTTACTCCTGAGGCGGGGCGGTGTGCAAGGGCGGCGCGGCGGATATCGGGCCGAAAAGGGCATTTTTCCACCGCTCCCTTCTCCCCTCGACACGAAAGTGCTTGACGAATGTCGGACACGACGCTAACATAGCCATGAATAGTTTCAGGACGGTTCACGGGCGCCGACTGCCCCGCCGTCGTCTCCGGCATTCGGCCGCTCCGACCGGGCGTCGAACGAGGTAACGCATTATGAACGCACGGCTGTTTCTTGCACTGGCTGCGCTGCTGTCGCTGCTGGTCCTCCTGGGGTGCCAGGCCGACAACGGCGGCACCACGGTTGACATCTCCCCGGGGAATCCCGCGGTGACCGTCGGCCAATCGGTGCAATTCACCGCGAATGTGTCCGGCACGAGCAACCACGCCGTCCTGTGGCGCGTGGTGAGCACCGGACTCGCACTGGGCGCCACGATCTCCGACACCGGTCTCTTCGTCGCCACGACGTCGGGCCGCTACACGGTGAGCGCGGTCAGCGAAGCGGATCAGACGAAGGTGGCCACCACCATCGTGACGGTGGCGCCGCAGACGGCCATCACCCTCTCGCCCTCCACGGCCACGTTGAGCATCGGCGACAGCATGAGCTTCACCGTTGCGGTGACCGGCACCACGGATACGCGCTTCACGTCGGCAACGGACGGCGGCACCCTGGTCGCCATCGACGCCACCACGGTGAAGTACACCGCGCCGGCCACCACGGGCACCTACCACGTGATGGTGACCTCGAAGGCCGACCCGACGCTGAGCGCGGCGGCCGTCATCACCGTGAAGCCGCTGGTGCAGTTCGGCACCGGGCTGCTCACCACGCTGTCCATCGGCGACACGCTGCATGTGACGGCGCAAACCATCGGCGCGGCCAACTCCGCGGTCACCTGGAGCATGCAGGAAGCCGACCAGGCCGCCGATCTGCACACGCCCTCTGCCAACGCGGTCGACTTCGTGGCCCCGCTGCAGGCCGGCACCTATCACCTGATCGCCACCAGCGTGGCCGACACCTCGGTGAGCGCCACGTGGACGATCACCGTGCAGGCCGGCGGCGCGAGCGGTACGATTCAATAAGAGGAGAACTCCGATGAAGCGATGGCATCTCATTCTCACCCTCGGCATAGCGGCGCTCTTCCTCTTCGGATGCAGCGAGAACAAGCCGACACCGTTCGCGCAGCCCGCGGCGGCGCCCACCGGCGCGGCCACGCTGACGATCAAATGGCCGGCGCGCACCCGCCTGATCCCCGCGGCGAGCAACAGCATCGTGGTGCAGGCACAAAAGGGCGCCACCACCCTGCTCACGCAGACCATTGACCGGCCCGCGGCGGGCGGGTCCTCCACCGTGAGCTTCACCCCGCTGCCCATCGGCACGGTGACCCTCGTCGCCAAGGCGTATCCCTTCGCCGGCGGCACCGGCAACGTGCAGGCCGGCGGCACCACCGACCTGACCATTACCCCCGGCGCGCCGACCGCCTTCGCGATCACCATGAACACCACCGTCACGCAGGTGGTGGTGACGCCCGCCGGGCCGTTGGCCATCCACACCGGCGACGCCGTGCAGTTGCGCGCGACGCCGGAAGATGCCACCGGCGCCGAAGTGCTGGTGGCGGACGGCGACCTCACCTGGAAGGCGACGAACGCCGCGGGCACCGGCGCGACCTCCGCGGTCGCGAGCGTGGATGCCACCGGCCTGGTCACCTCACTGGTAGCCGGCGCGACGGAAATCGTCGCCACCGAGAAGGACTCGGCCCGGCACAGCGCCCCGGTCGCCATCACCGTCACCGACGCCCCGGCCAATTCGCCCAAGACGATCGCGATCGCGCCGACCATCGTGACGCTGGCGCCCGGCGCCACGCAAAGCTTCACCGCCGCGCTCACCGGCACCACCAACCCGAGCGTGACGTGGTCCATCACCAATAACGCCCCGGCGCCCAGCGCGGGGAAGATCGATGAAGTCGGCAATCTGGTCGCCCCGCTGCGCCCGGGCGTCTACACGGTGCGCGCCACCAGCGTGGTGGACATCGCGCGCACGGCGGACGCCACGGTGATCGTCACCTCGCCGCTGTCCGTCACGCCGACCTCAGTCACGCTGGACGGCGGCGCCGCGCAGCAGTTCACGGTGGTTACCACCGGGCTGCCGAACGGGGCCGTCACCTGGTCGATTCCCGACAACGCCGCCGCGCCGAACGCGGGCGTGATCGATAGCTCCGGCCTGCTCACCGCCCCGACGGTCGCCGGCGTGTACCACGTGCAGGCCACCAGCGTCGTCGACGGCACCATCATCGCCGCCGCCGTCGTCTCGGTGCGCCCGGTGACGATCAGCCTCTCGCCGATCAGCCTCTCGCTGGCGGCGGGCGCCACGCAGCAATACATCGCCACGGTGACGGGCAACGTCAACGCCACCGTGACGTGGTCGATTCCCGGCAACGCCGCCGGCGCCAACGCGGGCAGCATCACCAGCACCGGGTTGCTCACCGCGCCCAAGCTGGCCGGCAACTACACCGTGCGCGCCACCAGCGTGGCCGACGCGAGCAAGACCGCCGACGCGCAGCTCGTCGTGCTGCCCACGTTGAGCCTCGCCCCGGCGACCATCACGTTGCCGCTCAAGGGCACCTACACCCTCACCGCCAACCTGTCGCCGTGTACGGATAACACGGTGGATTGGTCGGTGGCCGAAGGCAACGGCGGCACCGTCGTCAACGGCGTCTACACCGCACCCGCCGTCGCCGGCACCTATCACGTGCAGGCCGCCAGTCATCTGTATCCGGGGGTCACCGCGCAGGCGACGATCACCGTGCAAAGCGGGTCCGCGACGATTACACTCCAGTAAGGGAGACTGACGATGAAGCAGCTAACCTATCTCTCGGCGCTCGCCCTGGCCGTCCTGCTGTTGGCCGGCTGCGGGGGCAATGCCACCCATAAGGCGCAGTCGTCTCCCGCGGGGACGGCGGGCTCCGTGGCCACCGGCCGCGGCCAGGCCACGCTGACGGTGACCTGGACGACGCCGAAACGGTCGCGCCTGATCCCGAGCGCCGCCAACGCGATCCACCTGGTGATCACGGATACCGCGACGCCCGCGTATACCTGGCTGGAAACCGTGCTCACCCGCCCGGCCACCGGCGCCACCAGCAGCACGAATACCTTCGACAATCTGCCCGCCGGCGTACAGCTCATCGCCACAGCGACGGCATACTCCAGCTTCGACCTCTCGGGGGCGGTCCCCACGCCGACCGGCAGCCCGTTGGCGACGGGGCAAGCGGCTTTCGCCGTCTCCACCACGGCCAAAGCGAATATCAGCCTGGTACTCGCCAGCACGGTCGATCACATCGTACTCACCCAGGTGGGCGGGGCGACGATGATGCTGGGTGACTCCCAGACCTACACCGCGACCGCGTATGACAAACCCGGCAACGTGCTGTTGCTCGCGCCCGGCGTCCTCAAGTGGTCCGCCGTCAACGTGAACGGTGCGCAGGCCGCCGCGGTCGCCAAGGTCGATCCGGTCACCGGCTTGGTGTCGGGCCTGACCGAAGGCAAGGCCGTGATCACCGCCACCGATTCGGAATCGGGCATCTACAGCAGCGTCACGGTGACCGTCAGCAAAACCACCACCTTGCCCATCAGTGTATATATCTCCCCATCCACGGTGTCGATACAGGTGCTGAGCTACTGGCACTTCTCCGCGGTAGTGAAGAACGGGAAGACCGGCACCGTCACCTGGTCCGTCGACGGCGATACGCCGACGCTATTCGGTTCGGTCACGAATGATGGCGTCTTCGCGGCCCCCGCGACGGCGGGCGTCTACCATGTCACCGCCACGAGCACGGAAGACACTACGGCGAAAGCCACCGCCACCATCGTGGTCAACACCGCCATTACGCTGACCCCGGCCATCTGCCAACTCGACGGCGGGACGACCATCACCTTCACGGCGCGCGCCGCCGGGTTCGATAGACCGCCGACGATCACCTGGGCCATTCAGGAAGGGGAAGGCGGGGGGAACGGTTCCCTCATCCCGGTGGACGTTTATGCCACCGGAACATACCCCAAGTGCACCTATACCGCCCCGCTCGGAGGTGCCGGCTATAAGGTCTTCCACGTCGTGGCAACCTCGATGCAAAACCAGGGCATCTCAGCCGTGGCTACCATCACCGTCGGCCCCGCACCCGCCGCGCCGACGCAAATCGCCATCTACGGCGTCTTTAACGCCCCGCGCGGGATCGCGGTGGCTGCCGACGGCTCCTACTACGTCGCCGACACCGGCAACAACACCGTGGTGCACTACGACAACGCCGGCGCCCCGGTCCCGGCGGACAACACCCGCTTCGCGGCGCTGGGGCTCAACGCCCCGATCGGGGTGGCGCTAGACGGCAATGGCCGGCTCTACATCGCCGACTCGTGGAACGCCCGTATCGTGGTCGCCGATGCCACCGGCGTCCAACAGGCGAAGTGGGACCGGCTTGGCGAGCTACCCCAAGGATTGGCGGTCGATGGCAGCGGCAGCGTCTACATGGCGGATAGCACCGGATGCCAGATCGTGAAGACGGATAGCCTGGGCAATGCGATCCTGAGCTGGGGCATGCCGGGCGCCACCGGCAGTCAGTTCATGGGCCCGATCGGCGTCGCGGTCGACAACGTCGGCAACGTCTATATTGCCGATACACAGAACAACCGCATCCAGAAGTTCAATGCCGCCAGCTTCCTCCTCGCCCAATGGGGCGTACAGGGGAGTTCGACCGGGGAGTTTGACCAGCCCAACGGTGTGGCGGTGGATGCGGTCGGCAATGTCTATGTGGCCGATACGAATAATGACCGCATACAGAAGTTCTCCCCCGGCGGCGCCTACCTGGGTGCCTTCGGCACTACCGGCGCCGGGGCGACGAACTTCAATCACCCGACCGCCATCGGCGTCGACGCCAGCGGCAAGATCTACGTCGTCGACACCGGCAACAACCGCGTGGTGAAGTACAACGCGTTTTAACCCGCTTTTCCGCGCAGCGGAAACAGCGCATCGCGTAGCGAAAACAGCGCGTCGCGTAGCGAAAACCGCAAACCCCGCGGGGGCAGGCAACGGCCCCCGCGGGGTTTTGGTTTGGGGGATATGGATGCTACCGCCTGTAAGGCCTGGGACGGCGCCCGGGCCCTACAAACCGGATACCGGTAACGGGCAAGGGCACTCGTCCCAAAACGCGCTACGCTCCCCGTCTCACATCAACTGGTGCCGCGCGTAAAACCACTGCTTCACCACCTGCACCAGCGCGAGGTAGGTGACGGTGAGGGCGATGATGGCGCCCAACAGCAGCGGGGGCAGCGGGACGAACCCGAGCCAGCCGCCGAGGGGAGTATACGGCAGCAGCAGCGCGACGACGACGATGGTCAGCACGGTGGCGAGCAGCTTGCCGTTGGGACGGCTGGCGAAGGGGTTTTTCGCGGTGCGGATGACGAAGACCACCAGCGTTTGCGTGGCCAGCGACTCCACGAACCACCCGGTGTGGAAGAGCGCGTCGTTGTGGAAGGCGTGGAAACCCCACAGCAGCACGGCGAAGGTGAGGAAGTCATACACCGAGCTGATGGGACCGATGAGCAGCATGAACTGGCGGATGAAGCTGATATTCCAGCGCTTGGGCCGGTGCAGCAGCTCATCGTCCACGTTGTCGGAGGGGATGCCGAGTTGCGAGGCGTCGTAGAGCAGGTTGTTGAGCAGAATCTGCGTGGGCAGCATGGGGAGGAAGGGGAGAAAGAGCGACGCCGCCGCCATGCTGAACATATTGCCGAAGTTGGAGCTGGTGCCCATGGTGATGTACTTCATGATGTTGGCAAAGCTCCGGCGACCTTCGCACACGCCGGCGTGCAGCACGGAGAGGTCGTGCTCGAGCAGGATGATGTTCGCCGCCTCCTTCGCCACGTCGGTGCCGTTCATCACGGAGATACCGACATCCGCGGCGTGCAGCGATGGCGCGTCGTTGATGCCGTCGCCCAGGAAGCCCACCACGCGTCCGCGCGCCTTGAGGGCGGTGATCACCCGGTTCTTCTGCTCCGGCGACACGTGGGCGAAGATGGCGCCCTGCTCCGCCTGCACCGCCAGCGCGGCGTCGTCCATGGCGTCGATTTGATCCGCGGTGACGATGGCCGACGCATCGAGGCCCACGTCCTTGGCCACCTTCTGCGCGATGTAGGGGTTGTCGCCGGTCATAATCACCACGGTGATGCCGTCGTTGCGCAGCGTCTCCAGCGTGGCGTGCACGTCCGGCTTGGGCGGGTCGAAGAAGGCGGCAAAACCGAGCAGCGTCATCGCCGTCTCGTCCGCCGTGCTGAACGCCGTCTGCCCGTCCATCGCGCGGATCGCCACCCCTAGCACGCGGTAGCCGTCCAGGCTGAGCGCCTTGTACGTCTCCATCGCGGCGGCGCGGCGGGCGTCGTCGAAGGGTACGGCCTGCCCGGCCACCTCCACCTGGGTGCAGATGTCGAAGACGCGCTCGGAGGCGCCCTTGGTGATCAGCGTGCGCGCGCCGTCCTTGTCCACCACCACGGAGAGGCGCTTGCGCGTGAAGTCGAAGGGGATCTCCGCCACCTTGTGGTAGTCGTCGGTGGACAGGTGCGAGTGCGCCAGCACGGCATCGTCCAGCGGGCTTTTGATGCCCGCTTCGAAGGCGCTGTTCAGGTAGAGGAGCTGCAGCACGCGGTCGCTCTCCGCGCCGCTCATGTCCAGGTGCTTGTCCAGCACGATCTCCCCCGCGGTCAGCGTGCCCGTTTTATCGCTGCAGAGGATCTCGATGCTGCCAAAATTCTCGATGGAGGCGAGCTGCTTCACGATCACCTTCTGCTTCGCCATGCGCTTGGCCCCCTGCGCCAGCGTGACGGAGATGATCATCGGCAGCAATTCCGGGGTGAGCCCCACCGCCAGCGCCACGGCGAAGAGGAAGGACTCCAGCGGCTTGCGCGTACCGTGGTGCAGCGTGACGTTGACGAGGAAGACGAAGAGCACCAGCAGCAGGATGATGCGCGTAATCATCAGCCCGAAGGTGCGGATGCCGCGGTCGAACTCCGTTTCCGGCGGGTGCTGCGCCAGCCGGGAGGCGATGGCGCCGAAGGCCGTCGCACTGCCGGTGCGCACTACCACCGCGGTGGCGATGCCCGTCTGCACCGAGGTGCCCAGGAAGACGCTGTTCGTGGCGTCGGTGATGGTGTGCGCGCTGCGGTCCAGGTCGCCGGCGCGCTTTTCCGTGGGCAGCGACTCCCCGGTGAGCGCCGATTCGCGCACGTGCAGGTCGGTGGCGGCGAGCAGGCGCGCGTCGGCAGGCACCAGGTCGCCCGCATTGAGGGTGAGGATATCGCCGGGCACCAGCTCCACCGTGAGGCGCTCCTGCGCCACGCCGTCGCGCGTCACCTCGGCGGTGGCGGCCACCTGCGCGCGCAGCCGCTCTACCGCGTGCCGCGCCTGGAACTCCTGGAAAAAGTTGAGCAGCAGGCTGGCGAGCACGATGGCGAAGATGATGAGGGCATCCACATGGTCGCCGGTGAAGTAGGACATCACCGCCGCCGCCAGCAGAATGAGCACCAGCGGGTTGTCGAAGATCTTCAGCACGTCGAGCAACGCGGCAAAGCGCGACTCGCGCACGAGGCTGTTGGGGCCGTGCTCGTGCAGCCGCCGCGCCGCCTCCTCGCTCGTCAACCCCTGCGGCGACGCCTGCAGCGCGGCCAGCAGTTCAGCCTCCGGCTGATCCCAATACGCGGTCTCCGGCATGGCACCCTCCTTGAAAGGGGTAAGGTTTTGGTGCAAAAACGCGGTACCTGATTTTTAATGATGGGCATTCGTAAGAAAACCGCAAAGACGCAAAGGACGCAAAGAACGCGCAAAGAGAAAAGGGTTGGGCCGAGATGGTCAGCCGTGGCTGAAGGCCGGCCTCGCGGTGCGCAACTGAAACAATATCTTTGCGGTCTCCTTTGCGGTCTTTGTGTCTTTGCGGTTTTCTCACGCGTGCAGATCTGCAAACCATTACCCTGCATCAGCCTGCGACTGCTGTTCCCCGTTCCCTAGTCCCTGTGCCCAAACGTCACACCGGCTCCAACACCCCTTCGCCGGCCGGGAGCAGGGCGAGGAGGGCGTCGGCGACTTCGAAGATGGCGTCGGCGTTCTTCATGCGGCGCATAGCGGCCTGCATGGAACCGTAGGCGTTGGCGTCGTGCATGAGCAGGTCCACCATGTTGGGCAGGTCGATGTAGCGCGTGATGGGCAGCGCGATGCCTTGCGCTTCGGCGAAGGCCAGGTTGCCCTGCTCCTGCGGCATCGGTTTCGTCACCGAGTCCAGCAGCAGCGGCAGCTCTTTCACCACCGCCTCCATGATGCTCCCCGGCCCCGGCTTGGTTATCATCAGGTCGGCGGCCGTCATCATCTGCGCGATACGCCCGGTGAAGCCGTGCACCTGCACGCGCAGGGGATACTGTTTCGCGATGGCGCGCACCTGGCGCTTCAGGCTGCGGTTCATGCCGCACACCACGACGAGCTGCAGCGGCAGGCCGGAGGCGCCCAGCGCGCGCACGATCTTCTTCGTTTTGCCGGGGATCGCCATGCCGCCCAGCGAGACGAGGATGGTGAAGAGGTCGGGACGCAGCCCCAGCACGGCGCGGCACTCGGCGCGCGTCGCGGTGTCCTGGGCGAAGTCCGGGTGCACGGTGAAGCCGTTGATGACGCGCACCTTCTCGTCGGGCACGCCGTACTCGAGCATCTGACGGCGCGCCGGCTCGGTGAAGGTGACGACCAGGTCGGCGTTGGGATTGGCCCAGCCGTTGAGAAAGTGATCGGTAAGGTCGGTGCAGACGATGGCGTAAGGCACGCGCTCCGTCCAGCCGCAGGCTTCGCGCGCGTGGAGCATGATGTGGTTCACGATGCCGTGCACGGAGACCATGAGCGCCGGGCGCGCCCGCCGCAGCTCCTCTTCCACCGCGTGCACCGCCGTGGGCAGCCAGGGCATGAAGCCCTTTTCCCCCTGCAGCGCGTTGAGCAGCAGCCACCCCGCCTTGGCCTGCCCCGGGCTGGCCTTGAGCATCATATTATAGGTGCCGTAGAGCATCGCCACGCGCGGGGAGTGGCTGGAGTCGGCCACGTCGTAGAGCACCACGTCATAGGTGCCCGGGTGCCGTGCTTCGATGGCCGCCTTGATCGCCCGCGCGGCACTCAGGTGTCCGCCCCCCGTTTTCGTATACAGTAGCAGAATGCGCGGTCGCGCGTTGCTCATCCCCGGCTCCCTCTCCCGCCGACCCCCATCGACGCCCTCATTATAGCCGTTGGCGGAGCGGAAAGCAAAGTTCCGTATGGGCGAGCGGGGGAATGGGCGAATGGGGGCGGGTGGGAGCGCGACGATGGGCCGGAATTCAGGCAATCGCAGTATCGGCGCGGCGCTTCCGGCCGCGGCGAGTACCAAAATACAAATAATCGCCGCACCCATGCACCCTTTCCCCCATTCGCCCACTCTCCCACCCATCGTTGTTACCGATTCTGCACAGGAAGGCGGCGCGTCGTCGGGAAGAATGGGGAGAGGTCCGGGAGGAGGTGGTCCATGGTGTTACATCATATCGGAATCGTGGTGGACAGCCTGGCGGAGGCTACGCCGCTGTTCGAGTTATGGATGGGAGCCCGCCGCGTGGGCGGCGTGGTGGAAGACGAAGTGCAAGGCGCACGCGTGCAACTCTTCGCGATGCGCAATGGCGATACGATTCTGGAAGTGCTTGAGCCGATGCGCGGGCGGCGCTTCCATCAGGCGGGCGATTATCACCTGTGCTTCACCGTGCCCGATCTGGACACCGAAATGAAGCGGCTGCACGCGCTGGGCACCATCGTCACCCGCCCCCCCGCCCGCGCCGGCATGTACGAAAACCGCCGCCTCGCCTTCCTCGCCACCTCCAGCGGCCAACTGCTGGAGTTGCTGGAGGAAGAGCGAGTGCCGGTGTGACGCCCCGCCGACCTCGGCGGAGCAGGCGATGGCGAGGAACAGATACCATTCTCTGCGTCCCGACATCGGCATACTCGGGCGACAGGCCAAACGGCTGAGTCGCTGAGTTGGCGTCAAGGTGTATAATGTTGCCGGAGGACACAGGATGTACCGCTCCCTCAGTATCACCCTTGTCGCTTGCCTTGCCATCGGCGGGTGGGCCTGGTCGCTGCAGGCGAATGCCGACGGCACCTACCTGGCCGTCTCGCCGGGCGCCGAGTCGCCATCGCCGCACGACGGGGTATATGTCTACGATGTGGCGCACGGCACCTGGTCGCGGATTTGGCGGCACACCGTGGACCTGGAATGGCTGCCCGACAACACGCGGATGGTGGTGAGCGGAAGACGAGGGCGTCCGATGCGCTTCACGCTGCTCACTCGCCTGGGCGCCGCCCGCGCGCTGCCCACGTTGCCGCGGATGGGTATCGAGTGGGCGGTGATGCCGGACGGCTCGGGGCTGGTCGCCACCTGCCGGCGCGCGCAAGGCGTCGGCATCGAGGTGCAGCGGCTGGATTTCGGCGCCCCAGCCTGGCGACGGGTGGCGACGTACCCGCATTTTAATGAGGACACGGGAACCGGCGACCATATCGCGCTGCGCAAACGCGGGCACGACTGGATGCTCTCCTGCCACGAGCGCGGCCCCGCGGACTGCCGATCGCTGTGGGTGAACCTGACCACCGGCGCATATACCCTCGGTGACGAAGGCGACTTGATGTTCGACTATTCCCCCAACGGTCGGCTGGTGATCAGTGAAGATGGTCGCGGCAACGATCTCCTCTCCACCGCCCGCAGTTGGCCGACACAGAAGGGCCATGTCACCGCGCACCTGGTGAAGATACTCCCGGTCATGGCATCGGCCGGTCGCGCCTGGGCGGAAGACAGTCGGCATTTTGTGTCCAGCGGTCAATACCCCAAGGACTGGAAACGTGAGATCTACACTGTCTTCACCGCCGACGGCACCCGCGTCGGTGGCGGCGTCTTAGACGCCAACGATACCCGCGTCGGGGATGGCTGGGGTCGGGTGGACGCCTGGGTCGGCCCTTGTCGGTTGCTCGTGGAGACGGACGCCGCCGTCACCCTCCGCCCCGCCTTCGATGCCGACCGCACGACGATACCGGTAGTGACGATGAAATGGCCGTGGGGGAAGTGAGTGGCTAATCTGGCCAGCGGAAAATCGAGCAACGTTCCGTCTTCCGACCATTTTGCATTTTCAATTCTCCATTCTCTATTTTTCATTCCTTACGCCTTCCGCATCTTATTCCGCGCCGCATCCTTCGCCTTCAGGTGGCGTTTGGCGGCGGCGGCGGCGGGGATGGGCGGGGTTTTGCCTTGCAGGGTGATCATCCGGTCGCGCAGTTGGGCGGCGTCCTCGAAGCGCAACGCGCGGGCGGCGGCGACCATCTGCTTCTCCAACACGGCAAGCTGGTCCTCCACGCTCTCACCCGGCGCGGTGTCGTTGACATAGGTCGGCTCTTCCTCCGCCACCTGCCCGGCGGAGAGCAGCGCGCGCACATCCTTCACCACCGTGGTGGGGGTGATGCCATGGTCGATGTTGTACGTCTTCTGCACGGCGCGGCGGCGGTTCGTCTCGCCGATGGACTTCTGCATGGCGTCGGTGATCACGTCGGCATACATGATGACCATCCCCTTCACGTTGCGCGCCGCGCGGCCGATGGTCTGGATGAGCGACGTCTCCGAGCGCAGGAAGCCTTGCTTGTCCGCGTCGAGGATCGCCACCAGCGTCACCTCGGGCAGGTCGAGCCCTTCGCGCAGCAGGTTGATGCCCACCACCACGTCGTAGACGCCCAGGCGAAAGTCGCGCAGGATTTCCGAGCGCGTGAAGGTCTGCAGGTCGCTGTGCAGGTAGTGCACCTTGACCTCCAGCTCCACCAGGTACTCCGTCAGGTCCTCCGCCATCTTCTTCGTCAGCGTGGTCACCAGCACGCGCTCGCCAAGGGTCACCCGGTCGCGGATCTCCGCCATCAGGTCGTCCACCTGCCCCGCGGTGGGGCGTACCACCACCTCGGGGTCGATCAGCCCGGTGGGGCGCACGATCTGCTCCACCGTGTTCGCGCTGTGCGCGCGCTCGAAGGGGCCGGGGGTGGCGGAGGTGCACACCACCTGCCCGATGCGCGTCTCGAATTCGTCGAAGGTGAGCGGGCGGTTGTCGTAGGCCGAGGGCAGGCGGAAGCCGAACTCCACCAGCGTATCCTTGCGCGCGCGGTCGCCGGCATACATGGCGTGCAGTTGCGGGATCGTCTGGTGCGATTCGTCGATAATGCACAGGAAGTCGCGCGGGAAGTAATCGAGCAGCGTGAAGGGCGGCTCGCCCGGCGTGCGGCCATCGAAGTGACGGGAGTAGTTCTCGATGCCGTTGCAGTAGCCGATCTCGCGGATCATCTCCAGGTCATAACGCGTGCGCTGCATCAACCGCTGCGCTTCCAGCAGGCGGCCGCGCACCAGCAGCTCCGCGTGGCGCTCCTGCAGCTCCGCCTCGATCGTCACCAGCGCGCGCTCCGTCTTCTCCGGCAGGGAGACGTAGTGGCTGGCGGGGAAGATCACCGTGTGCGCCGGCTCCTCCAACACCTCGCCGGTGAGCGGGTCGATCACGGTGATGCGCTCCACCGTATCGCCGAACATCTCTACCCGCGTCACCTGCTTGGCATCCACCGCGTGAATTTCCAGCACGTCGCCGCGCACGCGGAAGGTGCCGCGGTCCAGACTGATGTCGTTGCGCTTGAACTGCAAATCCACCAGCTTGTGCAGCGTCTCATTGCGATACGCTTCCTCCCCCACGGTGAGGGGGAGGGTCATCGCCTGGTAGTCCTCCGGCGAGCCGAGACCGTAGATGCAGGAAACGGAAGCCACCACGATCACGTCGCGACGCTCGAGCACCGCCTGGGTGGCGGAGTGGCGCATCCGGTCGATCTCCTCGTTGATGGCGGAGTCCTTCTCGATATAGGTGTCGCTCTGCGGGATATACGCCTCCGGCTGGTAGTAGTCGTAGTAGGAGACGAAGTACTCCACCGCGTTTTCCGGGAACAGGGCGCGAAACTCCTCGCAGAGCTGCGCGGCGAGGGTCTTGTTCGGCGCCAGCACCAACGTGGGCCGCCCGGTATTGGCAATGAGGTTCGCCACGGTATACGTTTTGCCCGAGCCCGTCACACCGAGCAGCGTCTGGAAGCGATGCCCGGCGCGCAGCCCGTCCATCAACCCCGCGATGGCCTGCGGCTGATCCCCATTGGGCGCATATGGACTGGTGAGCGCGAATTCTCTGGTCATAACGGTACATTATAGCGCATTTCAGGGGCGAACAGAAGTATGGGGCGCACGCGGCATGGATTTCGTCGTGATTGCCGGTAACGTTTCCCTCCCCCCGCCCGTAGTAGGGGAAACGGCGCGTTGCACGCCGAAAGGAGGGGTCGCATGACCAGGCAAGATTGGACCACCGCGGGGGTGACGGCGCTGGGAGTGGCGGCGCTGACGGCGGCGCTCTTCGCGCAGCCGCTCTGCTGGGCGAAGGATACGGTGAAGGTGACGGTGCCCGCGCTTCCCAACACGCAGCTCGCGCTGCCCACTCTGAAGGCGCAAGTGGCGGCGACGACCACCCCGGCGCCGGGCAAGGACGTGCACGTGCTGCTGACGATGAAATCGCCAGCGCGCACCGAGGCCGCGGTGGTGCCCGTCACCGTGACGGTATTGCGCACGGAGATGAGCCCCATGGCGCGCTCGATGCCCATCCCGGAGCGCGTCACTGAAACCCAAACGTCCCTGCCCATTAACAAGGACGGTATCGGCGCGGCCTTGGTGACGTTGCCGCTGCAATGGGCATTGCCGGCGAAGCCGCAGGCGGAGACGCCCAAGCCTGCAAACGACAAGGCGCCCGCGATCCGCCTGCCCGAGAGCACCGTCACCTTCCAACTGGTGCTGAGCGCCACCGTGAGCGGGAAGACCGTCTGCTCCGAGCCGCAAGTGATGGCGATGGTGACGGCGCGCGAGAAACGTATCGCCCAGCAACCCCGGCGCCCCCTGCAAGTGCGGGTGGTGAACCTGTATGCGTCGGCGAAACCGGTCCCGGGGCAGCTTGTCGCCTCGGCGAAGAAGTAGGCGGATTGCGTGATCTCGTGTCCCCTACCCTGCTCGCGGTCCATGCCGTAAACGACATGGCTACCTGATCAAGCCGGGTGAACCCGGCTGAGGATCTGGGGGAGCGCGCTTCAGCGCAATGCCGTTAAATTAAGAAACTATCTCAAAACACCTGGCCGTCATCTCGCGGGTCCTTTCCCCGTCTGGCGGTGTTGGATTTCCTGGCATGTATGTCCCCATACACTCTCGGAAATCCGCCTTGCCAGACGACGAAAATCCTCCGCGATCTGACGA
>CAIYQO010000287.1 GCA_903928345.1 uncultured bacterium | reverse complement strand
CGCCGTCCAGGTGGGCGGCTAAATTGGCACCGGTGTAGTTGCCCGTGGTGGCGATCAGGTAGTCGACAGACTGGCGGTTAGTGAACATCGGCCTGCAAGAAAGATTCTTGCTCGCAGGGACGATTCCTCCTTACGCCCCAATATTCTCAAGCGAAAGTCCTGATCTTTAAGTGCAATGTCAATTTCGCCATAGGAATACCTTGTCTGGACATATTGTTCAATGTCGATATGTTCCTCTGGAAAGCCGTAGACTGTTATCAACTCGCGAATTACCCATTGCCTGACAAACTCTTCGATTTCTCCTTCTACTTGGTCGAGGGAGCCATATTTATAGGAAAAGTCATCGGCTTTCAGAAGTGCGTTCTCGACATCGCGGCTCGTTTTGAAATGCCAGTCGTCCGGTTCGATCAAGTAGAAATGGTTGAAGCCCTTCATGGTAACCTCCGCACGAACAGACTTGCTTACTCTAGTCATAACTTCGAGCGATAACATCTGAATCCTTCTCGGATCGCATCACGATGGATTCGTCGGCGGGATGTTACGCCCCAAACAGCACCCCCTGTGCGCAATCGCGCACGGGGGCGAAGGAGCGGCGGTGGTGGGGAGTGGGGCCGAGGCGGCGGAGCGCTTCCAGGTGTTCGGCGGTGCCGTAGCCGTTGTGGCGGGCGAAGCCGTAGCCGGGGCAGGCGGTGTCGAGGAGGGCCATGAGCCGGTCGCGGGTGACCTTGGCGAGGATGGAGGCGGCGGCGATGCTGGCGGAGCGCGCGTCGCCCTGCACCAGGTTGCGCGCGGGCACAGGCGGGTGCGGCAGCGGGTTGCCGTCGATGAGCGCCAGGTCGGGCACGGGGGCCAGCGCGCGCAGCACGGCGCGCATACCGGCATGGGTGGCGCCGAGGATGTTGAGGCGGTCGATGTCGTCCACCGACACCACCGCCACCGCGCAGGCCGTCGCCGCGGCGCAAATCTCCACGTATAACGCCTCGCGCCGCGCGCGCGGCACCTGCTTGGAGTCGTTCAGCCCGGCGGGGCACCAGTCGAGGGGCAGGATCACCGCTGCCACCACCAGCGGCCCGGCCAGCGGCCCGCGCCCGGCTTCGTCCACCCCCGCCACCACCCGCGCCCCCGCCGCCAGCGCCGCACGCTCCTCCCCCCACAACCGCGCCCGGCGGGCCTCGAGTGTCTCACGGGGGGATGGCATGGGGAGAGATCCTTTCGCGAGCAGGTTGTGTACTCGCACCACGCCCTGAAGGACGTGGCTGACGTTTGTAGGAAAGCGCGCTGAAGCGTGCTCCTGGGTAGCGGGAACGGGGAGAAGGACGTTTGCGCATCCTTCTCCGACCAGACCATACGACTTCGCCTATGCTGGTGTGCCGGATTTGGATGGCTTCATCGTAACTGAAATGGTATTGGGGTCAATGCCGGCGTCTTCGACGAAGGCCGACAATCGATGACAAAAACCATGAGCGCTGTTATGCATATAGATTAGGACTTTCGCTTTGCTACTCCATAACGATATCGTAATGTTTGGTGTCTTTGGTGAGTGGGTATACCCCTGTTGCTGCTATGCTCACCGCACGCCAATACACTGAATACTTGATTGCCACCACTGGCAACTATACGTG
>CAIYQO010000286.1 GCA_903928345.1 uncultured bacterium | reverse complement strand
GGTGAGCAAAGCGGGGATGCAGAGGGTAAGCGGCGACACCATGAATTACTGACCCCCGTGACCAGCATCCTGGGATGGGTGCGGGAGGCCAAAGAGGATCAGGAGATCATCGCACAGGCGCTCGATAGCATTGAACGCAGTGCGGCGCGCCAGGAGCGCCTGGTGCGGGAATTGCTGGATACCTCGCGGATCATCCACCGGAAATTGTCCTTGCAGCGGGAAGCGTCCGATCTCTGGACGCTGGCGGAACAAAGCGTCGTGGAGGCGCGCCAGACGGCACAGGCGCGTCAACTCACCCTGATCCTTCGTCCGCCCGAAATGCCCCTCCAGGTCCTGGTAGACCCTGGGCGCATTCGCCAGGCTATTGGTAATCTCCTCACAAATGCCATCAAGTTTACCGAACCTGGGGGCGAGATCACCGTCACGGGCTCCCGGGTGGGGCAGCAGGCCATGATCACGGTGCATGATACCGGACACGGTATTGCCGCCGACCAGCTCAGCGCGATCTTCGTGCCGTACCATCAACTCAAGGAGGGAGGCGCCGGCCTGGGACTCGGATTGGCGCTGGTGAAAGGCATCGTGGAATTACATGGCGGTCATGTCTCCGCGTCCAGCCTCGGACCTGGTCACGGCAGCACCTTTGAGATCACCATACCGCTCGCTTAATGCCTGCATCCTGCTGACAACCCACAAATCTCCGACGCATAGACATCACTGTTGTTATCGGCAATAGCGACGATCATGCGGTGCCACTTGCGCTCTTCAGAGTAGCAAGGCCATACGCGACACTGGGCATATCACCTCACCTTGCACCTGGTTCCAGAAGCCCATCTACCCCATGCTACCTTCATATCCCTCACTCGGTTCACGAATTAGCGGTGCCGACATGGCAAAATGAGACGCACAGGCCGGTCGAAAAGAAAGTAATCCCAAACCCAATTAATTAATACAAAAATCCTATTTCGAAAACCGATCAGATTGTATATATGCACCCCTACCCAGAGCAACCAGGCAAAGAAGCCCGTAAACGCATGTCGCCGAACTTCGGCGACAGCGGTGTTTCGGCCTATAGTCACCATAGTGCCCGGGTCCTTATAGTGAAAGGGGTGTGGATTTTCGCCTCGGATATGGCGCATGATGTTCCGCGCAACCGTTGCCCCCTGCTGGATAGCGAGTGGAGCAACCATCAATGATGGGTGCCCACTTTCTACAGAATAAGCGAGATCACCTGCAACATATACCTCTGGATGTCCGGGCACCTGAAGGGTAGGCGCTACTGCCACCCGTCCATTGTGGATGACAGGGAGGTCTGATGCTTCTGCCAGTGGGTTGCCCTGCACCCCTCCTGTCCAGATAATGGTTGCCGTTGGGATTGATGTACCATCTCTCATCTGAACCGATTGTGGCGTGACTTGTATGACGGTTGACCGCAGATGTATTTCAACGCCTTTCCGCTCCAGCTGCTCTTTAGTGTAGGTGCGTAGCGATTCAGGTAAACCGGGGATCAAACTATCTGTCGCTTCCAACATGACTATCCGGGCCTCTCGCAGGTCCAGCTTCGGGTAATCTCTGGTAAGTGGCCCCTGAATAAGCTCAATGAGCGCACCAATGAATTCCACTCCGGTCGTGCCACCGCCAACCACGACAAACGTCATCTCACGTTGTCGCAACTCAACATTTTGCGCTTGCGCAGCCCGCTCGAAGCAGCACAAAATGTGATTCCGTAGTTCACCGCCATCCTCCAAGGTTTTCAGTGGGAATGCGTATTCTTTGGCGCCTGGCACGCCATAGAAGTTGGGGGTACTGCCCGGGGCTAACAGCAAATAGTCATATGGAATATCCCGGTCTGCCAGGTGCACCGTTTTTTCGCTAAGGTTTACGCGCTGAACCTGAGCAAGCACAAATTCAACGTTGTGGAACCTTTGTAAGATAGTCCTTATCGGATAGACGATCTCTTCAGGCTCAAGCTCTGCCGCTGCAGTTTGATAAAGGAGGGTGAGAAATGTATGGTAGTTGTTCTGGTCAATCAAGAGCACGTGGACACGCGCCCGGGCTAGAATGCGGGCTGCCCATAGCCCAGCAAAACCTGCTCCCACTATTATCACTTGCTTTCGTCCTTCCGGATTCATCAAATAGTAACCTCTCGAAGACATTACGCTTGCTTGCAAGCTGTCACCGTAGCAAAGCGAGTGCCCGCCGGCAGACATTGTCCACGGTGAACCCATATTCACGCATGACCACGTCGCCAGGGGCTGATGCCCCGAACTCTTCGATACCCAGGACATCCCCGTGATCACCGACATACCGATGCCACCCCTGGGGTGATCCGGCTTCCACCGCTAGACGCGCTCGCACCCCCGGCGGCAGCACTGCCTCGCGATATTCCTGCGGCTGTGCATCAAATAATTCCCAACTCGGCATGGAGATGACGCGCGCTTGCACCTGCTGTGCCAGCAACTGCTGCTGCACGGCGACCACCAGACTGACTTCCGACCCTGTCGCGATCAATAGTAGATCCGGCTGACCCCCCGATGCCTCCGCCAGGACATAGGCGCCGTGTCGCAGGCCATCGGCGGAAGCAAATTGCGTGCGATCCAGGGTGGGTACGTGTTGGCGTGTCAACACCAATGCCACCGGATGCTCCCGCGTTTCGATGGCCACGCGCCAAGCCACCGCGGTTTCGTTGGCGTCGGCGGGACGGATAACGAGCAGGCGCGGGACCGCACGCAGATTGGCCAGTTGCTCGACCGGCTGGTGTGTCGGCCCGTCTTCACCCAACTCGATGCTGTCATGGGTAAACACATAGATGACGTGTAAATCCGACAGGGCGGCCAGACGCATCGGCGGGCGCATATAGTCGGAAAAGATCAGGAAAGTCGCACCGAACGGCAGTGTCCCCCCATGGGCAGCCATGCCATTGAGGATTGCGCCCATGCCGTGTTCACGCACGCCGAAGGCGAAGTTGCGCCCGGTGTACCCCCATCCGCCGCCCACGGCGCCCTGCATGTCGCCTACCAGAGTGTTGGGTGGTTTGAACTCCCCCAACCCTTCGAGGGCGGTATATGTCGAGGGATTTAAATCGGCAGAACCACCGAGTAGTTGTGCTAGGTGGGGCGCAATGGCGTTCATCACCTTCCCCCCGGCGACGCGCGTGGCCATCCCCTTGGCATCAGCGGGGAACGTGGGAATCTCCGCATCCCATCCAACAGGCAACACGGCGTCTCTGACCTGTTGGAATTCGTCAGCCAGTGTCGGGTAGGCTTTGGCATAGCCGGATAGTGTTTCCTGCCACTCCTTCTCGGCCTGTTCCCCCTGCGCCACGGCCTGTCGGCAATGCGTGAGCACCTCATCGGGGACGTAGAATGTCGGTTCCAACGGCCAGCCCAGGTTCAGTTTTGCCAACCGCACTTCCTCTTCACCCAGCGGCGACCCATGCGCCGCAAAGGTGTCATGCTTATGCGGCGACCCGTAGCCGATGTGCGTCCGCACCAGAATCAGTGATGGACGCTCCGTTTCACCTTGCGCATCGCACAGCGCATTATCGAGTGCGATCAGATCATTGCCATCGTCCAGGCATTGGGTATGCCACCTGCCGCAGGGCGAAAACGTCATAGACCGCGCCGGCCGATGCCGGGAATTTGACCGGGGCCACCAGCGGCAAGCGGTTGGCGATATACATATTCATGCGCCAGAGGAGCGCCGGCGGCATGTCCAGCATGGTGTTGTTCACCAAGAAGAGGAAACGCCCGGCGCCGCTGCTGCGCGCACTCAGGAGAATCTCGGGATTCTCCACCTCGGCCACCGGGGGGCAAACCGGCGCCAATGCCTGGCGCAACACCTGGGCGTGCGCGCGGAAATACTGCGGGAAGCGGTAATACGCCCCATCATCCTGCCACACCGAGGGATCTTTCTCCACGCGGTTGCACGACAGGGCGAGTGGCGTCACACCGGTCAGCAATTCCGACCGGCAGGTGCCATCGGCGAAAATGCGCACGCCGGCCTTGCGCGCCTGTGCCAACGCATCCGCCAACGCCGGCTCCAGCTCGACCCGCTGATCGATCAACAACACCGCCTTGTATTGCGCCAGCGTGTCCGGCTTCATATCCTCTACGTAGACGAAGGACGCCGGATAAAGCGCGTAAAGGCAGGCATTGTAGGCCTCATACAGGCGCGTGAAATGCTGCCCGCCAATGCCACCCCACTGATCGATGCGCGCCATGCGCCCCGAGACCGGGATGGCAATGCTGTCGCAGTTCTTCAGCGTCATGCACCAGTTGCCATACTGTGCCAGCAGGCGATTGCAGGCGCGGAAGGCCGTGGGAATTCCCGCCGAGGTGTTGCGCGGATCGTCACCCATCTGATACCCCCAGGGGGGAATGCCGCTGGAGACACCCACCCCGTCGGCGCCGCGCATCACCATCTGGAACAGCGTGGTGAAAAGCATATCCCCGGTGCCGCTCTCGTTCCAGAACTCCGGATGGCCCCAGGCGCGTTTGCCGGGTCGCCGCTGATAATCCACGTTATGCACCGCCGTCTGCGGGGGCGCTATCTGCTCGGCCTGGTAGTGCAAATCGACTTCATCCACGTTGCTGAAGGTGACCGGCGGATAGACCTGCGGGGCGCGGTAGGGCCCGGCCACCGCGGTCACCTTCCCGGCGCCACCGTGTGCAGCACGTCGTTGAAATACGCCTGTTTCGCCACCGCATAGTGCAGCCACTGGTCGGACACGGTATCCAGCACCGGATCCCACTTGCCCTGTTCCCTGGCCAGCTTCACGGCGGCTATATAGGCCGTCTTCTGCTCCGGCGAGTTGGCGCCGTCCGCCAGGTGTTTGGTGAGCCACCAGTTCGCGGCCCAGCTCCACCCGCGGAACGCCGGATACGGCTGCAGGGTCGTGCTAACCCTGGTGATCGCCGCCGTGAGATCCTCTTTCGACCGTTCGCCGATGCCGGTCCCGAGCGGCAGGCCGGCATCCATGTAAATGAGGATGTCCATCTGGCTGATGCCGTCGGCGCTGTATCCGGCTATCCGTTGCAGCGTGGGCGATTCGAGATCGGCGCGTTCCGGCGCCACCGCCACGGGATCGGCGTGCAGCCGGTCGGTCAGTGCCGTGAGTATCCCCTGGCTCTCCGCGCGATTATCCCACGCGAGCAACGGTAAATTCGTATGATTGCCCAACCGGTCTACCACAATATTGAGCCCCAGCTTTTGCGAGCGCTCCAGGTGCCGTGCGACGACTTCCGGCGTATCCAACACCCCCGTCGGCAGCGTGCGCCGTCATAATCACCGTAATTCATGCGGAAGAAGGGCGTGGCTGCCGGCATGCCCGGCCCGAGGATGAGCGGCTGGGCGACGCCGGTGAGGCCATCCGCCTGCACGGACAGCCGATAACTGCCGGGCAACAACGCGCGGGTGAGCGATGCCGGCACGCTGAAGGTGGGGTCCTTGCCGGCTTCCACCGGCATACGGCCGGTCGCCAGCACCTGTGTGCCGGACTGCAGCCGCACGGTGACGGTGGTGGGCAAAGCGCCGTCCGCCCGCAACTTGACGGTCACGGGGATCGTCTCACCGCGCCCATAATACAGGCGGTTGCGCGGGGTGAGCACCGTCGCGGACCCGCGCGTGCCCGGCTGGCGAATCTCGACGATGCCTTGCACCTGATAATCCGCGTCACCCCCGTCGATGCCGGGCGACATCTTCAACTGGTAGAGACCGCCGGCATCGGCCGGCACCGTGATCTGGCCATTCACCCATGGCAGCTCGGTGTACGCCGGGGTGTTGAACGGGCGCAGCCACACGCGCCAATGGGGCGTCAGCGTGCGCGTCCCGCTCTGCAGCGTAATGCTCAGCGGCAGCGTCGTGCCGGCGGTCCAGACATCCGCGGGATAGCTGACCGTGACGCGCGCGTAATCCGCATTGACGACCCGCAGTTGCGCGCCGTCCGCCAGCCGGTAGGCTTGAAAGAGTTCATACGGATGATGCCGCTTGATGAACACCTGCGTCCCCATGACGCGCAGGTCCATGATGTAATCTGCCCCGTCGCGTGAGGGCGCAGCGGTCGCCATCGCCAACGGCAAGGGGGCCAGCGGCTGCCCAGCGGCGTTGAACCGTTGCATGCTCGTGTCGCGACCGCCGATGAGATAAAGCGTGCCGGCATCATCGACGTCAAAGCCGCCCACGATCCATTCCGGCGCCCCCGGCCAGCCGATGAGCGTTTTCTGGGTCCAGCGCTCCGTGCCGTCGAAACCGACGTCCACGAGGCGCCCGGTATAGTCCAGCAGGTACAGGCTCTTCGTCACCTCGCACACCCGGAAGGCCACCACGGACAATGTCGCCGGATAGGGATAAGAGGCGACCAACTGCCGGTGCGCATTGAGACGCTTCACCATATGGGCGGTAATATCGAGTGCGTAGAAATCGCCGCCGGCGCCGACTTCGATCCCGTAGGGTGAGCGGTATTGGCTGCCATCGAAGTCGGAAAAGGCGCCGCTGCTGGTGAAGTCGGCAGCGTAGAAATACACGGCATGGCCGAAATGCGCGTGCGCGGCCGCCATCACCCCCTGCGCGTTGGCGGCAATGCCGCAGGTCGCGTGGTACGCCAGCTCGCTGCCGCTCTTCTGCGTGCCATCCGGTGCGATGCGCATGGCATACTGCCCGCCGTTGACGGCCAGGTAGAGATTGCCGTCACGCCCCACGCTCAAGTTGGCATCAGTCACCGTGAATTGGGGGTGCTCATGCCGACCTCCCCGTGCAGGATGTCAATACATAGACCCGGTAGCCATAGGGCGCCAGGGTCACCTCCAGCGCCTGGGTGCCTGAAATGACGCCGGGGTCGCGTGGCGTGTCTTCCGTCATGGCGCGCAGCACTTCGCACGCGTTCCATGAACGTAGTTCGGGATGGCCCGCGGCCGCGCGCTGGGATGCGGGCAGGTCGTCCGGCGCCGCCAGGCGAATCCGGATGGTGGCGGGTCGATCGGCAAATTGGATCAAGGCGAGAAGGCAGCGCTCTTCCGTGGCATGCAAGAAACCGACCACCGCCGCATCACCCTTCACCACCACGCCATCCAGGGAGACCGGCGTCTGCCGCAGCAGGGGCTCCGCACGGCAAAAGCGCAGGAGTGCGCAGAATTCCTCATGCCCACGCCGGCGGTGCTCCGGTGAGCGCTCCGCTTCCGCTGGCAGGCCATTATCATGGATCAGCTCGAATACGTCCGGCTCGTTGACGCTTGTACTGAACGTCTTCACCGCGCAGCCGGCCAGCAAGGCCTGGGCTGTCCAGACACGGCAGGCGTCGGAATAGTACCCCTCGATCATATCGCAACTCACCACGCCGGGCAGCAGCGAGGCGTAGCGCATGGCCAGGTAGGCGCGCGCCTGTTCGGGGGCGATGCTCACCGTGGAGGGATGCTCCGGCGCAAAGGGCATGCCGATGCCTGCCCAGTAGCGCTTGAGTTTCGGCGACGCGGGCTGGTACCGCCCGCAGGTGAAGCCGCTGGCCGCCTGCATGTTGATGTTTTCATCTTCGATGAACACCAGCGTGTCCGCGCGTTGCGCCTGCACGTGCGTCGCCAGGTCGCGCACCAGGTCCTGCACGGCATTGCGACATTCGCCCGGCCACGCCCAGCGCGCCTGGTTGCTGTCCCGCGGGGTCAGGCCGTCCACAAAGATGCCATCGTACCCGCGCGCGATTACATCCGTGACTTGCGCCGTGAGCCAGTGCCGCCAGCCGGCGGATAGCGGATCGGCATCGGCCGCGTAATCGCCAAAGGGACAATATGGCAATCCGTTCGGTTTCCACACCCACCAATCGGCATGGGCGGCGACTTCTGGTGCCTCCATATCGAGTCCCACGGTGGTGATCCAGAGTACCACGTGGTACCCGAGCGCGTGCGCCAGATCGAGGAGCTGCCGCTCGGCCGCCGCGCCGCCGATGGCCTCCGCGGGTGCATAGCTGAATGGACTCAAGCTATGGCGCCCCGTCGGATTCGTCGCGATGAGGTAGAGCACGTTGTAGCCCATGTCGCGCCACCGGGTCAGGTAGTCATGCCAGCGCGGGTCGTCGGCACGCGTCATATCCGTCAACCCGCGGGTGGCGCGTTCCGCCGGCTGGCGCATGTCAAATTCGATGAGGTTGGCATTGCGCGCCCACGCGGGCAAGGCCGGGGGCTGCAGGCCATACTGTTCAGCGACGGCATCACGCCAGCGCCGAACGGCCTCAACCGGTGTGCCGGACAATGGCGCAAGGGACATCCCGCCGGCATACACGTGTGCTTGGCCCGGTTGCAAGAGGCGTTCCGTTGACCAGGTGATTGCCCACGTGGTACAGGCTGGGGTCGCGCCGGGGCGTAGCCAGGCCATGGGACGCCCATCGGTGCAGAATTCCATCTCGAGACCGCGCGCCGTTGCTGGGTGGTAGAGGTAGACCAGCGGCAGTGCCAGCCCCAGGCACCCGTGCGCAAAGGCATGCCCGCGCCCCGTCAACTCCGCCACGGTGCCCGTGCCATGCACGCCACCGCCATAATGGTGCGCACTCGCGAACACCGCATCCTCGCCCACCGGCAGGTTCTCTACGCGCAGTTCCACCGCACACAGCGGCAACGGTCGCGCATTGCCGTCGCGCGGACAGGTGACCTGCAGCGAGGGGATCAGCCGCCCATCTGCCAGGCGGATGTCCAGGACAACCTCGGCACGCGCATGCGTGGCCACCGCCCGGAACGCTCCCTCGCCAACACGCTCAACGGCATGAACGATCGCAGGTGATGCCGCGGCCGGCCCGAAACACGTCAACGTGAGATCACCCTCGGCCCAGGCGGGAGCCAGCGCCGCGGGATCCCCTTCGCCCCAGACAAAGAACGCGCCCATCCCCCGTACCACAGCGCGTACAGGCAGGTGGTCCAGGTACAGGCCATTCGGCATCGCCCAGGTGAGGGTCAAGCCGGAGGATGGATCATACGCCAGGGAAAATGTCGTGATCTCTCGCATACCAATTAATTCGTGGAGCACGGTTTCCCTCCCTGCCGGTGCGCAGCACCTGCAGATACCTTCCCCGGGTCATGTATGTTATGATAGTCGGAAACGGCGTCGGCAAGCTACCAAGGTCGTCCGCAGCTCTCTCCTTTCATGAACGTTGAGGGACTCACACGGAAAGAGTGTTGGACGACGTTTGCACGTGTTAAATGGCATATGTCGGCCCGGCAGGGCTGGGTGGCCCTCCATTACAACTACGGAGCGATGCGCATGCATACTTGTTTTTCTTCCAAGGTCTCTTGGCCGCGCATACGAATCAGCGCTTGCATTATCGTGGCATTGACGATGTGGTGTGGGCAGGTGCTGGCGGCCAACAACCTGGCGACCACCGCGGCAGCATGGACGATTTTGCGTCCTGAAATGGTAAACATCACGCCGCAGGGCATGGCGATTCAGGCGGCGACCCCGGGCGACCATCACCCCGTGGCGATGTTGACGGCCCCATTTGGCGATGAGACGCGCTTCGATTTCCGCGTGGATAGTCCGGCGGGATTTACCTTCGGCATCTGGCAAGCGACGGGGCTGAACCCCTTTCACGATCACCAGGATCGTCTTGGGGACGCCTGCGTCAGCACGGAGACCAGCACGTCCTTGCGACTGATCGGCACCGATGCCGCCATGAAGCTCACCCGTTGGGATCCGCAGCCGTACCGGGAATTTGCCACCCCCTGGCAGCCCACCGGGAACAGACTTTCCTTCATTCGCTACCAGGGCATGGCTAAATTCCTCATCAACGGCGCTTCAACCAGCCTGCCCGTGGCGGGATGGGAAAACACCTTGTGGCTGGACAACCATGCGTCGTTGACGCTGTTGCTGTTTGCCGTGCCAGCGCCGGTGATGCTGCACGAGCTTACGCTAACACCGTTGCACGCCGCCGCCGCACTGGATGCACAGAACGCCATCCCCATCCGATTCACGCTGCCGGCGCCGCGCTACGTGACCCTGGCCATCAACGACGCCAGCGGCAACCGCGTACGCAACCTGATGGCGGGAACGCCCTTCACCGCGGGGCCGCAGGTCGTCTATTGGGACGGGCGCGACGATTTCGGCCGCCAGGCGCCTGCGGGGACATACACGGCGGTCGGCCTGCACCGCGACGCGATACACCTGGTCTACCGTTTTTCGCTCAATAACAGTGGCCAGCCATCCTGGCTAACCGCCGACCACACCGGCGGCTGGCTGGCGGACCATTCGCCGCCCATGGCGGTGCTGGCGCTGGGCGACCGCGTCTTCCTTGGCAGCCCCGGCCCGGAGGCGAATGACGGTCTCATCATGACCGACCTTGACGGACGCAAACGCTGGGCCTGGGGGTACAACGTCATGGATAACAACCCCACCCTGTTTGCGTCGGACGGGCACTATCTCTATTGCATCTCCGACCAGGGAGAATCGAAGCTCTATCGCTTTGACATCAGGGCGCCTTGCCGAAAGAGACCGCCTTCCCGAATAAACCGCGCCTGGTACCCATCTCTAAATTCGACCTTGGCCCCTGGCTTGCGCACACCAATGGATTAGCCTGTCTGGACGGCAAGCTGAACATCGCGGAGACCCACGTCAATCGCATCCTGGTCTATAACGCCGGTACTGCCGAACAGGAGCAGGTGATGACGGTGCCGGCGCCACGCGGACTGGGGGTCTATCAGGGTCGGCTGTATATGCGCACCGGCAACGATGTCGCCACCCTCAACACGGCTGACGGCACGCTCACCCGCATCATTACCGGCGTGAACGCCGGGCGCTCGCTCGCCTTTGCGCCGAACGGCCGCCTCTACCTGGGTGATGATGTCACCCACCAGGTCCGCGGCTACGAGTTGCAGAACGGCGCGTGGCGCGAGGTCGACACCATCGGCACGCCCGGCGGGCGGCAATTGGGGCGCTATGACCGCAACGCGATCGCCACGGCATACGGCATGACCGTGGATACGCAGGGACGCGTGTGGCTGGCGGAGGCGGATTTCTTCCCCAAGCGCGTGTCCGTCTTTAACGCCGATGGCCAATTCGTCACCGAATTTCTCGGTCCGCCGCTGTATGGCGGCGGGGGGAGCATCGACCCCCGCGACGCCACCCGCATGTTTTATAACGGGGTGGAATTTACCGTCGACTGGGCGAAGCATACGGCATCCCCGTACGCCGTGGTCACCCGCATCCCCGAGCCGTATGCCAAACTCGGCATCCCCCTTGACAACCGGGGCATTGACGGACGTATCTGGTACCTGCAGGACCGCCGCTACTATGTCACCGGTCATCAGTATGCCGTATCGCCCGGGCTGCTCATCAGCACCTTGGATGCCCAGGAGCGCATCAAGCCGGCTACAATGATCTATACCTCGAAGGCGCCGGGTGTAGAGATACGCGTGTGGGTGGATCGCAATGGCGATGGGCAGGTGCAGGATGCGGAGATCTCCGCACCCGTGCAGCCGAAGATGCCGGATGGACGCCCCTTTTGGGCGGTCTACTATACGCTGGCCGACAACGGCGACGTGTATATCGACGGCACGGGCACCCTGTTCCGCCTGCCGGTACAGGGATGGACCGCGCAGGGCGCGCCGGAATACGACCCGAGCAAGTTGGTGCGAGTGCGCAGCGCCACCGGCGCCTATGTTTCGACGGTGCTGCCCGATGGACACGGTGTCGCGCTGGGCACATGGTTGAACGGCTATTGGTTGGACGGCACGCACACCTGGCGTTATCCGGTGGTCAGTTGCGGCGTCGGGCAGGGCGGCACGCCGGGCGCCGGGCGCATCGTCGCCTCCCTGAATATCCAGGGCACGGCGAATGCCGGGCCGGTCGCGGGCGAGACCTTCGTCATCAACGGCAACCTGGGGCAGCGCTTCCTGATGACCAGCGACGGTCTGTATATCGCCTCCCTCTTCCGCCAAATCGGGAGCGATGAGGAGAAGCCCAAGCCGGCGACCTGGCATGGTGGTGAATTGCTGGATGAGACCAGCGTCGGCCCCGAGTCATTCGGCGGCTATTATGGAAAAACGAGCGATGGAAAAATCTACCTCATTTCCGGACGTGAGGATTGCAAGGTCACAGAAGTCACCGGCCTGACGTCGATCAAACGCTTCACACAGCCGCTCACTATCGCGCCGGATCGTGCACTGGCGTTGTCCCGCGCCCTCACCGCGCGTGGAGAAGCGGAAGTCCGGTTGCTGCATGTTGCGGAACAGCGCACCGCGCCGCTGCTCTACCTGGGGGTGAATGGCCCGCAGAATACGACGGCGTGGCGGGCCTGGACCGGCGAGGACGGTAAGGGCGGGTTTGGCTGGTTGCCGCTGTCACTCGGCGCGCTCCCCGGCAAGGCGCATCTGGCCTATGACGACACCTACCTCTACTTCGCCGGCACCATGCAGACGGACAAATTGGGCCGCTCGGTCAACGCACGCACGGATACGACGCGGTTGGCCGCCACCGGCGGTAGTTGGGAGATTCGCCTGGATACCGGTGTTGAACAGGTGCGCGTGGTCATGGCCCCCGGTCCGAAAACATACCGCCTGCCTGAGCAACTGACGAGCGAGGGCGTGGTAAACACCACCGTCATTTATCGCACACAAGGCAAGGCCACCAAAGAGGCGATCGCCGAAAAGGCAGACGTACGCTTCGCCTCGCCGGATGGACGCGATAACACCAGCTACCAGAGCGTGGCCACCTATCTGGGGTGCATCACCAATTACTTCGAGGGGCAAGCCTGGCCGCACGATGCCTCCTATTTCACCCTCGATGCGCGCATCCCGCTGGCGGCGCTGGGGCTCACGCTGAAGCCGGGCATGACGATCAACGGCGATGTCGCCGTCTCGCTGGCCGATGATGTTGGGACCGGGGTGGCGACGCGGTTGTGCTGGGCTTCGCCCGTGGGTGGGGTGCTCGACAATGCCGCCCTGGCAGAACGCGTCGATCCGGCATTACTCGGACACTTGGTCACCACCACCAGCGTGCAGGGCAAAACGGTGCTGGCCAGCCGGGTCATGCAACCGCTGCGCGTCGACGGCAAGCTCGATGACTGGAATGGCATGCCGTTCGCGCCGCTGCTTGATGCCAAATTGGGGGAGCTGGCGCTCGCCACGGACGGGCAGCAACTCTTTGTCGCCGCCCGCGTCCATACGAACGCCCCGTTGCGCAACAACGGCACGGATTGGACCCAGCTTTTTAAGACCGGGACAGCCGTGGACGTGCAGTTCGAGACGACGACGCGCCAGCGCCTGCTCTTTGCGCCGAAAGATGGCGGCGTGCTGGCCATCCTGAGCCGGGAAGCGCCGGGCACGCCCCAAGCGCCGGCGGGCGCGTTCCAGGAAAACGTATCGTATGTGTCGCCGATGGGGCAATTCACCATGGGGCTGGTGCTGAAACTCGACAACCCGCAGGTGGTCTTTACGCCGACCCCCGATGGGTTTACCATGGAGGCCGCCGTGCCGCTCGCTCTACTGGGCCTGAAGCCGGGGATGACGGTGACCGGCGATGTGGGCGTGCTGATCAGCGATGCCGACGGCAAAGCCACCGCCCGGCGCGTCTACTGGGCGAACGCAGATACCAGCATCGTCGCCGACCTGCCTACCGAGGCGCGCTTCGCCCCCCAGAATTGGGGCGTGCTCAAAATCGCCCCATAATCTCGCATGACCGACAGCAACGGTGGAAACGTCAACAGGAGAATCATCTAAGGCTGATGTCATCGGGCACTCGCATAGCCGGCGCAACACGTCCTGTGCTGGCGCTTCCCCGCGCTGACCGGGCATGAGGTGCCTTGGCGCCTGCCCCGGCGGCATGAGAAGGCCGACTGATTATGCCTGGCAATGCAAACGAAGGACTAGAACGCGATTTTCCCCCAATTGCCGCAGTTCATGCGTACTTCGGTGGGAATGTCATTGATGACGGTCGTGTCGGTATTGAAAAGGTACCGCCGCATGGTGGTGACGGTGCCGCTGGCGTCGCTAAGCAGCACGCCCACGTCGCCTTGCAGCATGGCACCTGGCGCCGGGGCGGACAGGCCCAACTCGCGCCAGGGAATGGCCACCTCCAGCGTATAGCCGTCCGCTGCTGTCTGGAGTTTCATCACCAGGTGCGGAATCAGTGCCACACGTTCGAATTCCTGCTGCCCCGTTGGCGATTGGTAGCGCTGCGGGGCTTTGTCCATGCCGGCGAGCACCTTCGGCCACATGCCCACGGCCTGCACGCCGGCACCATCGGGCGCCGGGGTCAATAGCACACGCACGTCACCGGGTTGCAGGGTACGCGTCTCGCCGGGGACGTTCGTCCCCAGTTGGATATCCACCGCGTCACCACCCTTGAAGCAGTACCGCCAATCCGTCGCAGCGTTTTTCCAGGGGGTGTTGTCCGGCACCTTGAAGAGGGCATACAAATTCATGGCGTCATACGCGACACCGACCTGTGCGTGATGCGTTTCATCGAGGGGCAGATCGCGCAGCTTACTGAGATTCCACCCCGCGAGCAGGCCGTTCAGCGAGGGGGACGATGCCTGAGCCAACAGCGGCGCCCCGGTTTGTGCCACTGTGCGGGCGCGCAGCATCGCCACGGTGGCCTGGTATTGCGCCGGTGTCACGGTGAGGGTGCCGGCAGTGAAACGACGGATGTTGTCCCACCCCTGCAGTTCCAGGATGCGCCCATCCACATCGCCACAGAAGAGATACACCTTGCCGGTGCGCGGGTGACGGAAGACGGAGCCGGAGAAGTTCTCGATATAAAAGGTGGTGGGGCTGGGCGCCGGGCCGCGCCCGTTGTCATTGCCGACCATGTCGATGAACAGCCCGTCCTCATTGAGGAAGGCGAAGTAGCCACGGTAGCACCCGATACCGAGTATTTCACCGCCGTGTGCTTTGGGCATCTGCAACTCGCCGATGATGCGGATGGCCCCAAACAGATCACCGGTTTTCGCCAGCGGGGCGGATAGCCCGAAGACGATGGCCGTGCGCGCGTAACGCCAGCGAATCGTGCCATCCGGCGTGAAGCGGTAGACCCCTTCGCGCTCCCAGTGATATTTCGGGGTGCCAACGGGCTGGGCAGCGATAGCGTAGTAATCTCGGTACCGAGACGCGATAGAGGGCCATACGTCGTCCCACAGCGAGACGGCGGCCATCGGCCCGGTGCTTCCCGGCGCCGGCACCGGTGCGACCTTGCAAAAATCGAAGACCGGCACGCCGTCGCGATCGAGCCCCGTCGGGCGAAAGACCCATTTGCCCGCCATGTAGCCACCGAGCAGGAAGCTGCCGTCAGGGAACAGGTTGCCGGACCAGGACAGCAGGTTACTGTGCGTCCAGTCTTTCGCATGCGTATCGGCGATTGGCGAGCATTCGTCATCGGTGATGGCGCCGTCATGGTTGCGATCCACCCAGAGCTTGCCGCCACGGATGCCCATTACCGGCGTGAAGTGATCGGCGTCGACCCGAAAGAAGCCCCCCAAGCCGTTATAGGCGAAGGATTTGCCGCCGATGCGCCCCAGGCGAAAGGCATTGCCCATAAAGCCGCCATACGACACGTCAGGTCCGTCCAACGATTGGCCGGGAATGTAGCCGGAGCGGTAGATCGTCGCGTCCGGCACAGCCGTGCCCCGGTCGTAATCGACCAAAAAACGCGTGTTGTTGATATACACCGCTTCCGGCTGCTGCGGATCGGCCACCATCATCGGCGCATACGCCGCGGCGCCGAAGTATTCGGTGAGGAAGCGACCATCGGTGGTGTTCCACACGCTGATGCGCTTGGGCATATTGTCGTATTCCGTCACCCACAGGCGCCCACGTGCATCCACGCACAAGCCGGCGGGCAACAGCAGGCCGTTGCGGTCATATTTGCCCACCCAGGGACGCCCGCCTGTGGTGCCGATGGTGCGCACCGGGACGCCCGCGCGCGTGTAGCCGCGCACCTGCATCTGCGTGCCGCGCACGCTGACCCACAGGATGCCGGCGGCGTCAAGGGTCAGCCCATACGGATGGTCCAACCCATCGACCAACGGTGTGACGACGCCGGTGACCGGGTCGATACTCACAAGCCCCTGCCCGCTCACCGCATACAGGCGCTGTGCGGTCGCGTCGAAAGCCAGCCCTGCCGGGTGCGGCACGGTGTAGCGCGCGCGCACAGTGAAGTCCTTTTTATCCAGTGCAACGATGGTGTTTTCGAGATACAGCGCGCAATACCACCGGTCGGCGCCGGCGGCGATCGCCACTAAATTGGCGTTGAGATCGGCGGGGGAGTACGCGCCGGCGCGCATGCGTGCCGCTGGTGTGCCGGTGTCGGCCGCCCCCTCCAGCAGCGTGGCGGGCCACGTCGTCACCGGCAGGCTGCTGCCCCCGCCGGGGAAGGTAACGCGGCGGCCAGTGGCGGCGTCATAGGCGATCAGCCCGCCGGTGCCCTGCACGGCCTTCTCACCCTTGCCGTCCTTCGCGACATACAACAGGCCGTTGTCGTAGGTCAACGCCACGGCATACAGGCCGAAATCACCGAACGGCACGTCGATGCCCCACTGTTTCTGCCCCTGAGCATCCACCTTGATAAGGAAATCGCCGCCCTCGTTCAACGTCCACAACAGGTAAACATTCCCCTGCGGGTCGGCGGCGGCGCCGATGGGATTGCCGTGATCTGCACCCCAGGCGTAGTGCCCGCTGCCGTTGCCCCAGGCCGGATTGCCGCTGGCCATCACGCTGGTCACATAGCGCGCCGTGATGCCGGGGTGGGTCAGCGCTTTGAGGGTATATCGTCCTGCCGGAACCGCGTGGCCGTCGTCGTCCAGCCCATCCCACAAGTCGGTGACCGTGCCTGCCGGGCGGGCGTCCTTGGTGAGGAGTGTGCGCACGATGGCGCCCTTCGCGTCGCAAATTGCCAGACTCACGTACCCCTTCGCCGGGTTTTTGTAGCACACGGGGATGGCCGAGGGCAGCGCATCCGTCTGAAAGAGCGTCTTTTCACCGGCGGCTTGCGCAGCGAGCACCGCCGGTACATCCCCCGCCGCAATGAAGCGCGCGGTGCCCCAGGGGGCCGGCGTCTGGAAGGCGAACCCCTCGGCGCAAATGCAATCGTAAAAGCTGTGCCCGGCCCACAGGGGCTGCACGGTGAAGATCCACTGCTGCCCCGGCTGTGGCGGCGCCGCCTTCAGCACCGTCCACGGGAGGCATCATTCCATGGTGTAATACCCATCGCCTTGCCGATACGCCAAAGCGCTTTGCATGCCCGTCAGTGTGGTCGGCGCATGGAAATTCATGCCGAAGCGCACATCCAGCACCGGCAACGCTTTATCGCTGAACTGCCATAACGTGCAGTGGACGATACGGTCGCTGGTCAACAAGTCGGGGGGCACCGGTTGCGTCACCGCGGCGTCGCTGATGAGCCGGAATTGCAGGGCGTCTCCCTGCCAGCCGAGGAAGGGATTAATGGCCGGATCGGTGTGATTCGTCTGCGGGGTACGGCTGATCACACGTGCCGCCACCCAGAGCCCGGTCGCGTCATAGGCATAGGCGACACGCACCGCATAACGCCCCAACATTTCCGGATCCGCGCTCATTGTCACGAAGGCATCGACGGACCATTCCGACAGGTCGCCGTCGACGGTCACCGCGCCACCCTTCGCCACACTCGCAACCGGGAAGATATTCAGGTGGTCGTGCTTGTAGCGGGGCGTGTCCGCCCAGGCTGCAGCGGTCAGCAAGGCGATGAGGCCGATCAGGCTGCAGATGCGTCGGCCGCGTACCTGAAAACAGCGCATGGCACACCTCATGACGAAACGGATGACACAATAGTACCGCATCACATGCACGTCATCAATTCATGCGGTCACATACACCGTGCCAGCATGGCAAGGCTGGTCAATTTCTCCTCCGCCACCGGCGCCAGAGGCAACCGCACAGCGGGTGTGATCGGTACCCCTTGTGCGCGCAGCACCGCTTTGAGGGCGGCAAAGAAGTTGCCGGTGGCGACCAGGCTGTTGATTACGGCAATCGCCTGCGCCTGTAAGTTCCGCGCGGCGTGCATGTCGCCTCGGCGGAACGCCTCGATTAATGCCAAATAGACCGGCGCGATCACGTTGTACGTCGATCCTACCGCGCCTTCAGCGCCCATGGCCAGCGCACCGAGCAGCATCTCGTCGCGGCCCCAGAGCATGTCGAACCGCCCGCCATCCAGTGGCAACGCCTCCATGTAGTCCGCCATGGCTTCGAAGGTAAACTTGACCCCCGTCAGGTTCGGAATCCGTTCCGCCGCCCGCGGAAGAAACTCTGCGATGCTCACGTTCACGCCGCTCATCGAGGGCATATGGTAGAAGTAAAAGGGCAGTTCGGGCGCCGACGCCGCGACCGGGACGCACCACTCAACCAACCCCGCAACACCGGTCGGCCTAAAGAATCCCGGGGCGATAGCGGCAATCGCGTCGGCCCCAATATTCTGTGCATGGCGCGCCAATCGCTGACAGTCAGCCGGTGCGTTGTGCCCGACATGCACGAACAGCTTCAGACTCGTAGGCAAGACGCGCCGCCATTCGACTGCCAGTTGTTCCCGTTCCTCGACGGACAGCGACATCCCCTCGCCGGTGGTGCCGTTGACGAACACCCCAACCACTCCCTGCCGCTGCAGATGCGCCGCCAGTGGCGCAACCACTCCCAGATCAATCCCGCCATTGGCGCGGAACGCCGTTGGCGGCGCTGCAATGAGACCTTGCGTGTGCATAATACTTCCCTTCTCTGTTGTTGGAGGATAGCGGATGTCGCGGGCGGGTTCGTGATAGCTTGAACGATTCATCGGCGGTGCGCTTGCGGGAGTGTAATGAGGCACCGCTTTCCGCCGCCGGTCTTCCAAGCATCGGGTGGGAAGCTGAACCCACCGTCACCCGCGTCGTAGTGGGCGCAGTAGACGACCAGGAGTCCTTCGGCGGTCGGCGTGATGGACGGGTAAATCAGTTGCTGACCGGGCTGATCGTCGATGAGCACCGGTGCTGACCACGCGCGCCCGTCGCGGCTGGTGGCGTAGACCAGCGGGTTGCGCGGGTAGTAACTCTCTTTGAACAGCGGTGCAGCGTGGTTGTAGACGAGAACGAGCCGACCGTCGGCGAGTTTCGTCATCGTCAGCGGGGAACAGGCCGCCGTGAGCGATGTGTCCTCCGGCGCCGACCAGGTCTCGCCACCGTCCTCCGAGAGGCTGGCCTGGTGGCAGCTCAGCCCGCTCCGGTAGATCATAACCAGGCGATTGGGCGCGTATTCCCCGACGACCGGCTCCTGCACCCCGCGGTCGGTCAACTGTTGCACCTGCCCGCACGAGCGCCGCCAGGATTGGCCATTGTCATCCGACAGATAACAGAGGCCCACCGTCGGGTGGACGCCCTCACCGAATTGCTCAATGGGGATACGCGGGTCGCGGGCGCAGGTCGGCAGCACCAGCCGACCGCTGGTCAACTGGATCAGGCGCTGGTTCATCAGGTATTGGATGTCTTCCGGCTCATCCGTGAGCAATCGGGCCGGTGACCAGGTCCTGCCGTCATCGGTCGACTCGCTGATGGCCGCCAGGCCGTGCGAACCACAGTGGCGATAGATCGAGCCGTTGCGGTGCGAGAGAAACAGCACCTTGCCGCAGCGCGTGCGGAAGACGGTGGTCCCGCCATCGCTCATGAAGCCGTCGATCGGCCACGACAACCCCATCGACGTCGGCTCACCCCACGTCCGCCCGCCGTCACGACTCTTCAAGATGATCGGATCGGTGAACTGGCCCATATTACCGGTGAAGGTCGTGGGCGGTCGACCGTAGCGTGTGAACAGCCAGAACTCGCCCGGTCGCATTTCGATCACATCCTGGCCGATGAAGCAGAGGTCCGCCGTGTGCCTTTGGAAGATTTCCGGTTGTGCAATGGTCTGTACCTGTTGCATGTTATCCCTTATGTAACTGTGCGCCGGTGAACCGATCCGTCTGCGATGCTTCTGCTGCCGCGGTCGGCAGCGCGCCAAGACCGCGGCAAGCCCGTTGGATCAGGGTGATATCGGTCGTCTGCGGTGTCGTGCCCTGCGCGGTGGCGACGGCGGCCGCGATACCCGCCGCCTGTCCCACGACCATTGTATGTACCATGCCCCGGAGCATCCAGGGATTTTGGACGGCAATGCTCCTGCCGGACCCCATGATAAGCCCATCGACGCCACGCGGCAACAGCGCACGATAGGGCAAATCAAAGGTGTCGGGCTCCATGGCGTGCACCGCCCAGGCGTGCTTGCCAGGATGCTTCACGACACTTTTAAAGGCAACAATCTCCGCGACAACGTCGTCGTGTCGCATGCCCGCGTGGATCATCTCGCCGGTCAACACAAAATCGCTCTCGAGGTAGCGTGAGACGCGCACCCCCAAGCGGTCGGCCACACCGGCCACAAAGGCATGCGCGAAACCGGGCAAATACTCCGCGCAGACATCGGCGAACAGAAAGGCCATCTGCCGGCCATCCAGGTAGCTCTGCGTCAGCATCTCGGCGTCAAGGCCGTTGAACTGGGTGAAGCCGGTGATGACATGGGCGATGCCGGTCCGCTGGAGTAAATGCATCTGGCACGCGTCGGTGGTGTGTTGGATCCCGACCGTAGACGGCAAATCACCGGACGCTTTCGCCCGCGCGAAGGCGTCCAGTTGCATCCCACCACCATGGGGAAAGAGAAAGGTGCCGCAGTCATCGAACTGCGCCAGCGCCTCAGCGGTGCTCCAATCGACATCCATGTAGGCGGGATACTGCTCCGGGTGCTGGCGAAAATACCCGACGAACTGCTCCACATCGACATGGCCGAGACGAAAGCACAGGCTGTGACTGCCCTGTTCGACCGCGTGTAGCGAGGCGCCGGCGTGAAAGGCGACATCCGCATCTGCGCTTGCGTCGATGACAACGGTTGCGTGAATCGCATTTCGCCCCGATTTCGTTTCGACGATGACGCCCCCGACCACCTGCCCGTGCATCACTGCCTCGACGATGAGCGCATCATACAGGATGGTGACGCCCGCCTCGCGCACCATCGTCTCCAGAGTCAGTTTGGCCCATTCGATGTCGTAGATGATGTGACCCTTATGGTGATGCCACTTCTCAGCGTTACCTTCACTGGCGGCCAGTCGGTCGGCGATTTCAACGGGAATGCCGAACGTGCCAAGCTTGTGCTCGGATGTGTAATAGCAGTTCAAGATCGAGCAGCACATCCCCGCGGTGGCCACGCCGCCGAGATAGCTGTTCCGTTCAATGAGGAGGGTGCGCGCTCCGCCGCGCGCCGCGGCGATCGCTGCAGCGACCCCGCCCAGACCACCGCCGGCCACGAGCACGTCAACGGTGTCGCGCACAGGAACGGGTCGAACCGATCCCCTGGTTGGTTCTGTCATTGCTGCTCCCTTCTTGCGTCCTACGCAACCGAGTCAATGCTGTCGCCACTCGCCATATTCTCCAAAAGGCGCACGGCGACCTGTTCGGAAACCATTAGGACTTTCGCTTTGCTACTCCATAACGATATCGTAATGTTTGGTGTCTTTGGTGAGTGGGTATACCCCTGTTGCTGCTATGCTCACCGCACGCCAATACACTGAATACTTGATTGCCACCACTGGCAACTATACGTG
>CAIYQO010000285.1 GCA_903928345.1 uncultured bacterium | reverse complement strand
TTCTTCGTGACTGGCTAGGCGGATTTTCGGGAGTGTATGAGGTCATACATGCTAGAAAATCCAACCCGCTGGCTTCACGCAGTGAAACGGCTTGGGTTCGCGAAGCGAACAACGCCAGGCGCGAAGAAGACCCGCGAGGCGACTGCGAGGCGTTTTGAGATAGTTTCTAACACCGGGCCGCGCGTCAATCCAGCCAGCCCTGTTGCTGCCAGTAGGCGTATTCGTAGGGGAAGCGCTCTTGCGACATCGTCACCAGCGCCTTGAAGCGCGCGTGCATGGCGGCGTGGATCGCTTGCTGATCCGCGAAGACGGGACGGTCGGCAATGGCCTGCGCCAGCGTGCCGCCGAGGGCGGTCGCGTCCGGCAGCGCGCGCTCCATGGCGCCGGGCATCATCGCCGCGCAGCCGACGCTGCCCACGCTGAAGGCGCCGAAGCGCACCAGCACGTTGGTCAGGTAGTCGTTCACTTCGGGGAATTCCGGCCCGCCGGAGGTCGCCACCGCACAGCCGTACTTGCCCAGGAAGCGCTGCGTGTGGATGGGGTCGGCCATGCGGTCGAGCATCGTCTTGAACTGCGCCGTGCAACTGGAAAAGTAGAGCGGGGAGCCGAAGACCAGCCCGTCGGCGACGAGCATCTTCGCGAGCAGCGGCGGGTAGTCGTCGTTGATGACACAGGCGCCCTTCGCATAGCACGCGCCGCACGCGGTGCAATACTTCACGTCCAGCGTGGACAGGTCGACCAGTTCGGTCGTCGCGCCCGTCGCTTGCGCCCCCGCCAGCACGCTCTCCATCAAGCGCCGCGTCTGGCTTTTCGCCCCTTTCGGGCTGCCGGTAATGCCGAGAATATACATAACAGCGGTCCTTTCCCGTGGGTTCGTCTTATTGTAGCACCGGAGAGGGATGGCTGGGAACACGGCGCGGAGGATTTGATGTGCCGGTGAGGTCGCGCACGAAGAAGTACATGATGCTGCCCCCGCCCGGCGCGCCGGCGCAGTCGGCGGGCAGCACCGCGTGCATGTCGTATCCCGCGATGCGCGGCGGCACCAGATCGTATTGCCCGTCCGGTCGCAGGGTCGTGAGCTGCGTCATGTCGCCGCCGTCCACGTTCACCGCGTCCCAGGCGCCGAACTGCCGCCAGAAGCGTTGCAAGTCCGGTACCGTCCACCCGCCGCCGGCGTGGGGCAGGCGATGCGCCACCGCGTATATGCTCTCGGCCTCGTACCCCGGATCCTTCGCGATGAGCAGGTAGAAGTGCGTATTGTCGCGCGACCAGCCCATGGAGGTGCGCGAGGTGCGGAGGTGATCCACCATGTGCACGTAGCCCGCCTCGGCGGGGCTGTCGCACCGCGAGGGGGGATACGCCGTCTCGTCCGCCTTGGGGAAGGGCGCCAGCATGAGCGGCCGCCCGTCGTGGACCAGGCACTGCGCGCCCTCGGCGGCGAAGGCGAAGTGCGCGGCCAGCGCCTCCGGCGTGGGCTTGAAGAGCACATCGAAGGCCGGGCCGTGCGCCCCCTGCTTCACCCCCACCGCCCAGCGCACCAGGCCGACGTTGTAGCGCGTCACGCCGTGCAACACCACCGGGGCGACATGGGCGCCGTAGGTGAAGAGATTCTGACTCGTGCGGCGCATACTCGCGATGTTGAAGAAGAGCCCGTTCCACGCCGCGACCACCTGCCCGCGCCCGACGGCGTTCAGGTGCCCGGTCGCGTGGCCGACGCCGTAGGATCCGCAGTCGACCTGGTCGTCGCCGGGGTGGTCGTCGTCTTCATCGCGGTCGTAGAGTTCCACCCGCAGCGCGGGGTTCGCGGTGAAGTCGAAGTCGAGCAGTTGCACCGCCGTGCCGTCCGCCGAGGTCGCGCTCCAGCGCGTCACCCCCGCGTGCGGGTGCGCCACCACCACCCCCGGCCACGGCCAGCACGCCAGCGCCGCCGTGATGTCCGGCCGCCCACGCCAATGCAACCACTGCTCGCTCACCCAGCCGGACGTCAGCAGCCCCGCCAGCACCAGACACAGCGCGATCAGCACCCCCAGCCGAACTTTTCGCCCACCCCACACCGTTATAGCCCTCTATTTCTCCCTGTCGCGCCTGCTGCCCTTTAGGACGCCCGGGCCGCGTTAATCCCCGCCCCACACCGCCCAATACGTAATCTCGTTCTTCGCCATGAGTAACGCAAGGCCGCAACTGCCTTGTACGGGTGCAGGTGGGAAGAGGCCGATTATTTGGTAATCTGATGTGAAAGGTGAAAAAGCCACCCCGGAGGCATTGAGGTTAATTAGCCAATCCGGCACGATATCGTTTTCCTCACCCCCATGGCAGGTTACGTGTTTCTGCTGTAAGAATTGCGTGCGCAGTTGGCGGATTTGCACTGGGGTGGTCTGGTACTCAAGTTCAAGTATTGACGCCCCCTGCCCCTCGCCGGGACGATAGAAGAAATGCACATTCGTCGCATCCGCGGGAATGGCCGGCGGGAAATGCGTTGCCAATCCGCTTGGGTCCCATTTTCGTAACACGCGTGTGTAATCTTTTGGGTTCCTGTTGTCGTTGAAAGCATCCGCGAACCACCGGTAGACGACAACTCCTCCGGCGATGCCGCAGGCGAAAACGACCAGCGCGATGCTGCCGCGCACCACGGCCCAGCGTTTCTTTTCTTTGAGGCCATGCCGAAGCGCGCTGATGCCATAAATGGGTAGACCAAAGACGAACAACGCCGCCGATATCGCGAGTAACATTTGGATGGCTAATTCCATTACCGCCCCCCTTTCTTCCCTGCAACGGTCTTCTCCTTGGCCGGCGCCGCCCCAATCCCCCCCGCCGCATCGATCCGCGTCCCGGCAGCAGCGCCAGGAGGCAGGCACCCCACATGATTGGCGAATAATGCGCCATTATCCGGTGTAATGCGACGCGCGAGGCGCGGTTCCTCCTTGTGGGCGCGCGGGCGGGTGGCGGCGTCGGGGCGGTATGCTGTTTCCACGCGCCCCACGCGTGTCGGCGGCGCGTACAACGTGGCGGTTCCGCCGCCCCGAGCGGGTGCACAATAGGGTTAGCGACGGCGCGGAAAGGACGGAGGGGCCCGTGCGTGCACCACGAATCGGACTACTGGTTATCGACGGCGTGACGCTGGCGGCCATCGCCGCGCTCCGCACCCGTCTCGAAACGCTGGGGGTGCAGGTCTTGCTGCTGGTGCCCACCGGCGGGGCGCTGCTGCCGGTGGGGGGGCGTTACTTCCCCGCCGCCGCCGGGCCCGGTGCCCGCTTGCCGCTGCACGCGGTGCGTCCGTGCGACCTTGACGCCCTGCTCCTACCGGAAACCCTCACGCGCGACGTGCTCGCACGGCACGCCGACGTGACCGCGCTCCTCCGCGGGCGCACGGAGTCCGGACCCGCTCAGCCGGTGCCCGTCTTTACCCAGCAGTTTCTGCTCACGCTGCTGGACCACGGGGCTCGCCTGGCGGGTCTGGCCCACTCCTCCGAACCCCTGCTGAGCGGCAAACCGGCCACGTGACCTTGACGCCACTCCGCCCGCAATGCTATCCTCTCCGCACGGGCGAGTGGCGGAATTGGCAGACGCGCCAGACTTAGGATCTGGTTCCATTCGGAGTAGGGGTTCGAGTCCCCTCTTGCCCACCACCCCCCCCTTGCGCCCGCACGCCACCGCACCGTTCTTTTTTTGCACGTCCGCCCCCGATGTCGTATATTTCCGACAGGTAGATGAGCGCTTGCCTGGAAGGTAAGCTCTCGACATGTATAATCCGGGTTTGTGCGCCACTGCGAAGGAAACGCCATGACTGCACTGTTGCCCGCCACGGCTTCCTTGCCCGCGTACCTGACCGAGGCGCTGGATTGTCTCAGCGACGGTCTCTGCGTGCTGGCCGCCGACTGGCACATCGACTACCTGAACGCCCCCGCCGCGGCCTTTTTCGGCGTCGCCGCGACTCCTTTGCCGGCGCTGTGCTTCTGGGAGGCCTGTCCCCACCTCCGCGGCACGGCGCTGGAGACGCACCTCCGCGCCGCCATGGTCGACCGGCAACCCCACGCCTTTGCGCTGCCGACGCCCGCCCCCGACTGCCCCGCTGCCTTCCGCGTCGCGCCCGCGTGCGACGGCCTGGTGCTGACCATGCACGCCGGGCAGGCACCCCTGCCGGACGCGGCGCATCTGCGCGCGTTATTCGAACAACTGCCCGTGGGGATCGCCCTGACCGATGCCCGGGGGGAGACGCAGATCAGCAACACCGCCTATCGGCAGTGCCTGCCGCAACGCTGCGCCGCCGACTGGCCCGACACGCCGGCGCGGGACGGCACAGCGGAGACATCCGGCCTCGAGTGCCGCTTCACCGATGACGCGGGACACGAGCACTGGACCAACGTCTCCTCCGTCCCCTTTCGCGACGCGTCCGGGGCCATCGTCGGCACCATCCGCGTGAGCGAAGATATCGCCGGGCGGAAACGCACGGAGGCGGCGCTGCGCGAAAGCGAGGAGCGCCTCGCGCTGGCATTGTCCGCCGGGCAACTCGCCACCTGGGACGACCGGAAGACCATCGGCGTCGTGGTGTGGAACGACGAGCACTACCGCCTGTTGGGCTATGCGCCCGGCGCGGTGACGCCGAACTATCAGCTCTGGCGGGCGCACGTGCATCCGGACGATCTGGAAACCGCCGAAGCGATCGTGTCCCACGCGCTGGTCTACGGCGGGTATTACACCAGCGAACTCCGCATGATCCGCACGGACGGCGCGGTGCGCTGGATGGAATCCCATGGGCAAATCGAACGCAACGCTGCCGGTCAGCCCACGCGTTCCTACGGCGTGATGATCGATGTGACGGCGCGCAAGCAGGCGGAGATGGCGCTGCGGGAGAGCGAAGAGCAGTTCCGCATGCTCGCCGAGACGACCCTGGACGGCATCGCGATCATCCAGGACGGCGTGATCGTCTACGTCAACCCCTTCCTGCTCGCGCGCGGGGAGTATCGGGCCGAGGAAGTGCTGGGGCAGCCCTTTGCGGGCCTTATCCACCCCGACCATCGGGCGCGCCTGGTGGAGTACCATGCGTGCCGCCTGCGGGGAGACGCGGCGCCGATGCGCTACGAAGCAGCGGTGATCCGGAAGGACGGCACGCACGCCGGCTGGTTCGACTTCCAGGTCAGCCGGATCGAGTACCAGGGGCGCCCGGGTTTCCTGGTAAACGCGCACGAAATCACCGAACGCAAACAGATAGAGGAAGCGCTGCGGGAGACGGATCGGCAGAAAAACGAGTTCCTCGCCGTGCTCTCGCATGAGCTGCAGACGCCATTGACCTCCATGTTGGGCTGGTCGGAGGAGGCGTTGCGCGCCGGGACGCCCGAGACCCTGGCGTATGCGATGCCCATCGTGCATCGCAATGCCGTGCGGCAGAAGGCGCTGGTCGACGAACTGCTGGCGATGTCCCGGCTGATCTATCGCAAAATGACGCTGCAACGCAAACGGACGGACGTCGGGGGGCAACTGCAGCAGGCGGTCGAGGATATCCGGCAGTTGGCCGAGTCGCACGGACTGGCGCTGGTCTACGCCCCCGGCGACACGCCGCTGCCGATCGACGCCGACCCCACGCGCCTGCAGCAGTGCCTGGGCAATCTACTCGGCAACAGCGTCAAATTTACCCCGGCGGGCGGCACCATCACCGTGCGCGGTGCGCGCGACGGCAACCGCGCGCTCCTCATCGTGGAGGACACCGGACGCGGCATCTCCCCGGAGGAGCTGCCGTCGCTCTTCCAACCCTTCCGCCAGGTCGAGCGTGACGAACGAGCCGGGGGGCTGGGCCTCGCCATCGCCCACCACATCATCGCCCTCCATGACGGCAGCATCCACGCCGAAAGCGACGGCCCCAACCGCGGCAGCCGCTTCACCATCATCCTGCCCCTCGCCCCCGCCGATGACGCGGTAGGATGAAGCGTGATCGCAGGAGACGATTCACATGGGGTTATACATATCCATTCCCACGATATTGCATGTGCGGCAGAAGTGCACGAGCAGTTGAAAGTCATCACCGGTGAAGCCGTCCTCGCGTAGGCACTCATCACAAATACTGGCAAGAAACGGCATCGGTGCCTGGCATTCGGGACAGATATCGGGAGAATTTCCCGCTAACAATGGTTGCCCGCCGATCTGATGTCGGTGGCGATACAAGTCAATTTGATCTTCTTTAGGAAGGAATGTCGCCCATTCCGAGCTAAAAGGGTCGGTTTTCCAATCCATGCGTAAGTACCGCTGCTCGTCCACGGTGAGTGGGCGCAAAGCAATTGGGGTGCCGGGATAAAATGGCGGTTGCACCCAGTGGTCAGTTCCTTCCTGCCCCCATCCGTACTTCGGTTGTTCCGCCTCGTTTTTGTTATAGCTGAGTATTCCGATCTCCGTATCGGCATGGACGCGATAAAACAGCGCGTCCATGCACAGATCACACCGGAAACAGAAGAAGAGCGGCAACAAGCGGCACGGGAGATCCGTCAGGCCGAGGCGCGGATCCTGGGTGTCGAGCGCCAGCAGGCGCGGCATCGGTTGCCGGCAATTCGGGCATTCGGCGCCTTTCACCTCATGCGGCCCGCAGAAGATGTGGCGATATTCGGCTGCCACCGGCATCGTCGTGTCTGGTGCCGGCGGGAACAACGGGTGCCCCACGTCTTCTGCGTCATACACGATGATATTCGCATGTTGCTTGCGCGTGGGAAGATCATTGACCAGCGTGACGAGATATCCCTGTTCGATCAGTGTGTTGAACGGCATTACGCACCTTCTGTCCGGAATAGCATAAAACCGCCCGTACCACACGTCAAGGATGGCTTGCAGAAATCTATCTATGCCTGTATCTTCTTCCTCCGGCGCCCCCGCTGTCGTCGCCCCACCTTGACACCGCCCGCCCCGTTCCTTACACTACGGGTCAGTACGCAATCCCGTTCAAATGTCCGCATCCGTCAGAGCCCCTCTCCACGCTGGGAGAGGGGTTGGGGTGAGGGCTGCGCGGGAGCGCGGAACGACTGTTGAACGGTATTTGGTATGTACGACAACGTCCAGGAGGTGCTTATGTCGCGCGTGCTCAACGGTGTGCTGCTCCTCTCCCTGGTGTGGTTGGTGGCGTGGCCGGCGCACGCGGAAGACCCTCCGGCAGCGGTTACCGAGGCGCTCAGCGCGGCGCGCACCGCGCAGGGGGCGCGTCAGTACCCGGAGGCGTACGAGGCCTATACGCGCGCTCTCACTGCGCAGGAGCGCGCCACCACCCCGGATGACCCGTCGCTGATTATCATTCTCCAGCAACGGGCGGAGTGCGCCCGCGGCCAGGCGCATCTGCCCGCGGCGGAAACCGACCTGCTCCGCGCGCTGGCCATCGACGACCACCAGCCGACCCCCGATCTGTCACGCACCTTTCAGACCCTGATGCAATTGCAGATGCTCTATCAGATGCAGCAGCAACCGCAAAAATGCGTCGCCATCCTGAAACGGTTGGTCACCCTGGCCCCCCAGCTCCCGGGCGGGCAGAGCACGATACTGACACCGCTGTCCATCCAACTGGCGTCGTATCAGCTCGCCCTGCGCCAACTGCCCGACGCGGAAGCCACCCTGCAAGGAGCCCTCGCGCACCAGGAAGCACTGACCGGGAAGATGGATCCGAGCTTGCTGCCGCTGCTGAGTGCCCTGGCGGATTGCGACATGTTCCAGCGGAAGATTCCCGACGCCGCCGCCGCGGTGCAACGGATGGTGACGCTGGGCCAGCAGGCCTACGGCATGACCGACGCCCGACTGCTCCCGCTGATGAGCAAGCAAGTCCAGCTCGCCCAAATGGCGCAGGACACCGCGCGCGCCACCGCCACGCTGAAGAGCATGGTCGTGCTGGCCGCGCATAACCCGGATGTGCCGGTGAGCCAGACGCAGCAGTTCGGCCTGCAGCTCGCCGACGCCTACCGCGCCGCGGGCGATCACGACCTGGCGCAGACGACGTACGTGCAGTTGCTCGGGTTCCTGGAGGGTCGCGCCGGCCACGACGATGTCGTGCTGCTGCCCGTGTTGTACGCGCAGAGCGCGGAATGCATCGCGCAGGCGCCGGGCAAAGCGGCGCAGGACGCCTATCTGCGCGCGATCACCATCGGCGACAACGCCCATCAACCGACGGAGGTGCGCCTCGCGACGCTGCAGCGCGTGGCGGAACTGGCCGTCCGCAACACCGACCTCGGCTCCGCGCGCGCCTGTGAGGCGCACATCACGGCGCTGGCCGCCGTCCCGACCGCTCCGACGGTGCTTACGGCCCTGCTGACCCTCGCCACGACGTATCAAACCCAGCAGCACCCCGTCGAGGCGGAAGCCACGCTGCAGCACGCGCTCGCCCTCGGCACGGGGCTGCTCGGGGAGAAGGATGCCCACCTGGTGCCTTTGCTGCAAGAGGGGGTGCGCCTGGCGGTGGCGCAGAACAAACCCGAGCAGGCGGAGGCGCTGTCACAGCGCCTGCTGGCGGTGACGGCGGCCGGTGCGGGGGCGAACCCCGCGACGATGATCGAGGCCCTGGAGGCACGCGCCGACGTGCTCCTCGCCGCACAGCAACCGGACAAGGCGGAAGCGGCCCTGCTGCAGGCGCGCGCCCTCGCCACCGGCAAACCGGGCAGCGAGAGCATGGTCCTGCAGCGGCTGGGCACCTTTTACACCAACCAGAAAGCCCCGGACAAGGCCATCGCGGTGTATCGGCAACTGGTGACGCTGCAGGAAACCACCCAGGGGAAGACCGGCCCGGCCCTGTGCTTCCCGCTCATTCAGTTGGCGATGAGTCTGGCGGCCGGCAACCAGGCGCCCGAGGCGGAGACCGTGCTGGCACGCGTCACGGCCCTCATCGACGGGATACCGGATGTCATCGGCGCGGCGATGTTCCGGGGGCAGGCCGCCGAAGGGTACTCAGCCCTGCACGAGTACGCCAAAGCCGCGGCCCTCGTCCAGGCGTCGCTCACCGCCCTCGAACACGCCAACGGCCCGGCGGCCACCATGATGATCCCTTTCCTCTACCGCGCCGCATCCTACGCGCAAGCCCAGGGGATGATGGACGAAGCCGCCAAGTTCCAACAACGCGCCCAAGCCCTGCAAGGCGCCCCCCCGCCCGCCCGGTGAGAATGGGGCAGGGCCGATCACCGGAGCAGGTCTATTCTGAAGTCACTCGTAAGAAAACCGCAAAGACGCAAAGAACGCAAAGGAGACCGCGAAGAGATTATATAAGCTGCGCACCGAGAAGGCGGCACTCAGGCACAGCTGACCCTCTCGGCCCAATCCTCTTCTCTTTGCGCGTCCTTTGTGTCCTTAGCGTCTTTGCGGTTTTCTTTCGGGAATTTGGGGGGTGAGGCGCCCCCGGAGGGCTGTTTGGAACAGGGCTAAGAGCCCGACCCATTCCCCCATTCCCCGCCACCCCGCCGACACTTCACGCAACTACGATCCCCCTGTGATCTTGCCGTGATGATCGAGCGGTAGGATGGTAATGTCAGCTCGCGGGACGGGCGCCGTTCCGGAGCATCGGTTGGGAAGGGGGATCGGACCATGACCACGCGTACGCTGTCCATCACCGCCGCCGCCACGCTGTTGGCGGTGGGCATCGCCACCACCGCCTTCGCGCAATGGGGTGTCGGCGCACCGGGCGCCGGCGCACCCCAGGGGCAGGGGCAGGGACCACTGATGCAAGGCCCTCCGCCGGCCACCATGCAGGTCGGCACCGCCGGCGTCTTCGTGCTGGAAGGCCCCCTCCTCGGCAAATATGACGCCGCGCTGAAACCGCTGAACACGCTGGATCTGCGCCCCGCGCAGGCAACCAAAGGCACCGCCGCCGCCACGACGAAGGATGCCACCAAGCCGCCGCAAGGCCCCCCGCCGCCGGGCGCGCTGCTGCTGGGCCAGGTCGGCTCCACCGAGGTGCTGCTGGCGGTGAGCGGGCACACCTTCTACCGCATCGACCCCGTGGCCTTCACCATCACCGTGCAGGGTGAGCTGCCCGCGCCGGCCCGCCCCGCGGCGCCGCCGCAGGCTGCCGCCACCGGCGCCGCGGCGCAAAACGCGCCGACCGCCGCCGTGCCTGCCCCCAATACCGACATGCCCGACGCCGGCGCCACGCCCCCAAGTGCGGATGGCCAGCCGGGTGGGCCGGGCATGCCCCCGCCCCACGCCCAGGCGCCGACCCTCGTGCTGCGCGGCCATGTGCTCTACGTGCTGCGCGGCGGGCAGGTGCTCGCAGTGAATATCGACGACGCCACGCTCATCGCCACGGCGGTTACCCCCGCTGCCGCGCAGGCCGCGGCGAAATAGTCTCGGTGCCCGCGACCGCAACGCGGCGCCGACACGCCACACGGGCCGTCTTCCGGGGGGATAGGCGGCCCGTGTGGTATAATGCGAAATGAAAAATGGAAAGTGAAAAAGGCAAAATGCCCCTCTATATAGAAGCAAGTTGACACACGAGAGAGCACTATCCATTTTCCACTTTCTATTTTTCATTTTTCACTTTGCATTCTCTCCGGGAGAGGTCATATGCCGACACGCATTCTCTTAGCGGACGACGACGGCGACCTAGTGGAAGGCCTGCGCTGGTATCTGGAGGCGGAGGGCTTTCAGGTGCATACCGCGGATAACGGGCGGGCGGCGCTGGAGATCTTTCGCGCCGAGACGCCGGAGGTGGTGATCCTGGACATCATGATGCCCGGGCTGGACGGCGTGCAGGTGTGCGAAGCCATCCGCCGCGAGTCCGACGCCTTCATTATGATGCTCTCCGCGCGGGAAGGGGAGATCGACAAGGTGCGCGCGCTGGAAAAGGGCGCCGACGATTACGTTACCAAACCCTTCTACGCCACCGAGCTGGCGGCGCGCATCAAGGCGATGCTCCGCCGCGCCCGCCGCGGCACCCAGGATACCCCCACGCTGCACTGGGGCGCACTGGCGCTCTTCCAGGAGGAGCGCCGCGTCACCGTGCACGGGACGGCCGTCACCCTCTCCACCACCGAATTCGACCTCCTCGCCGCGCTGCTGCGTCGCCCGCGCAACGTCTTCTCGCGCAACCAACTTGTGGATATCCTGTGGGGCGGCGACTTCTTCGGGGAGCTGCGCCTCGTCGACAACCATGTTTACCGCCTGCGGGAAAAGCTGCAGCACGCCGGGTTGGACCCGGTACCCATCGCCACCATCCGAGGAGTGGGCTATGCCTTCCGACCGGAAGAGTAAGCGGGTGTCGCGCGTCCAGTGGCAGCTCATGCTCTCCATCCTGCTCGCCATCGTGCTGAGCTGGGTGCTCAGCGCTTCCTCGGCCTACTACATGGCGCGGCAGAATATCCTGGCCATCCGCCAGCAGATGCTCGCGCGCCCCGATCTCTATCCGCACCCCATCCCCGAGCCACGCTTCCGGCTGACGGACTTCCTGATCGGCGTGCAACCGAGCATTACCACCCCTCCGCAAGGGCGCGCGGAGGCGCAACCCCCGCCGGATGGCATGAACCCGCCGGACGGGCAAAACCCGCCGCCGGACGGGATGGGGGCACAGCCACAACCGGGGGGTGATCCGAACGGCGGCCCGCCGGACACCCGTCCGCCCACCGGTGCTCCCCCGCGCGCCAGCTACGCCGTCGCCGTGCGCGCGCTGGTGCTGCGCTCGGTCATCACGTTACTGCTGGCCCTCAGCCTTGGCGTGCTGCTGGCACGGCGCTTCACCCGGCCCCTGCAGGCCCTCGCCGCGGGGGCGAAGGCCTACCAGGCGCGCGATTTTGAGCACCGCATCCCCGCCCAGGGAGAGGACGAGTTCGGCGAGGTGGCGGCAGCGCTGCACGACATGGCCGGCCAGGTCTCGCAGCACATCGCCGGGTTGGAAGACGACGCGCACCGCCGTCGGCAACTGCTCGCCGACGTGGCGCACGAATTGCGCGGGCCGGTGATGACTATGCGCACCATGTCCGGCGCGCTGGCGGAAGGCCTCGCCAACGAGCCGGAGCGCCGTGACCGCGCCGTGCAATCGCTGGTGCGCGCCTCCGACCGCATGCTGCACCTGGTGACCGACCTGCTCGAACTGGCGAAGCTCGACCTGCGCGAGCTGCCCATCCACCCGCAGCCGGTGGACCTGCGCGAGCTGGCCACCCACACGCTGCATGCGCATGCCACTCCCGCCGCGGAGGCGGGCATCCACCTGCCCCCTGTGCCCGACGGCCCGCCGCTGCTGGCGCAGGCCGACCCCGATCGGCTGGCCCAGGTGCTCGACAACCTGATCGACAACGCCATCAGCTATGCCGGGGCGGACGCGGTGGTGTCGGTGGAACTCGACGCCGGGCCGCCCATTCGTCTGCGCGTGCGCGACACGGGCCGCGGCATCGCCGCGCAACACCTGCCCTACCTCTTCGACCCCTTCTATCGCGTGGACACCGTGCGCAACACCCACGAACGCCACAGCGGCCTCGGCCTGCGCATCGCCCGCGCCCTCATCGAGGCCCAGGGGGGCACGCTCACCCTCACCAGCCGCCCCGGCAGCGGGACGACGGTAGAGATCACGCTGCCGACGGCGGAGGAAAGAATGTCGCACCCGTGACAGCCCTCCTCCTCTTCACCCTCATCGCCTCGCTGGGCGTGCTGGTCGGCGCCGTGGTCGGTTTCGCCAGCGCGCTGGTGGCCATGCCGCTGCTCTTCCTCATGCTGCCGCCCGACCTGGCGGTGGTCGCCTTTTCGCTGCTCACGCTCTTCATGAATCTGGTCGTGGTCGTCGAAACCCGCCGCGTCATCGCCTGGCGCAGCATCGCGTTGCTCACCGCCGCCGGTGTGGTCGGCACGCTGCCGGGCGCGTGGGCGCTGGCCCACCTGCACGCCGGCACGCTGCGCCTCATTGTCGGCGGCATCACCCTGAGCTTCGGCCTGCTCTTCCTCCTCCGCCCGCCGCGCCTCCCCGAACACCCCGCCCTCGACACCGGCCTCGGTCTGGTGAGCGGCTGGCTCAACGGCTGCATCGGACAATCCGGCCCGCCCGTCGTCTTCCTCGCCCTCGCGCGCGGCTGGAGCAAAGACGCCTTCCGCGGCAACCTGATGGCCTACTTCTTCATCCTCAACATCGTCTCCGTCGCCGCCTACACGCAGCTCCGCCTCATCACCCCCACCGCCCTCCTCTACGGCGCCGCCGCCCTCGTCCCCGCCTTCCTCGCCTCCCTCCTGGGCATCTGGCTCAAAAACCGCATCGACGAAAAAACCTTCCGCACCGTCGCCCTGGTGACCATCATCTGCGTCGGGCTGGTGGGGCTGATACGCCGGTAGCGCGTAATCGTGCTCGTAATCGTAATCGGCCCACGCTGCTCCCCTCTCCCAGCCGAGTGGTGCGAGGCGCCTGGGGGAGGGGCGGGGGGGTGGGGTCCGCGCGGGAGCGCGGAACGACGGTAAAACGGCGTATGGACAGGTACGTTCGATGACGGCCACGAGCACGAACAGGAACGGTCACTCCCCACGCCGAATCAATCCCTTGGAACCATACACAACGAGGTGCCGCCATGGAATACCAACTCAACGCTGCCGAGTTCGCCGCCGTCACCAAGTTGTCGGCGCAAGAACGCTACGAATACGCCATCGAGCGGTTCGTCGATGGAAAAGAGATCTGGAGTCTGCGCGGCACCGACGGCTTTGTCCTCGCGACCGACGACGTCGGCGGTGAGTTCGCCCCCATCTGGCCCCATCCGCGCTTCGCCGCGGCCTGCGCCATCGACGCCTGGAGCGGCAGCACCCCCGAGGCCATTCCGCTGGACAAGTGGCTGGAGCGCTGGACCCCCGGTCTGACGCAGGATGGGCGCAAGGTCGGCGTCTTTCCCGTGCCCGGCGGCCAACACGCCGTCGTCACCCCCGAGGAACTGGCCGCGGACATCCGGGCGCTGGACGAGGAGGAGAACGGATGACCCCCATCTCCGCATTCCGCACCTCCACACTTCCCACTTTTGTCCCCCTCACCCTTCCCACCCCCCGTCCGCTGGGGTACAATACGGGCGGAGGGCCATCATGCGGCAACTGAAGATCGGGACATCGTCGGTGCGCGGGGTGGTGGGGGAGCCGCTCACGCCGGGGTTGATCGTGGACTTCGCCTGTGCTTTCGGCACTTACTGCGACGGCGGCACGGTGGTCATCGGGCGCGACACCCGGCAGTCGTCGGTGATGCTGCGCGCGGCGGCGCTCTCCAGCCTGCTCTCCACCGGCTGTGCTGTGGTCGACCTGGGCGTCTGCCCCACGCCGCTGGTCTCCTTCGCCGTGCGCACCTTGCACGCCGCGGGCGGGCTCTCCATCACCGGCAGCCACAACGACGCCCGCTGGAACGCCCTCAAGTTCCTCGGCCCCGACGGCGCCCTGCTCAACGCGGTGAGTTCGGAAGAGGTGATGGACATCTACCACGCCGCCGACTTCACCCAGGTGCCGTGGGACCGCCTGCAGACGTGGACGCCTGCCCCCGATCTCGCCGAGCAGTACGTCGCCCACCTCTGCGCCGCCCTCGACGTCGAGCGCATCCGCCGCCAGCACCTGCGCGTGGCGGTGGACTTCTGCAACGGCACCGGCGCCCCGCTGATGGCGCGCTTCCTGCACGAGTTGGGCTGCACGCTCATCCCGCTCAACGAGGAGCCGGGCAGCGAGTTCGCCCACCCGCCCGCGCCCTCCGCCGCCAACATGCGCCAACTCGGCGCGCTGCTGCGCTACCTGGAAGCCGACCTCGGCGCGGCGATCAACATCGACGGCGACCGCATCGGCTTCGTCACCGCCACCGGCACGCCCCTCTCCGAGGAGCACACCCTGCCCCTGGTGGCCGACTACCTGCTGGGCCGCCGCGCCTCGCGCGCGCCGGAAGGCACCTACCACGGCGTGGTGACGAACTTGAGCACCTCGCGCATGGTGGACGAGGTGGCGCGCACCTACGGGCAACCGGTGGTGCGCACGCTGATCGGCGAAGGCCACGTGATCGACCGCGCCCAGACCGAGCGCGCCCTGCTCGCCGGCGAGGGCAGCGGCGGGGTGGCCGTGCTGCCCACCGCCGCGGCCTTCGACGGCTTCCTCACCCTCGGGCTGGTGCTCGAAGCCATCGCCGCCACCGGGGAGAGCCTGCAACTGCTCGTCGACCGCCTGCCGCAGTTCTACATGCGCAAAGGCAGCCTTGCTTGCCCGCCCGACCTGGTCTACCAGGTGCTGGAAGGTTTCCGCGAGGCCTACGCCGCCCAACCCTCCGACCGTACCGAAGGCATCCGCGTGGAGTGGGACGACGCCTGGGTGCACATCCGCGCCTCCAACACCGAGCCCCTGTTGCGCATCATCGTGGAAGCCGACGACGCCACCCGCGCCGACCGCCTCTTCGACGAAGTGATGGCCCGCGCCCACCGGGTGGCGTTTGGGAATGCGGGACGGGCGGGGTAAGCATACGTAAGTTCGGCGGGGCTCCCGCCCTCTTCCAGACTACAAGTGTTGAACGAGGACAGCATCAGTTTGACAGAGACTTGCTGTCTGGAAGAGGGCGAGAGCCCCGCTATCTTCACTCTCCACCACAATTGAGGTAACATCCATGTCCGACGTCATCACCCTCTCCGACCACCTGCTCGTTCTCCCCGGCGCGGTGCATACCGGCGTGTTGCGTGTTGGGGCAAAGGCGGTGCTGTTTGACTGCTGCGATACCGTGACGCCCGCCCGCCTTGCGGCGCTGGGGATCACGCGAGTGGAGCGCATCTGCGTCACCGGGCCGCGGCGGGCGCATATGGCGGGCGCTGAGGCCTTCCCCGACGCCGCGCTGACGGTGGCGGGCGAAGCGGCGGCGCTCTGTTCTGATCCGATGGCCTACTGGAACGACTGGCCGCGCCGCTGGGTGGGCACCTCGCCGCAATTCGGCTGGACCTTTCAACCCGTGAACGAAGTGCCCGTGACGCCGCTGCCGGTGGCGCAGACGGTGGCGGACGGCGACGAGATCGTCTGGGAGGGTTTCCGCATCCGCGTGCTCGCGCTGGAGCCGCTGCTCGGGTCGCGGGCGTATCTGGTGGAGGCGGACGGGCGGCGCGTGCTCTTCAGCGGCGACTACCTGCACGGCGCGGGGCAGTTTTGGGAGCTGTACCCGTTTCAGGTCACCTACGGCGACAGCCACGGCATCGGCACGCGCGCGCTGGATGCCTCATTGACCCGCCTGGCGGAGACGGACGCCGACACGCTGGTGCCCGCGCACGGCGCCCCCTTCGGCGACGTGCGCGGCGCGGTGGCTGCCACGTTGCAGGCGCTGACGGCGGTGCGTGAGACATATAAACCCGCGCCGACGAGCCCCGAGCAGATCGTCGACCCACCGCCCTTCGTGGTGCGCATCCCGAAGAGCACCGGCTTCGCCATCGTCGCCGACGACGGCACCGCGCTGCTTGCCGACCTGGGCGACGATTGCGCGGTGTGGGAGCTGGCGGCCATGCGGCAGCAGGGGGTGTTCAAAGACATCGACGCCGTCTATGTCTCCCATTTCCACGGTGACCACCACTGGGCGATGAACCACCTCTACTTCTACCACCCGGGCGTGCAGGTGCTCGCCGACGCGCGGCAGGCGGAGATCTTGCAGCACCCCCACCGCTTCGCCTCGCGCTGCCTCACCTCGCGCCCCATCCCCGTGCACCGCGCGCTGGCCGACGGCGAGTCGTGGGCGTGGAAGGAGTTCACCCTCACCAGCTACCACGCGCCCTCGCACACCTACTATGCCGGCGCGCTACTGGTGGAGGGCCACGGGATGCGTCTGCTCTTCTGCGGCGATGCCTGTGGTCACGGGCTGTACATGGGCGATTACTGCGCCTACAACCGCCTGATGGTGGGCGACGGCGTGGGGTGCATGCGCATGCTCGACGTGGTGGAGGCCACCCAGCCCGACCTGCTCTTCAGCGGGCATTCCGACCGCCCCGCGCGCTGGACGGCGGAGCAACTGGCCTTTCAGCGCGGGCAGTACCGGCGGCGAGCGGAGCACTTCGCCGCGCTGATCGCCCGCCCGCACCCGAACTTCGCCCTCGACCCCGAGTGGGCCACCGCCTACCCCTACGAGCAGGAAGCCCCCGCCGGCGCGCGCATCCGCGTGGATGTGGTGTGCACGAACTACGGCCCGGCGGCGGCGACGATGGAATCCGCGTTGCTCCTCCCCGTCGGTTGGACGGGTGACACCGCGCCGCCCGTCACCATCCCCGCCGGCGCCGAGGGCCGCGCGGTCCACTGGTGCACCCTCCCCGCCGACGCCGCCCCCGGCCTCCACGTCCTCCCCATCCGCCTCACGTGGGACGGGCAATACCTGGGGCAATTCCGGCAGGCGCTGGTGCGGGTGTGGTGATGCAATTTTGGATTTGGGATTTTGGATTTTGGATTGGGGGACGGTTTGGCCGGTCTCTGCAGTCGGATAACGGTGTGGGTTGATAATTCACAGGGATGAAAGGGATGGATGGGATATTGGGGGATGACGGGTGTCTTTGGAAAGTTGACCAGCCCACCTGCGGTACCATCCCTATAAATCCTCCTCATCCCTTTCATCCCTGTGAATTATCAGCCCACACTGTTATCCGACCTTGAGAAAGCGCCAACCGTTCCCCCAAATCCCGGTTCAGGCCCCCAACTCCCGTTGCAGGTTGTGCGCCACGGCTTCGAAGGAGCCGTAGGGGTAGCGGGTGAGCAGTTCGGTGAGGCAGGCGCGGGCCTGGGGGGCGTCGTGGGCGAATTCCCAGTAGCACGCGGCGAGGCGGTAGAGCACCAGCTCGGTGTCCGGGGTGGTGGGGAAGTTGGCGTGCAGGTATTTATACAGCGCCAGCGCGTGCGCGCCGTCGGCGGATTGCTCGCACAGGCGGGCCAGCCGTAGCAGCCATTGCGGCGGGTAGAGGGCATAATCCCCGCCCGCGTTGAACAGGTAGCGCAGCACCAGCGGCGGGTCCACGTTGATCAGCTCCGGCCCGGCCTCCTGAAAGGCGCGCTGCACCTGTATCGCGTAGCCCAGCCCGACCCCCTGGCGCAGCATAGCCGCGAGCACTTCCGTATTTAACGGGTCGTCCTTGCGTATTACCTCCAGCTCGCTGAAGGAGAGGTTGGCGATATCCTTCACCTCCGCCTGCACGGCCTTCACCTGGCTCACCTCCGCCGTGTCGCGCTTCACGGACATCAGCCAGCAGAGCAGCACCCCCGCCAGGCCGCCGCCGACGTGGGCGAAGTTCGCCACCCCGCCGCTCGCCGGGCTCATCAGTCCCTCTAACACATCGAGGCCGATGAAGAGGCCGATAATCCAGAAGGCCGCCACCTCCCAGATGCCCGGGCGAATCCATATCCAGTAAAAGACACACACCTTGCTCCACGGAAACAGGTACCAGTAGGCGCCGATGACGCCCATGATGCACCCCGACGCGCCTAGCCCCGCGCGGACGCTGCCGTTGAAGCAGACGTCGATCAGCGTCTGCAGCAGTGTGCCGATTAGGCCGGTGATGAAGTAGACGGCCAGGAAGCGCGGGATGCCCAGGCGGTCTTCCGCCGGCGGCGCGAAGACCCACAGGAAGAGCATGTTGCCGCCGATGTGGAAGATCTCGGCGTGCAGAAACATGGCGGTGAAGAGCGTCCACCACGGGTGCACGCCCAGTTGGGCAAAGTACGGCACGATATCTTCCCGTACCGCCAGATGGTTGTCGGTCGTGCAGACGAAGACGAACACGTTGAGCGCGATGAGCGCCATCGTGGCGTACGGGAAGCGTTTCCAGGGGTTCTTGACACGATAAGGGATGAGCATGCTATCCTCGCTTGCACCCGAATGGCGTTATCCCGCCAAGCCTTTTCGCGACGGGAAGCGGGTTTTCCTGCAGGAGAGCCGGGGTCGCATGTCGTATCCTATCGACGTAACCGCTTTCCTTACCCGTTTGTCGTAATCGTGCTCGTTATCGTAATCGATCGCGCCGGGTTTGAAGAAAACGGTCGATTACGAGCACGAGCACGAGCACGATTGCTGGCATAAGCGTCCCGGAGGTAATCCCATGCTAACCCGCGCCTACATCTCCTATCGTATCAGCCCGTTGTTGTGGCGGGATCCCGTGCGGCGGGCGGAGGTGCTGGCGATGCTGGCGACCCACCGCGACGCCATCGACGAAGTGGCCTTCTTCACCGGCTACTCGCACCCCCCCTCGCCGCTGGCCAAGTTGCGCGAGCAGGCGGACATTTTGCGCGACATAATCCCCGCCTTTAAGGCGTTGGGGCTGCGCACGGGCATCAACCACCTGGCGACGATCGGCCACCTGAACGAGAACCTGGAGCATTCCCTCAACGAGCCGTGGACGCGCATGACGGATATCGACGGCCATACCGCCGCCGGCTGCTACTGCCCCAGCGATCCCGCCTTCCGCGCCTACGTGGCGGAAGTCTACATCAAGATGGCGGAGACCGGGCCGGACTTCATCTGGGTGGACGACGACGTGCGCGTGCAGGGTAACGGGCCGGTGGCCAAAGCGTGCTTCTGCGACCGCTGCCTGGCGCGCTTTGCCGCGGAGACAGGGCAGTACCGTATGCGGGAGACGCTGCACACGGCCCTCAACGGCCCCGAGTTGCCCGCGCAACTCGCCGTGCGCGCGCGCTGGGTGGCGCATAACCGGGGGAAGCTCGCCGACCTGCTGACGCTCATTCGCACCGCGGTGGACACGGTGAATCCCACCCTGCAGTTGGGGTTGATGACGGGCGAGATCGACTACTCCGGCAATGGATACGACGTGTGGGCGACGGCGCTGGCCGGACCAAACGGCCTGCCGGTGAAGATGCGCCCGGGCGGCGGCTTTTACACCGACGATAGCCCCTGCGGCCTCATCGGCAAGGCGCACAGCATCGGTCGCCAGGTAGCTCCGCTACCCGCCACGCTGACGGAGATCCAGTCCGAGCACGAGAACTTCCCCTACCAGCGGCTGAAGAAGAGCGTCACCATCTTCCTGGCGGAGATCGCCGCCTACCTCGGCGCCGGCTGCACGGGCACGGCGCTCAACGTAATGGGCATCAGCGGCGACCCCTTCGACGAGTATATCCCCCTCTTCGACGCGGTGCAGGCGCACCGGCCCTTCTTCGACGCGACGGTGGCGGCCTGCGGGCGCAGCACGCCGGAGGGGTTGTGGAGCCCTAACCCGCCTGACGCCTACGCCGCTGCCAACGCCGGGGGCGACTGGTTCACCGCGCCGGGGTGGGGGACCGTGCACAACTTCGTGCAGGAGCTGTCGGAAATCGGCCTGCCCCTCGCCTACGGACCCGCCGGGGCGCGCGTGACGCTGCTCGCCGGCGACGGCATGCTGGCCCTCTCGCGCGAGGAGTTGCTGGCTGCCCTCGCCGGCGGGGTGCTGCTCGACGGCCCGGCGCTGCAACACCTGCATACGCTGGGGCTGGGGGAGCACACCGGCTTCGCCATCGCCGGGGAGCGCCGGGTGGATACGCAGGAAGTGCTCACCGCCGACGCGCTCAACGGGCGCTTCGCCGGGTGGATGCGCGACTGCCGTCCGAGCTTCTGGCCGGTGGCCTCGTATATGCTCAAACCGCTCAGTGGCAGCGCGCGGCCGCTCTCCACGCTCATCGACTTCGCCGGTGTCGCCTACGGCCCCGTGAGCGGGGTGTTCGAAAACACACTGGGCGGGCGCGTGGCGACCTTCGGCTACTACCCCTGGACCGCGTTGCAGTCGCTGGCGAAATCCTCCCAGGTGCGCGCGGTGTGCCGCTGGCTGTCGCGCGACACGCTGTCCGCCTACCTGCCCGGATTCCACAAGGCCGCCCTGTGGGCGCGGCGCGACGCGACCGGCAATCCCGCCTTGCTGGTGCTCAACGCCTCAATCGACGCCGCCGCCCCGCTGCCGCTGGCCGTACTCGGTGCGCCCGCGCTCCGGGTCACGCATATGGACGGTTCTACCGCCCCGCTGCCGCAAACCGGCACCGACGGCGCGTATGGCCTGTACGCGATAGATCACCTCGGCCCGTGGCAGGCGGCGCTGGTCACGGGGTGAGGGTCATAAAGGCAGGCTTACGGTAGAACTATCTTGCACATAGAGAACAGATAACGATAAAGTAGACGAGTGCGCCGACGATCAGCACGCTGGAGATCACGATGCCCGCGATGGCCATGCCGCGGCCCTCGACGGGGGTGGGGGACTTGGCGATCTGCCGCAGGCCGACGATGCCCAGCGGCAGGCCGACCAGGCAACTGATGCCGCAGGTGACCAGGCCGCACAACCCCAGCACCAGCGCTGCCGTCGCCAGGCCGTTGGTGGCCGGGCGGGCGTAGGGCGGCGCCAGCAGCGGCGTGACCGGCGGAGGGGCAAGGCTCTGCGTGGCATACGGCGGGGGTGGCGTCATCGGGGGTGGCGCGGTCGCCGCCGCGCGCACGCAGCGCGGGCAATCGAGCGCAAAGGCATCCAGTTCATTGCCACATTTTTCGCATTGCATCGGTGCAGCCTCCGTGCTTCTCTTTAATGAAACGTGGGGTGAATCTGCTGCACGCAGCTCGCCACGCGCACCAGCGAGATGAGCAGCGTCACCCCGGAAAGGGCGGCCCCGGCGATGGCGATGCCGCGATTCTGCGTGTCCTCCGGCGCCTCGTTGGCCTGGCGCAGGGCGATCAGGCCGAAGATGAGCCCGAAGACCGAGGTGATGCCGCAGGAGCACATCCCGGCGAGACCGAGCACCAGCGCGGCGATTGCCATCCCGTTCATCGACGAAGACGCCGGCGGTGCCCCATAGGGCCGTGCGATGGGCGGCGGCGCGTGCAGCCCTCCGGGCGGCGGCGGGGTCATCGGCGCGGGCCGCACCTCCGGGTGCGGCGACGACGGCGCGTGGAAACCGCCGTGCGGCGGAGGCGGCGCCTGGGTGTATGGCACCCCCGGCGGTGGAGGCACCTGCGGCGCGGAGGACGACATCTGCACGGTGGGCGGGACCAGCCGCGGGGCGGGTGTCTCCGCGGGCGGCGGGTTGAGCACCACGCGGGAGCACGTCGGGCAGACATGAGTGACGGGGTCGAGCGCCGACCCGCATTTTTCGCAGTCCATGGCGACCTCCGATAGAGCCCTTATTTCGCCACGACGACGAAATACCTTTTTGCGCCTCTGCGGTGAATTCGTCCCCCTGCGCCCACTTGCGCGGCGGACTACCGCTTTTCCCCCGATCTATGATACAATAACTTCGTGGCGGTGTGCCCGTCGCACACGGTACAGTCTTCCCCGTTCCCGCGGGGGTTGCGGAGGTCGGATCTGATGCGAATGATGCTGGCCGCAGTGGGCGTATTGCTGCTCTGCGCGCTGCCGGTGTGGGCGATCATCGAACCCACCACGGTGCTGGACCCCTATTACAACGTCGGGGTCGGGCTGACACCGCAACCGCCGTCCATCGACTGGGTGCAGCAGGCCATGTTCGTCACCACGCAGGTGCAGCAGCACGGCAATACCGCGGGGGTGCGCAACCGCTTCGCCCTGCGGCGGGACGCGCTGGAGCTGGGCCGCACGGAGATCGCCGGCGCGCTGGCCGATTTGCACATGACCGACTACCTCACCCTTGCCGACGCCGTGAACACCCACGTCTTCCCCGAAGACCCCATCCCCGCGCTGGCGGCGTTGGTCCACCCGGCGGCGGAAACGTGGGATAGCGAGACGAAAATCCTCACCCTGGTGAGCGTGCTGCCCCTGTGCGGCAACGACCGCCTCTCCGAGACCGCGGCGCGCCTGCTCACCTTCGAGCAGGAGACGCTGGCCAAAGGGGCGCGCAAGCACACCACCATGAATATGACCCTGGTCGACACCAAGTTGCCCATGCAGATGGCCCAGGCGCCCTTCACCGGGCTGATTCTCGACTGCCGCGATCTGCACTACGTCCCCGTGCCGCTGCCCAAGCTGGTCTCCCTCGACGGCATGGAGCTGTGGGGCACGCACGACGTGAACGCCGTGCTCGTCGGGCAAAAAGGCCTGTGCAGCTACGTCAACACGCCGGCGCAGGCGCTGAAAACGGGCCGCGTCGGCGCCAAGCCGATGCTCATCCATCCCGTCGGCACCTGCGGCGTGTCGCAAGGCGACCTGATTCTCCGTCCGGAAGACGCCGTCTTTCTCGTGCAACAGGAAGCGGACTGCCACTTCCTGTCCACGCTGTCTATCGTCATCCTGCTCGACAAGCCGAAGTCTTGATGACGAAGGAGTTGCCCATGACCCGCATACTGCTGCCCCTCGTGCTCCTCGCCGCGGCCGTGGCCGGCTGGGCGGCCTCCACGCCGGAGGTGCCGACGGCCAAACCGGCCGCGCCCCCCGCCACGCTGCCGCAGCCGATCGTCTCGGCCGTGTATAAGATCCGCACCGACCGCCCCGGCGCGCTGGTGAACTGGGTCACCGGCCAACTGGAGGTCGTCGGCAAGGGCTTTGCCCCCGGGCCGGGCGCGCTGGCACGGGCGCAGGCACGCGCCACCGCCATGGCGGCGATGCTCGGTGAGGCGCGGCGCTACCTGCCCACCATCCTGGCCGACACGCGCACCACCCTCGCTCCGGTGCTCACCAAAGACGACACCGCGCGCCAGGCGATGAACGGGCTCCTCGGTAACCTGACCGTCGTCGACGAACTCTGGAACCCCGACCGCCGTGTCTTCACCATCGTCGCGGTGCTGCCCATCTGGGGTGAATTCGGGCTGACCTACCTGGGCATGAAGGCCCTCGACGCGCAGCCGATCGAAGTCCCGCAGGAGAAGCTCACTCTGCTCAAGCCGATGCCGCGCGGCCACACGACACAGCGCTTCGCGGGACCCTACACCGGCGTCATCATCAACGCCGAAGGCGCGCTGCTCTCGCACTGCCTCTTCCCGCGCCTGCTGCGCTTCGACGGCCGCGAGCTGTGGGGCCCGAGCAACCTGAAGCCCGCCGCGGTCATCACCGGCCCCATCCGTTACGCCGTCTCCGAGGACGAAGCGATCGCCGACAAGCTCGCCGGCGACCGCCCGCTGTTGCTGCAGGCCATCGGCAACGGCCCGGGCGGCAACCCGGTGCTCAACCTCGACGATGTCTACCTGGTGCTCTCACAGGAAAAATTCGAGCGTCTGCTGGAGCAGGTGCCGCTGATCGTGACGATCGGGAACCAGTAAACGGTCCCTCCTTCCACAGATTTGGCGCTCGCTCTGGCAGGAAGACACTAGATGCGTGGGGAAAGACTATTTGTGGCGCCGCTAGCTGTCCGAGTGGACGCTCAATCGGGTTGGCAAAACCCTTAACTTGTGCGATAATGGGACAGGGAAAACGATGGCCGCCGGATAGGACCCGGCGCCGGGAGAACGTAACACATGACCGACCGCATCATCCATGGATTGCTCTTCGTCATCACGATGCTGCTGACATCCTTCGTTGTCTACCAGACCATCCTGATGTTGGGGGGCTATATCTACATCCGCCGTCATATGCGTAAGCGTGACACGCTGCTGATGGACTCGCCGGAGTTGCCGTCCGTCACGCTGCTCATTCCGGCGCATAACGAAGAGAAGGTGATCGAGCGCACCGTCAAAAGCCTGCTTGCGCTGGAATACCAGGCGGGCAAGCTGGAAGTGCTGGTGGTGGACGACGCGTCCTCCGACGGCACCGCCGACATCCTCGACCGCATGGCTGCCAACGATGCCCGCGTGAAGGTTATCCACCGCTCCAAAGAGATCGGCGGGCGCGGCAAATCCGCGGTGCTCAACCACGCGCTCAAGGTCATCACCAACGACTTCATCGGCATCTACGACGCCGACAACTGCCCCGAACCCAACGCCATCAAGCTCCTCATGGCGCACATGGCGCAGAACCCGCAACTCGGCGGCGTGGTGGGCAAGTTCCGCACCGGCAACCGCCGCCGCAACTTCCTCACCCGCTTCATCAACATCGAAGGCCTCACCTACCAGGGTATCATTCAGACCGGGCGCAGTCAGCTCTTCGGCGTGGCGATGCTCACCGGCACCAACTATATCATCCGGCGCGCCGTGGTCGAGGACGTCGGCGGGTGGGACGAAGAAGCCCTCACCGAAGACGCCGAACTCACCGCGCGCATCTACCAGTCCGGCTACCGCGTCGCCTTCGTGCCCGACTCCATCTCCTGGGAGCAGGAGCCGGAAACGCTGCGCGTCTGGGTCAAGCAGCGCACGCGCTGGGCGCGCGGCAACCTCTACGTGCTCGCCAAACTGGCGCGCCAACTGCCGACGGCGCGCCACAAAGGGCTGCTCATCGAGATGTTCCTGATGCTCTCGGCGCCCTTCCTGCTGCTCTACACCTTCTTCGCCACGCAGAGCGCGTTGCTCATGGCGCTGTACAAATGGTGGCATCTCGGCGTGCCTATCCGCATCGACCAGGGGCTCATCCTCTCCGTCTGCCTATACACGCTGCAGGTGCTCATCGCGCTGTCCTATGACGACGAGGATACGCTGGAGAACTGGGCGCTCTGCCTGACCGGGTACTTCACCTACTGTCAGGCGTGGCTGATCCCCTTTACCATGGCCTTCTGGTCCGAATACATCCGCCGCGACGAACGCGCGTGGGACAAGACGGTGCGCTTCGACACCCCGGTGGAGAAGGACAACTCCATCACCGTCACGCCCGAATACGAGCGCCGGGAGACCACGCCCGCCGTCGAACCCTCGCGGATGTAACCGTCCGCCTACACCCCTTCGCCGTCGGGGCGCGCGTCTGTCCGCGCGCCCCGACACCGTTTTCCCCTGTCACAAACCCGCCGGTTCCCGCCCATCTCCCCCGCCTATACTGAGCGCGCGGGGTACATTCCGGCGGAGGATCCGGCATGGGGCAAGGGAAGGCCGTTCACGGACGACGGATGAGCGGGGAGACGTGGCTGGCGCTGGTGCTGGCGCTGGTGGCGCTGCTGGTGCTCGCCCCCGCGGTGCTCACGCTGCTGACCACCACCGCGCAGTACAGCGAAGAGGAGCTGGTCACCCGCCTGCGCGGCATCGAGCAGCACGCGCGCGCCGATGGCATGGTCTACGTGCTCTCCTTCCGTCCCGGCAGCGGCGCCATCGGGGTCACGCGCTGGCGTCCCGCGCACGACGCCGACCTGGCCGTCGCCGAAGCCGTGCCCGCGCTGAGCTTCATCCTCTCCAACGACACCGTGGTGCAAAACACCACCTTCCCCGACCACCACCTCACCATCAGCGAAAACGGCTTCCCTCTCACCCTCGGCCACGTCACCCTGCGCGCCAACGACGGCACGCAGACGCAGGTGACGGTGGGCGACGGAGGGTAAAAAAGCTCCTTATTGCCAGTTCTCCAGCACAATCCCGGCGTTGCGGCGCAGGCCGGCGGGTTTGGCGCGGAGCAGGCTGGTGTGGCGGAAGCGGCTGCGCAGAGCGTCGTCGTCGAGGGTGAGCAGCGCGGCGATGGCGTCGCGCGCGGGATAAGGCAGCGCCTCCGGCGTGGGATTGTGCGGGCAGGCGTCCTGGCAGGCGTCGCAGCCGAAGAGGCGCGTGCCCATGGCGGCATGGAAGGCGGCGGGGATGTCGCCGCGGTGCTCGACGGTCAGGTAACTCAGGCAGCGGCGGGCGTCCACCACGCCGGGGGCGACCAGCGCACCGGTGGGGCAGGCGTCTAGGCAGCGGCGGCACGCGCCGCAGTCGCCGGATACCGCAGCGGTGGGGGCCAGCGCGATGGTGGTGAGCAGTTCCCCGAGCACCACGCGCGTGCCCGCGGGAGTAATCAGGCACCCGTGGCGCCCCACCCAGCCCAGCCCCGCGCGCCGCGCCAGCTCGCGCTCCGGCAGCGGGCCGCTGTCCACCAATACGCGTCCCTCGCCCGGCACCCGCGCGCGCAGCTCCGCCCATAAGGCGTGCAGCAGGCGTCCCACCACGCAGTGATAGTCCTCCCCGCGCGCGTAACGCGCCACCGCCCCGATCAGCGGGTCCGCGCCCGGCGCAGGATACGGCAGCGCTACGCACAGCACCGACCGCGCCCCCGGCAGCACCGCGCGCAGGTCGGCGCGCAGCGGCAGGTGGCGCTGCAGAAAGGCCATCTCCGCCGCGTAGCCGGCGTCCAGCCACGCCTGCAGCGGCGTCGGGTCCATGGGCGTCACCGCCGCCACCCCCGCCGCCGTCGCCCCCAGCGCTTGCGCGCGCTCCACCAGCCAGCCTGTCAACGCCTCACGTTCCACGCGGACAGTATACGGGAGATACGGCGACGGAGGGAAGGGGCGCGGCATCCGGCGTCGAAAAGCAACCCTACCGCTGCACCACTCGGAGGTGGAAACCGATGAATCCTGTCTTTTACGCCAGTCAAGCCGGCGCCATGCTGGACAGCGATGTGCTGACCGGCGGCGGCACCGACGACACCGCCGCCCTGCAGGCCGTGCTCGACCGCGCGCCGGCGTTGGGCGGGGTGCACCTGATCGTCGACGGCGCCGCGCGGGTGACAGGGTTGACCGTCTACGGCAACACCACCATCGCGTGCCCCAATCAGAGCTGCGGCTTCTACCTCGCGGATGGCGCCGACCGCGCCATCCTGCGCAACGCCCACCCCAGTGACGGGGAGATTCTCGACCGCAATATTACCCTCACCGGCGGTACCTACAACGGCAACGCCGCGCACCAGGTGCACCACACCGACGACAACTGGATGGTCACGGGGATGGATTTCTTCGGCGTGGAGCACCTCAGCGTGCGCCACGTCATCATCCGCGACCAGCGCACCTTCGCCGTCTTCGTCTCCAACTTCCGGCACGTGTTTATGGAAGACGTGCGCGTGCTGCTCGACGCGATCATCCAATTCGGCAATCAGGACGGGCTGCACTTCTGCGGGCCGGGGCGCTTCCTCACGCTGCGCGACATCCAGGGCACCTCGTGGGACGACTTCATCGCCCTCAATGCCGACGACGGACACACGTATTACACCGAAACGGGGGAGCTGGCGGCGAAGGACTGGCCGCACGTGAGCTTCGGCCCTATCACCGACGTGCTCATCGACGGCGTCACCCTCGACGGCGCGGCGCAGGGTATCCGCTTCCTGTCGCGCACCTCACTCATCGACCGCGTCATCGTGCGCAACGTCATCGGCACCTACACCAGCTTCGGCTTCTTCATGGACCCCTTCTGGGAAAAGGGCGGCAACTTCGGCACGATCACCATCGAGAACGTCGACTTACGCGCGCTTTCGCCGAACTTCGACTACATGCCCAACTTCCTCTTCGCGCTGGGCGGGCATCACCGGCGGCTGACGCTGCGCAACATCACCAACATCGACGCCTGCGACACGCGACGGGTGATCTACATCGAAGACGACGCGCAGATCGATGACCTGCGGGTGGACGGCTTCTACGTGAGTGAAGGCCCGGACACCCCGCCCGGCGCGAGCCAGATCGTGGTGCACGGCCAGGTGGACCATATGACGCTGCACGGCGTGGACATGCGCCGCCCCACCGGTGCCGCGCCCGCGGGGGCACTGGTAGAGGTTATCGCGCGCGACGCCCCGCACGGCATCCGCCGGTTGACCCTGGACGGCGTGGCCGCGGAGGGGCTGGCTTGCCTGCTACGCCTGTCCGGCGGCACGATCGACGTGCTGCAAGTCGACGACGCCACCCGGCGTGCGTGCGGGGAGATCGTGCGCGAAGAGGGCGGCACGGTCGGGGTGCAATAAGACTTGTTGCATTTTCGCGTTTAGACATTATAGCTATATGGTAATATACTACTAACGCGCCGTCCGCTCGACGGCGAAACTATGCTGGGACGAGGTGCACCATGAACTTCTTGCAGAATCTCTTCGGCGGCGGGGGCGCGGACGGCTACAAGCGCATTTCGGCGCCGGAAGCGAAGGCTAAGTTGGCGGTGAAGGGCGTAACGTTGCTGGACGTGCGTAGCGCGGGCGAGTATCGCGGGCGCCGCATCGCCGGCAGCGTGAATATCCCGGTGGACGTCATCGGCCGGCAAGCGGCGCAGCGCCTGCCGAAGAAGGACACCCCGCTCATCGTCTACTGCGCCAGCGGCGGCCGCAGCCGCTCCGCCGCCCAGCAGCTCCTCGCGCTGGGCTACACCGACGTCAGCGACCTCGGCGGCCTGATGTCCTGGCCGTTTGAGACGGTGTCGGGGTAGGGGACACGTCATTCGCGTCAATTAATGATAACCGTTCGCCTGTTTTTCGACCCGACGATAAATCGTCAGGCTACTGGCTGCGCCCCATGATGCTCTTTGATTATTCGATGCCGCACTGTCCAACAGAGGCTATCTTTGCCAAGTCAGCTTGATGATCCCTGTCTCTGGAGAGGTGAAATCCTCGCGGCGATGGATATCGGCTAACATTGTTCTATATAGCGGCATTTGAGAATCAAAGAGCAGAATGGGGCTTTGGTAGTCTCAGTAAAGTCGTGCTCATGTTTGGTGGGCTTTACTATGCGCGAAAAGACCGTTTCCACCGAATACCTATTGGGCTAATAATCACAAAACCAAGTTCACGCATGCTCGCCAAGCCCCTTTCAAGGGGCGCAGCCGATAGCCTGACGATTCATCGTCAGGTCGGACAACAGGCAAGCGTTCTCGATAATTGATAAAGACGGTGTAGCGGGGGCGTGAGGAAATCAGCAGCACAGTGATCATGCGGCAGGCAGGTCCTGAATTTCATCGTCCAACATCGCCGCCGCATATGCCAGTGCTTGCCGGATATCCTCTTCCTCCAACTCAGGGTAGTCCTGGCGCAGTTCGTCGCGGGTGGGGTAGAGGGCGAGGGCTTCCAATACACGGCGCACGGTGATGCGCAGGTCGCGGATGCACGGTTGGCCGTTCATGCGGGCCGGATTGACGGTAATACGCTCTAGCGTCGGCATATCTCACTATACGGCGGCACCGGGGGCCTGTCAACCCGTCACCGCCGCAACCACCCGCACACTGCCGGCCACCAGGGCGGGATGAGGGGGCCGTCGGCCTGGGTAAAGGTCACAGGGCCGTCCTCGGCGTCGTCGGACGGGGCGAGTTGCACGGCGGGCGGCAGGTGGAACGCGGCGGGCGGCACCCCCTGCAGCGCGGCGCGCATAAAGGCGGCCCACGCTTGCGCGGGCAACCCGCCCCCGGCCACTCCCGCCAGCGGGCGGTGCGTGTCGTTGCCCAGCCACACGGCGGCGCTCAGTTGCGGTGTGTAGCCCACAAACCACGCGTCGCGGTCGTCGCGGCTGGTGCCCGGCGTGCCCGCCGCGGGACGGTCCAGCGCCGCCCGCCGCCCCGTGCCGTGGCGGATAACCTCCTCCAGCCCCGCGGTCAGGCGCGCCACCGCCTCCGGGTCGAGCTGCTGCCGCGGCTGGGGGCAGGCGCGAAAGAGGGTGCACTCCCCGTGGCGCACCGCCGTGATGAGGGTCGGCGGCAGGCGCACGCCGCCGTTTGCCATGGTGGCGAAGGCCCCCGCCATCTCCAGCGGGGTCACCGGCGACTCGCCCACCGCGATGCTCATGTCCGCCGTCAACGGGCTGGTAATGCCCGCCGCCCCCGCGACATCCACCACCGCGTAGGGGGTCATCTGCTGCGTGAGCCGCACGGCCACGCTGTGCAGCGACGCCGCCAGCGCCGCGTGCAGCGGCAGCGCGCCGCGGTAGCGGTCCCCCACGTTGTGCGGCGTCCACCCCGCCACCGTCACCGGCGCGTCGCAGGCGGTGTCGGTGAGCCGCCCCCCGCGCTGCAGCGCCGCCAGGTAGACGAAGGGCGCGAAGGCCGCGCCGGGCGGGCGGGGCAGCCGGGCGTGGTCCAGCGGGTAGCGCGTGAAGTCCGCGCCCCCCGCCAATGCGCGGATCGCCCCCGTCTCCGGCTCCACCGCCACTACTGCGCCGCCATCGACCCCGCGCGCCGCGCCGGTACGCACCGCGTCGACCACCGTCGCCTCCGCCGCCGCCTGCACACGCGGCTGGATGGTGGTATAGACCGACAGCCCCCCCTGATACACCAACTGCCGCCCGTAGGTGGTCAGCAGCGCGCGGCGCACCGCCTCCACCGCGTAGGGGCAACACCAGACGGGCGCGGGGTGCGGCGCGAAGAGCAACGGCGCGCGCAAGGCGGCGATATACTCCTCCTCGGTAATCCAATCCTCCCCGCGCATCGCGGTCAGCGTGGCACGTTGCCGCCCGCGTGCCTCTACCAGATGTCGCCGCGGGTCGCCCTCGCTCGGGGCCCGGATGCACCCGGCCAGCAACGCGCTCTCCGCCAGCGTGAGCATACCCACCGGCTTCCCAAAGTACCGCTCCGCCGCCGCGCCGATGCCGCAGGCGCCGTCGCCGAAGTAGACGGTGTTCAGGTAGCGCTCCAGAATCTCCCGCTTGGTGTGCGCGCGCTCGACGCGGATCGCCAGCACCATCTCGTGCACCTTGCGGCGCAGCGGCTGCCGGTCGTCGAGGAGCTGGAACCGCACGAGCTGCTGCGTGATGGTGCTGCCGCCCTGCACGGGGGCGCCGGCGCGTACGCCCGCCCAGCCCGCGCGCAGCAGGCCGCGCCAGTCCAGCCCGTGATGGTGGAAAAAGCGGATGTCCTCCGCCGCCAGGATGGCGCGCACCGTCGGCGGCGGCACGTCGCCCAGCGTGATGGGCAGGCGCAGCGGAGCATCCAGGCGGGCGAGAAGCGAGCCGTCGGCGGCGTAAATGAGGGTTGGCCCCGCGGGCAGCGTCGGGGGGAGCGTATACGGGCTGAGCGTGGCGACCAGGAAGCACCCGGCAATGAGCACGGCGCCGTAGATGCCCACCAGCCACACCCACGCTGCGGCGACGAGCATCCGCTGCGCCCAGGGGCGTATCCGCCGCAGGCGCCGCCGCCGCGGTGCGGGACCGGTACGGGGAACGTGCCGCGATTGCCACAGGCGCTCTTCTGCCATCTCTTTACAGGTATACCCGCGGTGCGGCACCCCCGCGGCCGGCGATCACGACACCCGCCCGGCGGCGTACCCGGAAAACGACAAAACCCCCTCGTTCAGCGAACGAGGGGGTGGTGCCGTGCGTCGGGAAGGGCGTTACCGGGGCCAGACGAAGGTGTCGGCGCCGGGAATGGCCTTCCACTCGTGGATGCCTTTGGCACGCAATGCGGGGGTCTCCCTGGTAAACGGATAGTACGGGTTGCCGTGATAGGAGATCAACGCGTGCTGCTTGGCGTAACTGACCGGATTCCCTTCGTCGAAGAGGCTGGCGTACTGCGTTTGCGTGTCGACGTCCACCTGGTGCTTCTCCACCCAGGCCATGGCCGCGCGCCACAGCTCGCCGGTGCGCTGCGTGTTGACGCCGTTGGCGAGCAGGCCACCCTGCTTGGTGGAATCGTAGGACAGCAGCACGCCGACGCCGACCACCGTCGCCTTGTGATGGCTCACGAAGTCGTCGGCCCAGTTGGCGAAGGCGCGCAGCTCGGTCATTTCGCCCAGTTTATGCGAGGCGATGGCCGATACACCCTGGCCCACTGCGGCGTGGCGCCCGTATTCCAGGAACACATCCACGTCCGTCTTCTGGTACAGCCAGGGCAGGTACAGGCCGTACGTCTGCACCAGCATCTCGTCCACCTGCCAGCCGACCTCAGTGTAGCCGTCCACCACGTTGCGCACCAGCGGGATCGAGGCGCTGGCGGTGAGGCCGTTGCCGTCGTGCACCTGCGTTTCGCGCAGCGCGTGCAGGCCGAAGATGCCGCCGCCCGCCTTCAACTCCAGCGAGGCCAGCGCGCCGGGCTGCGCGTCCGTCACGTCCGGGTTGCTGTCATACAGCCAGGCGCCTTCGAAGCTCCACGGCCCGCGCGTATAGTCCATCCCGATGCTGCTGTAGCGGTTGGCGATGAGCTGGGTGTTCATCAAATCCTGGAAGACCGGGCCGTGGTAGAAACGGCGGCGTCCGGCAAAGAGGGTCAGGTCCTTGTTCACCGGGTGCTCCACCTCGGCGACGGAGGTCAGGCGGGTCACCAGGTCATGGCTCGGGTCGTTGATCAGGTCCAGCGCGTTGGCTTCGAAGGCATACCGCGTTTTGCCGATCAGGCCGGTGATGTCGGCACGTGCCCCCCAGAAGCCCGGGCGGCCCGAGAAGCCGTAGAGCATGGCGCCGTAATCGGGGCGGCTCATCGACCAGTGGCCCCAGTCGGCCGCCAGCCCCAACGCCAGGCCGCCGAAGAAGATGCCCGCCGACGAGCGCGTCTGGTCGAGCAGCAGCAGTTCGCGCTGCGACGGCGCCACGGTGATCGCCTTCGGGCGCAGCGCCCCGCGCGAGGTGAGCGGGTTCAGCGCCACGTCCACCGCGCCGCCGTTGTCCAGCAGCCCCTGCACGAAGGTGCCCACGTCGGTGATGCCCAGCGCGGACAGCGCGCTCAGATCCGCCGCGGTCAGGCCCGGCAGCGTGGTCAGCGCGTCGGTGTTATGCGCCTGTTTATAGCTGGTCGCGTCCTGGTTGGCGCCGTAGATGGCCGGCGTCAGCACGCGCTGCGCCACGTTCAGGAAGGCATTCCGTGACGCGTCGTCCTCGATGTAGCCGGCGTAGGCCGGCATTCCGGGGGTGGTCGGCGGCTGCGAGGCCGCCACCACGCCGTCCTCCGACACGGGGGACTCGCGGATATCCTGCGCGACCGGCGTGCCCGCGGTGACGCTCACGCCGCCGCTCACGTTACTGTCCGCCCACCAGCCCGCCACGGTGCCGCCCTGGTCTTCCGGTAGGTCGGCGGCAGAGATCGTCTGCGCCGCTGCCGGCGGGGGCGGATTGGTGCCGGTACTACCCGTGCTGCCGTTGGCCGTGCCCTTCGGGGGCGGCGCGGTTTCGGTATACTGCCCGGCGCCCACATCTACCGTGCCGCCCGGGGTGCCCACTTCCACGCGGCCTTCCAGCACCACCACGCGGGTGGCGCCGGTGTCGGTGAGAAGCACCAGGAACTGCGTGCCCTTCGCCGTGGCCGTCGCGGTCGGCGTCTCCACCGTCGTATGCACGCCCTTGGCAACCTTCACCCACACGGCCCCTTCCGTGAGGCTGATTTTGCGCATCTGTACGGCATCTTCCACCACCAGCGTGGTACGTTCGTTCAGGCGCAACAAGGAGTTGTCCTTGAACTTCAGCTCCGCCTGCGCCCGTTTCAGCGTGCGCACGCCATAGCCGTTGCGCAGCCCCTGGTGCTGCACCGCCGGCCCATAGACCTTCCCTACCGCGACCGGGGTGCTGGTCACCTCGACCTGGCGCACGATGCTGAGGGTGGCGACGACGGGCTGTTGCGCCAGCACGCGCGCGAAGGGCAGCGCTAGCAGCGCCAGGAGCCACAGGCGGGATATCTTCATCGGATGCGTCCTTTCCCTTGCCGGGATTTCCCCGTCGAAAACGCGATATTGGTCGGTGTCGGCTGCTTGGTGATCGTGCCGTTGCCGATCTGGCCGTATGTATTGTCGCCCCATGTCCACACGTTGCCGGTGGTGTCGATGGCCAGGCTGTGTGTGCCGCCGGCCCCGACGGCGACAATCGTGGCGCCGAGGCTGGTGGTGACGGGCAGGTTGCGCGCCGTGGTATCGCCGGTCCCGAGCTGGCCGTAGGTGTTGTCGCCCCAGGCCATCACGTTGCCGCTCGTCAGCGTCAGCAGGTGGCTGTCACCCACGGCGAGGTCACTGGCGGCGGGCATCGACAGGCCGAAGGGCTGAATCATCGCGGAGCCGGTGACGGGGTTCTGCCCCCACACCGCCACGGTGCCGTTCGTATCGACGGCGGCGGCGAGGTGCCCGTGCGTCACGATGCGCGCGATGCCGTCGAAGACGCCCTCCTGCCCGAAGTCAGTGGGCATATTGACCATCTGCGCCAGGTCGGTGGCGTTCTTCCCCAACTGCCCGGCGGTGTTGGTGCCCCAGCACCAGGGGGAGCCGGCCGACGGCGTATCCGACACGGCGAAGGAGTCGCCGTCGCCCGCCGCCAGGCAGCTTTCGCTATAGATGCCGATCAACGCCGAGGGTGTGTTCATATCGACGGAGTTGTAGTTGCAGAGTTCGCCGTGCGCATTGCCGCCCCACGAATAAAGCACGCCGGCGCTCGTGTAGGCCAGCGAGTGCTCGACGCCCGCGGCGAGGCCGATCACGTTCGCCAGGCCGGCCACCTGCATCGGGGCGGGCACGGTGCCATACCCCTGGCCGGTTTGCAGGTGCGTATTGTCGCCCCAGCCCCATACGGTGCCGTCCTGCCGCAGCGCCAGCACGTGGCCGCTGCCCGCGGCGATGGCCTTCACGTTCGTCAGGTTGGGCACCGGCACCGGCGTGTTGGCGCCGGTGGTCGTGCCGACGCCGAGTTCGCCTTCGGTACCCTTGCCCCACGTCCACACCTCGCCCGTGTCGTCGAGGGCCACGGAGAAGCCGTTGCCGCCCGCCACCGCCTGGAAACCGATCACCTGTACCCCGGTGGCGGCGATTTGCATGGTGCTCGGAATGTAGGCGATCAACGCGGCGGTACCGCGCCCCTTCGCCGTCACCGTGCCGTCCGCCGCGAAGGCGTAGGTGGCATCGCCGGCGAAGCCGTTGCGCGCGCGCGACACCCAGTTCGCGGTGGGATTGGTGTCGCTCCACTCCACGGCTGCCGGGGTGAGCGGAATCGTTGCGCCCAGCGCGTCGGTGGCGGTGAGCGGCACCAGTTGCGTGTCGCCGGTGCGCAGCGTGACCACCGCGCCGTTCGCGACGGTGAAGGTCTTATACCACACGGGAATGGTCCCGTCGACGGTGAGGCCGTTGGGCAGGATAGCGCGCACCGTGGCGTTGCCGATCTTCTTGCCCACCACGGTGGCGGAGCCGTCACTGTTGGCGGTGACGCTGCTCATGCTCTGGTCGGTGGAGATCCAGCTCACCGGCGTGGGCACCGGCACCAGCGCGCCGTCCTTATCCTTCGTAATCACGACCAGTCGTATGAAGCCGTGCAGGAAGACGGGCACCGGCGGTACCTGCGCGCTGACGATGGCGCCGGTGAGATTAATCGTGGTCGTCGTATATTTGCCGGGTATGATGGTCACGACCGTCCCGGCCACCCCGAGCACCGTGCCACCGCCGCCCGGCGTGTCGTAAGCCCGGATGACGATGGACAGCGACTTGGCGGGCAGGTTGGGGAAGTCCACCGCGGTGGTCGGGAGATCGCCGGAATCCGCCGGGGCATTGAGAATCTTCGGCGCGGTCAGCACCGACGTGCCCGTGCCCAACTCGCTGATGTCGATCACCACGCTCTGCGTGCCCGACGGCATACGGCCGCGCGCGGGCCACTTGATGGTGAAGGCCAGCCCGCCCGTGGTGGCGGTCGCCGTGCCGCTCGCGGGTTGCGCTGCTGTGCCGGGTACCGCGCGCGAGCTGCACCCGAGCAGGGTGAGCAGGGCGCCGACGATGAGCGTAAACGTTACGAAACGCAACATGGTGCGTCCTCTACTTTCATTGCACGATCACGTGAGCCCCGCCCGCGAGGGGCACGGTCAGGTCAAGGTCGCCCAGATGCTGGGCGTTGGCGAGTAACGCCGGGTTGGCGTTGGGCTGCACGATCAGCGCCGATGTGGCGCCATCGCCGGGCAGCGTGGCGCACACGCCCACCCCGGTGCTGTATGGCAGCCAGGTGACGGATTGCACGCCGTTCAGCGCCGGGAAGCCGGCATTCTGCGTTATCGCCGGCGACGCGCCCTCATTCACCGTGCCCACAAAGAGGGTCCCGGCGATGGCGCACGCCACCTGGCTGGTATCATCGTTATACGCCACCGCGGTGATCGGCTGATTCATGGTGGTGAAGAGCGTCGTCGGCGGCGGCGGTGCCGTCTCGTAGTAGCCGGCGCTGAAGTGGCTGACGGTGTATTCGGTATCCACGCTGAGTACCTGCTTCGACACTACCAGCAGTTCGAAGCGCCCGGGCAGCGGGTGATACCAGCTCACGGCGACCGGGGTGGTGCCGTACATATAGAGGGTCTGGCTGATGCCGCCCGTCATATTGACGTACATCACAATCGGCACGCCGGGCTGGGACTCGGCGATAAAGACCAGGTACGCGCCGTCGGGCGAGAAGGTGAGCGCGTGAATGTTGGTGAGCAACTGCGACGCGGGCACCACGACGTGCAGCGAGGTGTCGGCCGCTTCCGGCGTCTTCATCCAGATGCTGTTGCCGCCGCGCACGAAGGCGATGGCGCTGCCGTCGGGCTGCAACGCGGGGGAAGTGCACGTGTCAGATTCGCGGTGAGGTCGAGGTCGGCCGTGCCCACCTGCCCGAGCACGATATGGCGTACGCCGTTCACCGGGCGCGACACGGCGTAGGACACCTGGGTGAAGTTCGCCGGCACTAACGTCACGGTGGCGTTAGTGGGGCCGCTCTGCTGCACGGTGATGCGCGTGGAGCCCACCGCCAGGCGATGGGTGGCCAGGTCCGCCGTGGCCGCCGTCTCGTCCGCCGTGTCGAAGGCCTCGATCATAAGCAGCACCGACCCGAAGGGCACGCCGTACAGCGTGACCGTGGCGTCCGTGGTGCCCGGCGCGCGGGCGACCCAGCGGTGGGCGGCAGCGGTGCCGGCCGTCGTATCGGTGAAGACTTGCAGGCGCACCCCTTGCGTATTGACCGGGATGCCGCGCGTCGCACGCGTGGTGGGCCAGGTCAGGTGCAGCACCAGGGTGCCGCCGCCGGACACCGCGCTCTTCGACGTCGGCGCGCTGCAACCGAGCACGCCGACCAGCAGGCCGACCAACAGCACGAGCGGGATGATGCGCATTTGCCGTCTCCTTCGCAGAACCAATGGGGCACACGACATTTGCCCCGCTTACCCTTTCGACCTCTGTAGCCGATTTCCTACAATTGCGGTAATAATTTGTAAACGAGGAAGGCTGTTCAGGTTGTAGGGTATGGGCGCCGTCCCATGCCGGGGCGTCGCATTCCTATTCCGATGGAGCAGAATGCCAGGGTTACACGATTCCAAGCGATCTGCGTCCGCGCAGGAGGACGGCTGGCGCACAGCGCCAAACAGCCGCCACCTCGGTCGCCCCGGTGTTGCACGTTTTCTCATCACAGGACGTCACGGGGGAGGGGGGGCATACGCATCAATGTAAGATCACCGTTTGCCGGGTTTTCGACCCGACGATAAATCGTCAGGCTACCGGCTGCGCCCCATCAATGGGGCTTTGGTAGGCTGCGACACGGTTGGGCTGGGAATACCGCACGGAGATGATGCCGAAAAACAACCCATTCGGTCACGAATTCAGCGTGCCGACAGAAATATTCGGGTCACGCACGCTTGACAAGCCCCTTTCAAGGGGCGCAGCCACTAGCCTGACGATTTATCGTCGGGTCGGAGAACACACCAGCCTTTACAGTAAGTTGATGCCCCTAACCCCCAACCCCTACCTTCGCCTCGTCCGACCAGCTCAGCACGCGATAGCATTGCACGGGCAGCGTTTTGCCCTTCAGCGTCACCTCGCCCAGCGACTCCACTTCGACGTGGGCGCGCACGCGTTCGTAGGTGGGCTCGTCGATAATCACGTCCGGCTTGCCCGTCACCCCCTGCAGGCGCGAGGAGAGGTTCACCGTGTCGCCGATCACGCTGAAGTCGTGCCGCTGCCTGCTGCCCACGTGCCCCGCCACGAACGGCCCCGTCGTCACCCCGAAACCGCTGGACAGGGTGTAGAGCGTGCCGTCGTCGTCTGGGAAGGGTTGCAGCGAGATATCGCGCATGCGGATGGACGCGCGCACCGCGCGCACCGCGCCGTCCTCCTGCGGCACCGGCGCCCCGAAGACGACCAGGATGCCGTCGCCGAGGAACTTATCCACCGTGCCTTCCTCGTCATACACCACGGTGGTGATGCGTTCCAGATGCCGGTTGAGCAGGCGCACCACGGTCGGCGCGTCGTGCGCCTCGGAAAAGCCGGTGAAGTTGCGGATATCGCCGAAGACGATCGTGCCCAGGTATTGCTGCGCCCCCTGCTCCGCCCCGGTGCGCAGAATATGCTCCAGCACCGCCGGCGACACGTACCCCGACCACATCTTCCGCAACGACCCGCGCTCCGTCCACGAGATAATGCCCGCCGCCACGATCACCAGCACCAGCGGGATAAAGGTCGGCAGGTAAGTGCTCCATTGGTAAAAGATGCCGAAACTGACTACCACGTAGACCACCGCCGTCAGCGCCAACAGCGTCGGCCCGCGCCAATCCATAAACCGCCGCGTGACCCCGATGGCCCCGAAGGCGAACCCGAAGACGATCAGCCAGCTCAGCCAATCGGACATGGGTGAGATGAACGCCTTGTTGAGCAGCGCATTGAACGTTTGCGCGTGGATCATCACGCCGGGCACGTCCGATGTGAGATCTCCGCGCACGCTGCCTTCGGTTTCCGCCACCGGCGCCAGGTGCGTGGCTGCGGTGGTGAAGCGGTCGTTCTGGGATTGTGTGAGCTGCGAGCCGGTTAACCCGATGAAGACCACCTTCCCGCGGAAGAAGCCGGGAGGGCGCTGGGCGGGGTCCACCGCCTGCTCGAAGGAGTAGACCGGAAACACACTATTGCCGCCGGCGAAATCGATATAGCTGCTCGGGAGTGTATTGCCGCCAAAGTCCAGCGCTGCCGGCCCGGATAACGGCACCGCGAGCGCTCCGAGGTTGGCCGTCGTAGCGGTGAGGTGAAGGTCGTCGCGCGACAGCCCGTTCAGCGCCAGGTACGCCGCCACCGGCAGTGAGGGCAACAGGGTATCGCTCGAGGGATCATGGCGCACGGGATAGATGCGCCGCACGACGCGATCCGAACTCATTCCTTTATTCGTGTGCCCGAGTTGGTCCGTGACAATATCGGCAAACCCGATCATGCGCGAGTGCTCTTCAAAATCGATGCCGTGATCGTTCTGCTTATCGTAATACGGGGCTTCCAGCGTGCCGCGGGCATCCTGATCGATTTCGACGCGACAGGTCGAGATTACATTGCCGGCCGCTTGCAGGGCGGCATCCAGTTTGCCGTCTTCCGTCGGAGTCGAGGGGTCGGTGAAGAGGGTGTCGTAGACGATCAACGCGGCGCCGTCCGCCTTCAGGCGGCAAATGAGATCGGCATGCACGTGCCGTTTCGGCGGCCAGGCCCCCAGGGTTTCCTCGGATTGGCGGTCATATCCCACGATGACGATGCGCGGATCGATCCGGCGTTTGCGCGTGCCGAAAATTTCGAAAACGTCGTAAGAAAACCATTCCAGATTCTGCAGCGGCGCCATCAGCGGTCGGAGATAGAAGGCAGTGCCTTTGAAATCGCGATACGGAGGCCAAATCAGCACCACAAGGCTGGCGGTGACGAGGGCGAGGAGGAGCGTGACGACTTGACGGGGCAGGCGAACGCGACCGGTACGCATGGCTTCCACCTCGCGGAGAGAGATGCGGGTAGTCTACCGTGAAACGACCCGGCTGGCAACCGCCGGCTTGCCGGGAAAGATGCGAGTGGCGGCAGGAGAATCCGCGCGCCGGGGCGAAGGATGAGAGCGAACGCATCCTGTTGTCACGACGGGAGGTGCAACATGTCGCTGCTAACACGCCACTCGGACGAACGATTGCTGCAGTATCTGAACCCGCTGGAGCGGAAATACGTGGTGGAACACACCCAGGCGCGTGCACTGGCGATGGGCGAGGTGCTCATTCGCCAGGGCTCGCAAGAAGCGGTGATGTTTCTGCTCGAGTCGGGAGTGCTGGAGGTGGTGGACGAGCGCATCGGCACCTTCGCCGTGCTCACCACGCTGCACCCCGGCGACGTGATCGGCGAGATGGCCTTCCTGGACGGCCGGCCCCGCTCCGCCACCGTGCGCGCCCGCGAAACGGCGGTGGTGCGCGCCTTCGACCCCGACTTCCTGCAGGACCTGGCCGACAACGCCCCGGAAATCCTCGGCAAGATCTCCCTCGCCCTGGCGGAGATCCTCTCCACCCGCCTGCGCCGCACCCAGGAGATGTTCCCCGAACTCCTCGCCCGCCTGCGCTACGCCCTCACCGCCACCGGCTCCGCCGTCCCCGAAGCCATCAGCGAAGCCGAACTCTTCCTGCTCGACATGCAACTCGTCGTGCATCGATAGATACGATACTAGAAACGAGTGCGCCCACCGCCCTTCCACCCGGTGCTCCCCTTTCTCCCCGCGGGGGATAGGGGGCGCGCGGGGCATCCGTGGATGCGTCAGGAAGGCGGTCTGTGCGTATAACTACCCGCCCCCCGCCTGCAACAACAGCTCCAGCATGCTCGGGGCCTCGGGGCGGGGCGTCAGCCCCAGCGCGTCGGTCAGCCAGGCGGTGATCGCGGTGCGTGCGGCGCCGGCCTGCGCGGGAGTGGTGAGGATTTCGCACTCCAGGTACCAGCTCTCCGCCCCGGCCAGCGTGAGGCTGTCCAGCACCACGCTGGCGGGCGCGCCGGCCACCGTGCCGGTGTAGGTCACCCGCCGCTTGCGCAGCACGCGCGCCGCCGGCACGTCGCGGGTGAGGGCCACGCACTCCGCGCGCGGCACGGGGCGTTCTTCCTCCAGCCGCACGCGGGTGCCGTCCGGCGCGGTGGCCCAGCGCTTCTCCGTCAGCGTGCAGGTCGCGTCCCCCACGTCGCGCAGGCGGCGAAAGTCATACTCCCCCGTCGCGGCACGCGTGAAATCCAGGTAGGAGTCCGTCAGCGCCTCCTCGCCGCGCCGGGCGAAGCCCGCCGCGGTCAGCCGCGCCGGCAACGCCGCCACCTCCGCCGCCGTCACCGCCACCTTGATCTCCGCCTCCGCCGTGGGCTCGCTCATGCGCCGACCTCCGGGATCGAGAAGATGTCCGTCCCGCTGGTGATGTCCGCCTCCATGCGCAGGGCGATGCTCGTCCAGGAGATGAAGTGCTCCGCCATCAGCTTGTCGCCGGTGTCGGGGTGGAAATTCTCCGACACAAAGCCGTACTTTTCGATGTTCTGGTTCAACATCGCCAGCGTGCGCTGCACCAGGGTGAGCGCCTCCGCCGGGAAGCCGTAGCGGCGCAACGCGCAGGCGGTGAAGTAGTTGGCGACAAACCACACCGGCCCGCGCCAGTTGCTCGGGGCGATGGTGGACGCGGTGTTGTAGTCCATATCGCGCGCGCTCAAGGTGCGGATGCCGTAGTTGCACCACAGGTGGTCCGGATTCAGCAGATACCGCTCGAAGACCGCCTTCGCGCGCTCGGGCTCCGCGATGCCGCCCCAAAAGGGGCCGAAATTCGTATACGTGATGCGGCGCAGGCGCTCGCCGGTGCGGCGGTTGCGGTTGAAGTAGCTCTCGTACGGCGCGTCGTAGAGCTGTGTGTTCACCGCTGCTTGCAGGTTGCGCGCCCACGCGGTGTAGTCATACGCGGCGTCGGCGTCGCCCACCTGCGCCGCCAGCCAGGCCATCGCGCGGAACTCCTGGTACACCAGCGCGCACATGTCGCACGCCTGGATATCGAAGCCCCGCTCGTTCCACAGCGCCGGGTTATTGTCGGAACAACTCTCCCACGCGCTGCTCCACGTATACAGGTCGTCGTGGCGGCGATAGCGGTGGTAGAAGTCCACCACACGCTTCAGCTTCGGCCACAACGGCGCCAGCCATCCCGCGTCGCCGCGTTGCGCGCTCACCAGGTAGGCCATCTGCCCCACCACCGGTCGGATGGTGCTCAGCTCCGGCGGCGAGCCCTGCCCCACGCCGTAGTGCGGCGCCGTGGCGACCAGTGCCATGGTGCCGTTGCCCGCCGGCCCCAGGTGCTCGAGCACGTTGCGCACCACGCCTTCCAGCGCCCGCGTCGCCCGCGCCGGGTCCACCGCCAGGTAGCCATAGCCGCACAACAAGCTGTCCCAGTCCCACAGCATCCCCCCATACACCCCCTCCTTCGGCGTCGGGGTAATGTACGGATGCGCGAAATACCCATCCGGCTCCTGAAACACACGTGGCAGGTAGTCCAATAAATGTTGCGTGATGGGCGTGGTCATATGTGCTCCTTATTAGTGACGAACCGCAAAGGCGCAAAGGACGCTAAGAAGCCGTTTGAAAACGCCTACTCCTCCGGTCAGCGCTGCTCTCCCCAGCGCCTAGCGGTCGCTTCCTGTCCTGGTGTCTGCGACCGCCGATGCGGTCCGCCCGGTGCCGGTGGCCGCCGATTGCTTGTCACAACA
>CAIYQO010000284.1 GCA_903928345.1 uncultured bacterium | reverse complement strand
GAGGCGCAGAGGACGCAGAGAAGGGGTTGAACGGGGGGACGAATAACAAGGACACGAAGGAAGCAAAGCAACGCGCAGGCGGGAACCCGCCTGCGCGTTGCGTTGCTTTCTTGCCGGTACCTTACTTCTTCTGCACCAGCGCGAGGTCGCCTTTTTGGGCGGCGTCGGCGAGTTTGCCGTCGGCTACGCACTTGCTGCCTTTGTCGGTCACGTCGGTGACCTTGATTTTGCCCAGGTCTTTGTTCTCTTCGAAGACCACGGCGCCGGTGTCGGGGTCGAGCACCTTGTTGACGCGCTTCAGCAGCAGCACGTCGCCGACCTTGATGCCGGAGAACTTGTCCAGGTCGAGGAAAATGCTGCCGTCGGGGAGGGCCAGCTTCACCACGCCCTGCTGCGGGAAGAGCGCGGTGATCTTGCCGACCACCTGATCCACCGCGGCGCGGGCGGCGCGCCCGATGCGGCTGCTTGTCCACTCGTTGCTCTGCACGTCGATTTTGCCCAGGTAGCCGGCGTTGAAGCCTTCCGCGGAGATGCCCTTCTCGGAATTCTCGCCGGTGCCCGTTTCGGCCATGACGATCTTCGCGGTAGCCACTTCCACCAGGCGCATGTCAAGGACTGCGCGCGCCTTGCTGTTCTTCAGGCCCAGATCGCCGCCGCCGCCGGGGATGAGCCCGCCGAGGCCGACGCTTTTTTCCTTCAAACCGAACTCGGTGATCTTCCCGCCGAGGATGTAGTCGACGCCGAGGACCTTGCCGGCCTTCTTGCTGTCGTTGGTCAGATCGTCGGCGGAGAGTCCCTTCTCCTGCATGATCTTATCCAGTTGCGCGCGCTCCATCACGTCGAAGGAGCCGGACTTCACCAGCGCGGTGATGAGCATGTCGGCGAAGACGCCCTGCACGTGCGTCACGGCATCGCCGTCGCCACAGCTCGCTGCCACGCTGTCGGACGTTTCGAAGCTCATCACCGCCAGCCGCTTGCGTGTGCTCGCCGCCGGGGCCGCGGCCGGTTTGGTGTCGGTCGTCGTCGTTTTGGTGTCAGTCGTCTTGGTGCCGGTCGTCGCCGGTTTCGGATCGGTCGTGGCCGGCTTGGCGTCATCGTCGGCGGGCGTCTGGCGGGTCACCTTCGGGTCGCCGAAGTAGATGTGCGGCGAGCCGTCGAAGGTCATCGTCTCTTTGCCCTTCAGGTCGACGGTGATCGCCTTCGGCCCTTCGCCCTTCTTCATTTTAATCGTCATCACTTTGTCGCCGTCGACCTTGATCGTCAGCGATTCGGCGAAGTCGCCCATGTCCTCTTCGGTGTCGGGGATGCCCACCTTGGCGGAGAACGTCTCCCAGCCGGTGATGTCGAAGATGCACTTGCCCTTGGCGTCCAGCCGACCATAGTATTTGAACGGCTTCTCGTTGATGGTGATTTCACCCTTGTCGTAGCGCCACCAGGTGTCGCCGCCGTCTTTGTTTTTAACGATGTCGTCTTTGGTGGTGAAGGGCTTTTCCTCCGTGTTGTCATCCGCCGCGCGGACGGCGGGGACCAGGCTGAGGAGGCCCAGCACACACAGCGCCATCGTGAGGATGGTCGGTAGGAACGGGGAACGCGTCATTGCAGCATCTCCTTTTCGCGAACCGCCGGGCCCGGCGGCAGCCGGGAGGCGCTGCCATTATACGCGCGCGAGGGGTGGGTGGCAATACGACAATTCAACTCGCCTATCAGAATTGTCGCCGGGAGGCACGGAAGAGGGGTTACATCGTCTCGGAAGCAGCCCCCGTCAGCGGCGCGGGGAGGGTGAAGTACATCGTGGTGCCGTGGCCCTCCGCGCTTTCGATCCAGATGCGCCCGCCCTGGATGCGGACGGCTTCGGCGGCGAAGGAGAGACCCAGGCCGCTGCCCAGCGACACGCCTTCGCCACGGGCTTCCACCTGGGCGAAGCGCTCGAAGATGCGCCGCTGCCACTTGGGTGGGATGCCCGGCCCTTCGTCGCGCACGCGGAAGCGCACCGCCCCATCCGTCGCCGCGGCGCCCAGGGTGACGACGGAGCCGCGCGGGGCGTATTTCAGCGCGTTGCTGAGCAGGTTCACCAGGATGCGCACGGTGAGGGTGGCGTCGGCAAAGACGGGCATCGACTCGGCGTCGATCGTCAGCGTCACCTCTTCTTGTCGTGCCCACAGCGCCACTTGCGTGTAGGCCTGCTCCAGCAGCTCCCGCGCGTCGGTGTTGCGCGTATGTAACGGCATGGCCCGGTGCTCCAGCCGCGACAGGTCGAGTAGCGAGGTAATCATCGACAACATGCGCGTGCCGGCGGAGATGCTCAGGCCGGTCAGCTCCTTGCCCAGCGTGGCCTGTTCCTCCGGCTCCAGCGACTCCAGCGTCTGTAGCCCGGTGAGCACGCTGGTGAGCGGGGAGCGCAAGTCGTGCACCAGGAAGGCGATGGTCTGTTGCTGCCGCTCCAGGGCGTTGCGCAGCCAATTCATGATGAGGGTGACCAGCAGGAAGGAGAAGAAGCCGACCAGCGCGTTCCAGTAGGCGATGAAGATGTGGGCGTGCAGGGGAATTTCCCGATTGACGTAGAAGTCGCCGAGGAACCACGCCAGCCCGCCCGCCAGCGAGATCGCCACCCCATACCACACCCCGCCGTACCACGTGGCCAGCGCCACCGGCAACAGGTAGAAGATGGAGAAGGCGAGGTCGGGCCCGGTGATGTAGTCGAGGTAGCCGATCACCGCCGTCAGCGCCAGCGTGACGACGAAGACGATCCACCGCGGTATGCGTGCCAGGTAGGCGTTCAGGCGACCCATGCGACTCGGTGTGCCTCCGGAATGGGAGTCAGGGTTCTGACTCCTGACTCCGTCTCTATAATATCTATAACGTACTATGTGGACTTTCGCACTTCACGCCGTAAATTCCTGCCGATGAAGGGCTTGACTTCCCTGCCGGCGTTCACGCCGCCCGTGCCGCATGGTCGATGAGCACTTCCACGTCCGTGGGATTTATGCCATGAGCGGTGTTTGTTC
>CAIYQO010000283.1 GCA_903928345.1 uncultured bacterium | reverse complement strand
ACGCACGGGCAAACGGCGTGGCATGGCCCATAACCGCACGGTCGATGGACGAGCGCCAACCGGGATGGCGCGGGGCTGGGCCACCAGTCAGCGGTCTCGCGTGCCTGCAGCCAGGGCTTGTGCGCATGTTGTGACAAGCACTCGGCGGCCACCGGCACCGGGCGGACCGCATCGGCGGTCGCAGACACCAGGACAGGAAGCGACCGCTAGGCGCTGGGGAGAGCAGCGCTGACCGGAGGAGTAGGCGTTTTCAAACGGCTTCTAAGGCCCAGAACCAGTGAACCGACGGTCGAAGCATGAGGAGGGCGCATGGATTACGATCTTTACAGTATCATCGGTAAGAAGCTGCAAGCGCATGATATGGACGGTGCCATTGCACTGCTCGAGGAGCGATTGGGCGCGGAACAGTGTGATCGGTTTACCAGCCTGATCGGCACCGGTTTCAGCAACCCGTCAGCGGATGTGTTGGCGTATATCAATCGGTTCATCAGTAGTTGCGAGAGCCAGTTCCCGGTACAATCGGTCTATCTGGAGATGAACGGCTTCTTTATCAACTACGACCTCTGGTTCTTCTCACCGTTCGGATATTCGAGTTATGAAACGGATCCCGACGACCTGGATTGGTTGTCGGACTGGCAATCCGATGATGACTTCGAGAAGATGCCCCTCACCGGTTTGGAAACCGTGCAAGCAGACTTCCAATGGTATTGCACCCAAAGGGAGAAGTCGGATAAGCGGTCCGAGCAGGCGTATGACATTGCCACGCTGTTGGTCATGGTACGATTCGTTGCGCTGATTCAGACGGCGCTGACCAGCGGTGCGTTAGTCAAAGCGATCCCAGTCCTCGCCACCGCGCATGACTTTGACATCCTGGGGCGCTTCGAACCGGTGAGCGTCGCCTGATGACGACAGACTAATGCGACTGGTTTCGACGACCATAACGCGAAAGACCCGCGGTTACCCGCGGGTCTTTGCTCATTGGTCGGGGCGAGAGGATTTGAACCTCCGACCCCCAGTACCCCATACTGGTGCGCTACCAAGCTGCGCCACGCATTATATATTTCAGCCCTTTCACGCGTGAATCGCATCCCTAGTCTCCCAGTCTGGAGGCACAGTTTTTGCCCTCACATCAGCCCAGTCTAGGGTGCAAGTTGGTGTTTTCAGTTGCGCCCCAGACTCGCCGTGCCGACATGCTACCGTCAGTGCCCACCCCAGTCAAGGCGAAGGCATTCTTTTCCACCCCGCGTCGGGACGCCAGCGGGACGCATCCCGGCGTTTTCTGGGAAACCACCTCGTGCCTTCCTCCTGCTGCGGAGTTCCGCCGTTGGCATTATCAGCGTCCCGGCGCGTCCCGGTGGGCGACAGCCTCATCCTTGAGCGAGCGGTGTAAATGAAGGTATAATGACGAACGATGGAAGTTCCTGAATCCCAGTTCGTGGAGCATAAGCAATCTCTTGGTGAGTTGAAAGACATCATCGAGAGCGTGGCGGCGTTCGCCACCTGTCAGGGTGGCACCATCCGTATCGGCATCCGTCCCAACGGTGACCCGGTCGGCGTGCAGATTGGCCGCACCACGCTGGAAGACCTGGCACGCGACATCAAGCTGAACACCGACCCGCCGCAGTTCCCATCCATCACGTATGAGGGAACGGAAGCGTCAGCGGTGATTGTCGTTCGCGTTGATGCCAGTACCGTAAAGCCAGTATTTGCTCATAACAGGCCTATAAAACGGGTCGGGCGTACCAATCAGAAACTCTCGCGTGCTGAAGTTCAGCGCTTGATTGAGGAGACGACCGGACGCACCTGGGATACGCTTCCATGTTATGGTTTCACGCTTGATGGTGTCGATGCTGGCGCCTTAAGTGACTTCGCACGCCGCGCGGGACAGGATACCGGTACGGATGCGCATACCGTCATCAGCAATCTGGCCTTCTTCACCCATGATGGCGAAATCTGTAATGGTGCCGCGTTACTCTTCGCCCGCGAGTTACCGCGTTTCATCCCTAACGCGCAGGTCAAGTGCGCGCGTTTCATCGGTACAACCCCGATACACTTCCTGGATGAAGTGACATTGACAGGGCCATTGTTGTTGCAACTGGAAGAGGCAATGCGTTTCGTAACGCGCAACACAAGGCAAGCGATTCGCATTACCGGCAAACCGGAACGGGATATCATCCCAGAATACCCCACTGATGCGGTACGTGAAGCTATTGCCAATGCCATCTGCCATCGCAGCTACACTGACTCCGGTACAGTGCAGGTGCGTATCTTCGATGACCGCCTGGAGGTATGGAACCCTGGCACGCTGCCCCCGGAACTCTCCATCGACTCCTTATATAAAGCGCATGCCTCCCGACCGCGCAATCCACGTTTTGCCCAGGCATTGCATATCGCCCGCCTCATCGAACATTGGGGAACCGGAACACTGCGCATGATAGATGCTTGTGCAGCGCACAATCTTCCTCGACCGGTATTTGCATTAGAGATGGGCAGCTTTATTGTCACATTTCTGAAGGAACTGCGCGTGCAGCGCCTACCGCACTATGATGAGTTGAACAACCGTCAACGCGACGTGCTGCGTTATTTACGCGATAGTACCCGAATTACCAATGGCGAGTATCAACAACGGTATAGTATCAGCGCACGGCAATCGGTGAATGATCTTGATGGTTTGGTTCACGCCGGCTTTGTCATTCGAGGCGGGGCCGGACGAGCGACATACTACCAGTTGGTATTGTCACTCTCTGGTCCCGGAGTTGTCTGGGATGAAGGCGGATAACTGGCGTTGTGCGCGATTAGTGCGGGATGAACTAGGTGGTTTGAGCGTGAAACGTGAAATGCAGGCTCTTTAGAGTGCGCGATTAGTGCGCGATTCCCCTATCACACTCCCTCGTCTTCTTCATCATACTCCGCGTACTGCGCCGGCGACTCCCCGCGCTTGGCGATGACCGCCGGGTAGCGTAGCGCGGCATCCGCTTCAGCATCCGTCTGCTCCACACTGATGACATGCCACCACTCATCGCCGAAGTCGAACAGGTACAGGAAGACCTGGCCGACGGACAAACGTAATGAGGCGATGGTCGACTTCTCGGCATTCTTCTCGCGGGGTGGTTTGCGCCCGTCAAAGCCGGCATCCCAGAAGCCACCGGCATCGAGCGCCTGCGGATGAGAATACTTCGCGGCCATCTCGTGGGCGGTACGCCGCGTCAATTTAACCGTCTTCGGAGCCACGTAGAAGGTATACAGGTGCTCATCATACCGGTCGAACGCATGGTAGATAGCACCGTGCAGGTCGCCCAGCGTCTGGTCGCCACGGATAGCAATACGCCGCCAGGTACCCCGGCGACCGTCCAGCGCGACTTTCAATTTGATGATACTCATCGTCTCTCCCGCTGCTATTGCCTGAAATGTGCCGTCCTCGTGATACGTCAACAACGCATGAGCCTGTCACATTTCGAGTAGCGTATGTCACAATAGGCAATATGAACCGGCGTTATATGGGCCATATCGAGAAATAGACAGGGTCAAAAACAGTTTTGGCGAGTTCATAACTCCCATCAAGCCACGCACGCATCCAGGTGCAGTCTCAGCGTATTCTGCGCTCGCAAGGCCCGTTCCTGCCCCCTCGTTATCGGCTGCGGTCTTGCAGGTAATGGCAGCGCCAGCGTCGTATCTACATATGCATCATCGCAAAGGATAATTCGCGCATGGACCCGGAAGCTCAAGCCAGAGAGAATATTGATGCCTTGCTCACCGCGGCGGGATGGGCGGTGCAAGACCGGAAGGATTACGACCCGAGCGCCTCGCTAGGGGTGGCTATTCGTGAATTCTCGCTGACCACCGGCGAGGCGGATTACTTGCTGGTGGTGGGAAAAAAGCCGGTGGGTGTCATCGAGGCCAAGCCGGAAGGCACCACGCTCAGCGGGGTTGCCGAGCAATCCGGGAAGTACCTGGTCGGCCTGCCACCGGGGTTGCCAAGCGTGGGCGACAAGCTCCCCTTTGCCTACGAATCGACGGGCGTGGAGACGTTCTTTCGTGACGAACGCGACCCAGAGCCACGCTCCCGCCGCATTTTTGCCTTCCATACGCCGAAAACCCTCCAGGAGTGGATAACGCAAGGCGATACGCTGCGTGGGCGTCTGCGGCAGATGCCCCCGCTGGTGACACGCGGTCTGCGCGATTGCCAGATTGAAGCTATCACCAACCTGGAGGAATCGCTGGCGGCTGACCGACCGCGCGCGCTCATCCAGATGGCCACCGGCAGTGGAAAAACCTTCACGGCGGTCAATTCCATCTATCGCTTACTAAAATTCGCCAACGCGCGCCGCGTGCTCTTTCTGGTTGACCGGCGCTCGCTGGGGCGGCAAACGCTTCAGGAGTTCCAACAATACATCACGCCGGATGATGGGCGCAAAGTCACCGAGCTGTATAACATCCAGCATCTCACCTCGAACACCTTTGACCCGGTGGCACGCGTCTGTATCACCACCATCCAGCGTCTCTACTCCATGCTGCGCGGGGAAGCCGAGTTCGACCCCGAACAAGAGGAGGCATCATCATTCGATGCCCCACCGACCGATGCGCGTCCCAAAGAGGTTAGCTATCAATCGGCCATCCCCATCGAAACCTTCGATATCATCATCACCGACGAATGCCACCGCTCCATCTATAACCTCTGGCGCGGCGTGCTGGAATACTTTGATGCCCATCTCATCGGGCTCACTGCTACACCGTCGCTGCAGACGCTGGGCTTCTTCAACATGAACCTGGTGATGGAATACAGCCATGAACGCGCGGTGGCCGACGGGGTGAATGTCGGCTACCAGGTCTACCGCATCCGCACACAAATTACCGAGGAGGGCAGCACCGTCGATGCCGGGCTGTTCGTGGACAAGCGTGACCGCCACTCCCGCAAAGTGCGCTGGGAACAGCTCGATGACGAACTCACCTATGGCGGTGGCCAGCTCGACCGTGACGTGGTGGCGGAAGACCAGATTCGCACCGTTATCCGCACCTTCCGCGACCGGCTGTTCACCGATATCTTCCCCGGGCGCAGCGAGGTGCCGAAGACGTTGATTTTCGCCAAGGATGACTCCCACGCCGAGGATATCGTCCACATCGTGCGCCAGGAGTTCGGCAAGGGGAACGACTTCTGCAAGAAAATCACCTATCGCACCTCGGAAAAGACGGATGACTTGATTGCCGCCTTCCGCAACTCCTATAATCCGCGCATCGCCGTCACCGTCGATATGATTTCCACCGGCGTCGATATCCGCCCGCTGGAATGCCTGCTCTTCATGCGCGATGTGCGCTCCAATCTCTACTTCGACCAGATGAAAGGTCGGGGCACGCGGGTCATCTCCTCCACCGATTTCAATGCGGTCACGCCGGACGCCACCCATAAGACACACTTCGTTATTGTCGATGTGGTCGGGGTGTGTGAGACGGATAAAACGGAGACGCGCCCGCTGGAGCGCAAGCCGGGGGTGAGTTTCGAAAAGCTGGTCACGCAGGTAGCGTGGGGCAAGCGCGATGCCGATACTCTCTCCTCCCTGGCGGGTCGGCTGGCGCGGTTGGACCGCGAACTGGAACCGGGCGACCGGGCGGAAATCGAGCAGGCTGCCGGCGGGGTGACGCTGCGGGAGATTGCCAACGGGCTGCTCGACGCCATTGACCCCGACAAGCAGGCGGAAAAGGCGCAGGTGTTGTTCGCCTGCGCGGAGCCGACTGAGCCGCAACTGCAGCAGGCGACGGAAGCGCTGGCGGAAAAGGCCTGCGCGCTCTTCGAAATGCCCGCCTTCCGCAATACCCTCATCGAGGTGAAGAAGCGCTCGGAGCAGGTGATTGACATCGTCAGCCAGGACATGGTGCTGTCCGCCGAGTTTGATGACGCGGCAAGGGAAAAGGCGCGCGGCATGGTGACCACCTTCCGTGAGTTCATCGAGACGCACAAGGACGAACTGACCGCGCTGCAAATCATCTATAATCAGCCGCAGGGGCGCCGCCATCTCACCTTCACCAGCATCAAGGAGTTGGCCGCTGCGCTCAGCCGCCCGCCGCTCATGCTCAGTGCGGAGACGCTGTGGCAGGCCTATGCGCAGTTGGAGAAATCACGGGTAAAGAAAGCCGGGCCGCAACGCTTGCTCACCGATATCGTCGCGCTGGTGCGCTTCGCCATCGGCGAGGCGGTGGTGCTGGAGCCGTACATGGACACGGTCACCGCGCAGTTCAACGCCTGGCTGGTATCGCAACAGGCGGCGGGTCGCGCCTTCACCCCCGAGCAGCGGGAATGGCTGGAGATGATTAAAACGCATATCGCCGCCAGCCTCACCATCGACCTGGACGACTTCGAGGATGTGCCCTTCGTGCAAAAGGGTGGGCCTATCCGCGCCCGCCAGGTCTTTGGCGCGGAACTGCAGGCGTTGTTGCAGGAATTGAATGAGGTGTTGGCGGCGTGAGTGAATTTGCAGAAGATAACCTACTGCCTCATACTTGGGCCTTTTCAACAATTGGGGAGATTGCTGAAAAGATTCACTATGGATACACGGCAAGCTCGGAAAATGAAATCGTAGGTCCAAAGATGCTCCGGATAACGGATATCCAAAACGGCAGAGTCGAATGGGATAACGTTCCTTATTGCAGTATACCTGATTCAGACAAGGCCAAATACTTACTTCAACCAGGCGATATTGTCTTCGCTCGTACTGGTGCGACAGTCGGAAAGAGCTTTTTACTCCAAGGTCACATTCCGGAGTCTGTCTTCGCGTCATATCTTATTCGTATTATTCTAGATAATGCTGTCGATAGGAAATATGTCTACAACTTTTTCCAATCCAATGCATACTGGAGGCAGATTAGCGATAATAAAGTTGGAATAGGCCAACCGAATGTGAATGGAAATGTACTTGCGAAAATCCAGATACCTATTCCTCCCCTCCCAGAGCAACGCCGCATCGTCGCCAAGCTAGAAGAACTGTTCACGCGGTTGGATGCTGGGGTAGCGGCGTTGAAGGTGGTGCAGGCGCAACTGAAGCGATATCGCGCCAGCGTGCTGAAGGCGGCGGTGGAGGGGCGGTTGGTGCCTACCGAGGCTGACCTTGCCCGCGCCGAAGGTCGCACCTACGAACCCGCCGACATCCTGCTCGCCCGCATCCTGCACGAACGCCGCGCGCAATCCGGGAAGAAATACAAAGACCCCACCAAACCGGACACTGCCAACCTGCCGGAACTGCCGGAGGGATGGGTGTGGGCGACCGTGGAACAGCTTGCAGCAAATGCCCCCAACTCAATCACTGATGGACCGTTTGGCTCTAATTTAAAAACCGAGCATTATACCGATAGCGGCCCAAGGGTCATCCGCCTGCAAAACATTGGCGATGGTGTTTTCGTTGATGAACGAGCATATATTTCATCGGAGCACTTCTCTCGTCTGGAAAGGCATCGGGTTGAGTTCGGCGATATCGTCATCGCCGCATTTGGCGCACGTCCACCCAGGGCATGTATCATCCCGCAGGCATTAGGGACAGCAATAGTGAAAGCCGATTGCATTCGTTTCCTGCCTGACCCATCAATTGCCGTGAATCGATACCTGAACTATGCGCTTAATGCGGAACCAACTCGTGCTCGAACTGTAGGGTCTGTCCATGGGATTGGACGGCCACGGCTTAACTTGGGTGAAATAAAGGCGATATCGCTACCCATCCCCCCGATTGTTGAACAACACCGCATTGTCGCCGAGGTGGAGCGCCGCCTGTCGGTGGTGGAGGAGTTGGAGGCCGACATCGCCGCCAACCTGAAACGTGCCGACCGCCTGCGCCAGAGCATCCTGAAACGCGCCTTCACCGGCAAGCTGGTGCCGCAGGACCCGAACGACGAACCGGCGTCGGTGTTATTGGAGCGAATACTGTCGCCGCTTACCCTCTGCATCCCCGCTTTGCTCACCCGTCCTGGCCATCCGGCATGACAGCGGGGTGTCACTCAGGTACACTGAGGGACATCTTGTTTGAAAGGTCGGGGAGAAGGGGTGTGCGTGGAGGCCGGT
>CAIYQO010000282.1 GCA_903928345.1 uncultured bacterium | reverse complement strand
TGGAAGGTTGTGACAGACACCAGTACGATACCGATTGGGCCGCCATCCATACTGGACAGGCGGCCCACATGCTTAGAGGAAGATGCGCACAGAAAACCCATCTGGAAAAAAGAGCCGCGGACGGTTTATCTAAACTTCAGCAAGGAAAGCACTTCCAACATTCTCCATTCTCTATTGCGCATTCGCGCGCCGCGCTACTTCACCGCGTAACACGCCAGCGTGTGCTGGTTGCGGATGTACAGACGGCCGTTGGCGAGGATGGGGGCGGTCCAGCTTTGCCCGCCCAGCGCGGAGACGCGCCCCAGCTCCTGGTAGCCCTTCGGCGTGAGCGCGGCCATCACCAGGTTGCCGCTGCGCCCGGCCAGCGCGATGATGGTGCCGTCGGCGGTAATGATGCCGCCCTTTTCGAATCCCGTGGTCACCCACTTGAGCGCGCCCGTCTTCGGGTCGAGGCACATCAGGTTGTCCGGTTCGCCGGTGCCATAGATGTAGCCGTTATAATAAATAGGCGAGCTGAAATGCGCCTGCATGCTCGCGTTGCCGCGTTTGGCCCAGAGCTGCTTGGCACTGCTGCCGTTCACCTGCACCAGGGCGCACCCGTGGCCGTAGTCGCTGGTGATATACACGGTGTTCCCGATGACCAGCGGCGCGGCGGCATTGACGTCACTGTCGGTCTTCCAAGGGAAGCTCCACACGCGCGCTCCGCTGCCGGCGTCCACCCCGAGCAGGCCGGCGGCGGTGAAGATGACGTACTGCGCTCGCCCGTTAATCGTCGCCTTCACCGGGGTGGCGTAACTCGCGGGATCGCTCCCGCCGCCCTTCCAGAGTGTATGACCGGTGGCCAGGTCCACCGCGACCACGGCCGCGCCCGCGCCGCCCGGCACGAGAATCACTTTGCTGCCGTCGATGAGGGCGGACATCGAGTAGTCCCACATCGGGCGTTTGCCGCCGTACGCGGAGACCATGTTGACTGACCAGAGCTTGTGCCCGGTGCCCGCGTCGAGGCAGAAGACCTGCCCGGAGCGGCTGACGGTGACCACTTTGCCCGCGGACACGCTGGGCGTGGCGCGCGCATACCCGTAGTTGTTGTTGAGCGGTTCACTGTAGGGGAAACGCCAGAGGCTACGCCCCGTCGCGGCGTCGAAGGCACACACGACATCCTGCTTACCCTGGTGGTCGATAACGAACAGCTTGCCGTTCGCCACCGAGGGGCCGGAGTAGCCGTTGTCTGACAGCGTCACGTTCCACAGCCCGCGCGGCGGGTGGGTTTTCCACGCCTTGAAGATGCCCGTCTCGGGTGACTGCCCGTTCGCCGCCGGCCCGCGGAACTGCGGCCAATCCGCGGCCGACACCAGCGCCGTCGCGCCGAGTAACAGGAACAACAGGAGAGACAACCGTCGCATGAAATACCTCGTTCTACCGGAGAGATGCCGCCAAATTATGCCACGCCCCTCGCGCCCGCGTCAAGCACGGTGCGGCGCGGCGGGGAGAGTGGGCGAATGGGGGAAAGGGAGAATGGGAGATGGGCGGTGTGGAAAGGTGACAACAGGTCAGGTGAAATTATTGGTCACTGTTTGGCGAGGAACCAGCCTGATCGCTCCCCGCCCTTCCCACCCCACCCCAAAATTCTGTGAAAATCCGTGTAATCTGTGGTTTCGTCCCCCATTTCCCCCAATCATCACAACCAACCGCACCGTCCACGAGGAATACCCCTTGGCGGGGCGAATATAGTTGTATGCCCACGCTCCATATCTTACATACCAATGACCTGCACAACGCGCTGTTGCCGCAAAAGGCGACGTTTATCAAGGGGTTACGACAGCATTTCGCGCCGGACGTGTTGCTGCTCGATGCCGGGGACGCGGTGGGGGCGGGCAACCTGGGGGCGCGTGGCAAGGAGCCGATCCTCACGCTGATGGACGACGCCGGGTACGACGCGATGGCGATGGGCAACCGCGAGAGCCACCCGACGCAGAACGCGCTGTACAAAAAGCTGAAGGACGCACGCTTTCCGGTGCTGGCCGCCAACCTGCGCGCGCGCCAGGAGCACCGCCCGCCGCGCATCGTGCAGGAATACGTGGAGTTTGCCTTCGGCGAAGAGGACGACGAGGTGATCGTCGCCGTCCTTGGCCTCGCGCCACAGATCACCGCGCCGGACTCCTTCTGGGCGAAGGTGACGGACTTCATCTTCGACGATCCGCTGAAGACCGGCCCGGGCCTGGCACGCAAGCTGCGTCCCGGCGCCGACCTGCTCATCGTCCTCTCCCACGTAGGCTACGAGCGCGACGTGGAACTGTGCGCGACGCCGGAGATCGACCTGGTCATCGGCGGGCACTCCCACCGTGCCGTCTGCCCGCCCGAGCGTCACGGCCACGCCTACCTGGCCGCCACCGACGCCCACGCCCAACACATCGGCCACCTCACCGTCACCTTCGAGCCGGAAGTCGGCATCACCGCCATCGAAGGGGAACTGATCCCGCTGCCATAAAAAATGGGGACTGACTCCTGTGGCATGGCCGTCTCGGCCATGGTTTTTTGTGGCACGGGCGTCCCGCCCGTGCCACTTTCAGCTTTCGAGCGGCTAAGTCGGGACAGCCACCACTTTTCAACGCGGAGGGGGCGCTTGGAGCGGTCGTGACGCTGGTTTGCTGAAAAGTGGTGGCAGTCCCGACTTAGCCTCCCCCCGTGTGGTTTCGCCGGCACGGGGTATAACACGGCTATTGCCGACTCCCTCAGTTGGCTATGCCCGAGAAGGTCTCCCTCCTGCAGCCGGGCCGCTTCCGACATATAGGAGGATACCATGTTGCGCACCCAATCCCAAGGTCGCCTGTGGGCGGCGCTGCTGTTGCTCACCGCGTGCCTGCTGGCGCCGATGCTGGCGCAGGCCCAGACGCTGGACAGCGAAGCGACGGCCTTCATCGGCCTCATCAACACCTACCGGCAGCAGAACGGCCTGGTCCCGCTGAAGCTCTCCGCGAAGCTCAACGCCTCCGCCGCGTGGATGAGCACCGACATGGGGCAGAAGAACTACTTCAGCCACACCGACAGCCTGGGCCGCACCTTCGACGTGCGTCTCCGCGCCTTCGGCTACACCTACAACACCTACATGGGGGAGAACATCGCCGCCGGCAACAGCACGGCGAGCGCCACCTTCACGCAGTGGAAAAATTCGCCCGGGCACAACGCCAACATGCTCAACAGCCACTACGTGGTGATGGGCATCGCCCGCGTCTACGCCGCCAACAGCACCTACAAGTGGTACTGGACGAACGACTTCGGCGGGTATGACGATTCCGTGCCCGCCCCCGCCGGCGACACCACGCCGCCGCAGGTGACGATCACCGCGCCTTTGAATGGCGCCGCGGTGCAGGGGAAGATCGTGGTGCAGGCCACCGCGACGGACAACGTGGGGGTGCATCACTGCGTCTTCACGGTGGATAACGCGGCGCCCATCGGCGACTACAACGCGCCGTATGAGCTGTACGTGGATACCACCACGCTCGTCAACGGCGCGCACACCGTGACGATAGCCGCCTTCGACGCCGCCGGGAACACCGCCAAGTCGGTGGTGAGCTTTACGGTGACCAATCCGGTGCCGGACACCATCAAGCCGGTCGCCTCCCTTACCATGACCCCGAGCGGCGCCACGGTGAGCGGGCGCGTGGTCTTCCTGGCTACCGCGACGGACAACGTGGGCGTGGCAAAGGTAGTCTTCGCGCTGGAGAACGGCACCACCGTCACCGCGCACACCGCGCCATACGCGTGGTACTTCTACACCACCACCATCCCCAACGGTGCCCACACCTGCACCGCCACCGCCTACGACGCCGCCGGCAACAGTGCCGGCAGCACGGTGGCGTTCACGGTGAAGAACTGAAGCCGCGCGAACGGTAAAGGTCATGTGTCCAGCACTGTGTGGAAGCCGGCGACCGCCGCGCTCCGGATGCGGTAACCTGCATTCGTCATCGGCAAAGAGGAAAGCACTCTCCTTGATGCCCACGAATGCAGATCACCGATCACGGAGCGCGGCGGTCGCCGGCTTCCACACAGAGCTGCAATCAAAACGGCTCAGATGCCGTAAGGTAACACCGGCCCCGCAAGCTTGATGAACTCCACCGTTTCTTCCTGATCGTCAAAGATACCGTAGCGAATGAATCGTCCTCCGGCGCGTGGGTACCCGATAGCGCCGAAGCAGATGATGTAGCGGTCCAGGGGATCGAGGGGGACGATGCCGGAGTCTACGGGGTATGCGCGCGCCTCGCAGATGTCCTCACTCGCTTCGCCATACAGCACCGGATAATGCAGATGGCCGATAAAACAACGGCGATACTCCGTCTCGTCGAAGACATTCCAGGCCTCGGTGCGGTCGCGGATCGCGTGTTGCTTTCTTCGAGGCGTGATGTGTGTAAAAAGCAGTTCATCGGCGATGAGGGTGTCCGGCCGATCTGTGAGCCAACGCGCCGCGTCCGGGGATAACGGACAGTCGTGGATGTCATCGTGATTTCCGCGGATCACTTCGATGGGATGGCGGCGCATGAGCGCGACGACTGCTTCATTTTCCTCGCCGCCTTCGACTAGATCCCCCAGGCAGATGATCTGCTCGATAGAACGCGCGGCGATATCATCCAGCACCATACGCAATCCGGCGAGATTGCCATGTATGTCAGCCAATATAGCGCAACGCATACCATCACCCTTCATTCTCCATTTTGCATTCCCCCCGCTACCCCGTCTCCCCCAGCCGCTCCAGCCGGCGGTCGATCTGCATCGCGAGGCGCTCGTCGAGGCTGTCGCCTTTGGCGCCGGCGAGCATGGTACCGGGCCAGGGGAGGATGAGCAGGCCGAGGCCGGCGATGAAGAGGCCGAGGGGCAGCACGAGGGTCGAGGCATCCGTGCCGTTGCCGATGAGCACGCGGCCCGCACTGGCGTCATACAGCGAGCTGGCGGAGAGCCACCCGATGCCGACCACGGTGGCGATGGCCCCGCAGATAGCGGTGAGCCACCCCAGCGCCGGCTGGGCAAAGAAGGTGAAAGCCACCCGCCAATACCAGGTTTGATCGAGTTCCATGCGCAGCGCCAGGTAGTAGTGCTGCTTGATGGTGATCTCCTCCATGTTGAGCTGCAGGCTGCGGTCGAGCATGCCGATGGCCGCGCTCACCTGCTGCCGATGCAGCAGCGCCACGCCGTAGTCGCGCAGGTAATCCCACCGCGACGGGTAGACTTCCACCACGTCGGCGTAGTAGGCGGCGGCCTCGGCATACTTCTTCTTCGCCAGCCGGTACTTCCCCAGCAGCGCCTTGGCGTAGGCATCGCCGGGGTTGCGCGCCAGGCAGGACAGCGCCAATTGCTCGCCGTTGAGGTTCTGCCCGCGCCGGAAATAGACATCCGCCAGCAGCGTGCTCAGCGCCGGATCGTCAGGGAAGCGGTCGTGCGCCACCTTCAACGTGTCTTCCGCGAGCTGCATCATGTGGAAGGTGAGGTAGACCTGCGACAGCGTGGCGTAGGACGACGGGTTGTCGCGGTCAAACACCACCGCCTGATACGCCGCCTGCGCCGCGGGGGGGTACTCGCCGCGCACCATGTGGATGTAGGCGATGATGCGGTAGACGTCCGGCTCCTGCGGGAACTCACGCCACGCCTGCTGGGCGGCCGCGAGCGATTCGTTGTAGTTGCCCGCCAGAAAGAACCCTTCCGCCTCCTCCAGGCGCGCCCGCGCCGGCGAGGTGGGGTTCACGTGGAAATAGTGATGGTGTGTCGTCTCCGTGGTCATGCGCGCTCCTGCCCTTCCAGCGCCACGATCTCCGCCGTGACGCGGCCATCCTCCAGCGTCAGCACGCCCACCGAAAGGGCGCGCCGGTTGAACTGCGGCTTGCCGGCGGTGCCGGGGTTGAACCAGAGGGTCTCCCCCACCCGCTCGTTGCGCGCCTGGTGCGTGTGCCCGTGGATGATCACGTCCGGCGGCGGCGTCAGCCCCGCGGCACGCGTCGGCTCATGGCAGAGGAAGAGATCCACCCCCGCCAGCGTGAGGCGGCGCGTGTCGGGATACCGCGGCGGCCCCAGGTCGCCGTCGGTATTGCCGCGTACGGCCACTACGCGCGCGATGGCCTCCAGCTCCGCGATCACCTTCTCCCCGCCGATGTCCCCCGCGTGCAGGATCAAGCTCACCCCCGCGAGGGCGGTAAACACCTCCGGCGGCACCCAGCCATGCGTGTCCGCAATCACCCCGATGCGCATACGCGGTATATTCCCCGCCGCCAGCGCGGCATCCTGCAATGCGTGTGTGATACACCTTTGTCGGGACGCGATTATGCGGTATACTGAACCGTACGATGGCACGCTTTCCTGTGGTCGCCCCCCACCCCAAACCCCTCCCCCGTAACGTCCTGTGACGGGGGAGGGGGAAACGCTACCACAGAAGCTTTAGGGATTTCCTATCTCCCTTCCCCCGTCACAGGACGTTACGGGGGAAGGGCCGGGGATGGGGGGCGATCACAGACGAGGATTCCGAAAAAGGAGACCCATGCCCGCCAAACGCCGACAACCCCCACCGCCGCGCCCGGTAACGCTGCCCGCATTTCTGCGCGAGAATGCGCTCAACTGGTTGCTGCTCTTTGTGCCGGTGAGCCTGGGCGCGGCGATATTGGGCGCGCCGGCGCTGTGGGTCTTCGTCACCGCGGGGTTGGCCATCGTGCCGCTGGCGGGGCTGATCGGCGGCGCCACGGAGGCGCTCTCCGTGCGCGTGGGGCCGGGGTTGGGGGGATTGCTCAACGCCACCTTCGGCAACGCCACCGAGTTGATCATCAGCCTGTTCGCGCTGCGCGTCGGGCTCATCGACGTGGTGAAGGCCTCCCTCAGCGGCAGCATCATCGGCAATCTGCTGCTGGTGCTGGGGGCGAGCATGCTGGTGGGCGGGTGGCGGCGCGAGAAGCAGACCTTCAACCGCGTGCAGGCCGGCGCGCAGACGGCGATGCTCTTCCTGGCGGTGGTGGCGCTGGTGATGCCCGCCATCTTCGACCTGGTGGAGCACCAGACGCTGGGGGTGGGTGCCGCGTCGCCGGACGTCACGCGGCTGAGCCTGCTGGTGGCGGTGGTGCTGATGGGCATCTACATCGGCAGCCTGGTCTTCTCGTTGAAGACGCACCGCGACGTGATCTGCGCCGAGGCCGGCGCCCCCCCACACCTTGCCCCCACCCCGGCCATCACGCTGCTGGCACTGGCGACGCTGGTCACCGCGGTGGAGGCGGAGCTGCTGGTGAGCGCCATCCACGCCGCCACCGCCGCGCTGGGCATGACCCCCTTCTTCGTGGGCGTCATCGTGGTGGCGATCATCGGCAATGCCGCGGAGCATTTCTCCGCCGTGCAGATGGCGTACAAGAATAAGATGGACCTGGCGGTCACCATCGCCACCGCGTCGAGCACGCAGATCGCCCTCTTCGTGGCGCCGGTGCTCGTCTTCGCGTCCTACGCCTTCGCCACGCCGATGTCGCTGGTCTTCAACGCCTTCGAAATCGTCGGCATCGGCCTCTCCGTCCTCATCGTCGCCCTGGTCTCCCTCGACGGCGAGTCGAACTGGTTCGAAGGCCTGCAACTCCTCGCCGTCTACCTGATCCTGGCGATCGTGTTTTTCTTCGTGCACAGCTAATGACATGGATGGGACGGAAACCACAGATTGCACAGATTTCACAGAATTTTGGGACTGGGTGGAAGGGCGTCGACAGATCAGGTATATTCTTAGTCACCGTTTGGAACAGGGCGGGAGCCCGGCCAATCCTGTGCTCCGAAGGAGCGTGCGAGGCTAGCCACGGGGGCAACCCGTGGTAACGGTGCCCAAATGCCACTGAGCCCCGAGGGGGCGGCAGATTCGCGTTCTGTCGCCCCCTCGGGGCTCGGTGGGTTATTTCCGCTTATCCCACGAACTCACGCCCGTGGCTAGCATCGCACGCCCCTTCGGGGCAGAGCACACTCTACTTCGCCGCGTCGAACAGCGGGGCGGCGACGCTTTTGTTGATGCGGTAGTTTTTGAAGGTGACGGTGAGGTCGGTGGCACCGCGCTCGGGTTTATTGAAGGTGTCGCGGAACTGCACAGTGGCCTTGACCGGCAGTATGAAGCCCTCGACACTGGCGTAGTCGACACTGTCGATGCGCCACTGCGGGGTGTTGGTACGCGTGTTGAGCAGGCGGGTGGTGACACGCGAGATGTGCCAACTGTCGCCGATCTTCGTGTTGTCCACCCGCGCCGCGATCACGTTGCCGTCCTTCAGCACGTTCTCCACCTGGTGCGCCAGGCCGTGCATGTCGAGGAGCACGCGATACTCCGTGACCGCGGCGTCCTTGTTGGCCGTGGTGCCGCTGATCTGGTAAAACTGCGAATCCCCCAACCCCTCCAATTGGCGCGCCACCTTCGTGGCCGTCACTTTGAGCCCGGTGAAGGCGGCGGCGGAGGGCAGCGGGGTGATGAAGTTGCTCAGCGGGGCCAGCAGATTCTGCAACTGCCCGCGCGTCTGGTCGACGTTCCCCTGCAGGTTGGTGATGTCGAAGCGCTGGCGGTCCCCACCGGCATACAGGAAGGAGATGTGCGCGTCGCTCGCCCCCGGGAAGATGGACAACTCGTCGATGGACAGGTCGACGGCCATATCCTTCAGCCCGTGCTGATCCGGGAAGTAGTACATCCCGTCGGACATCGTCATCAGCCGATGCGGCAGATCCGGGCCGCTCGGTTTCCCTTTCGCCCACCCCGCGGTGGCGACCGCCGCGATAAACACCAGCACCATCAGTATCCGATACCGCATGAACCGTCCTCCCGTTGTACAGGGCATCTGCGCGCAGCCTCCGGCTCCGCGTCGGAGCTATTATACCCGAATTCCCACTAACGCGCGTCCCGGTGGCACGAAAGCCGAAAAAGTATGGAATAGACAGTATATGGCCCGACGCAGCTCAGCCACAGGAGGCCGCATATGACTGTATCGCAGACCGAACGACGGGCGGCGCCCGATACGCTGCTCGCCGAGACGGCGCTGCTGCGCGTGCGCATCACCAACGCGGGCGTGCATAGCCTCGCCTGTGACGCGCTGGCGGACGACGGCACCTGGACGCCGATGCTCACCGCCCCGACCGCGCATCTGCTCACCGCGACGGGGGCGGACGGCACGCGCGAAACAGCGCGCTTCTTCACCTTCGACCCGGTCGCGATCGGCGGCGAGGTGCGCGGCGTGTCGCTGCTCGGAATGCTGGGCTCGACGCCCGTGAGTCTGCTCCTGCTCCTCGACACCGCGGGCACCTGGCTGCGCGCCCATTTGTCCGCCGAGGGTGCCTTACCCGGTGACCGGGTCGAGCATACCTGGCTGGCGGCGGAAAGCTTCCGCGACGCCGCCATACACTGGCCGGGAACGTCAAAGCCCGCGCCCGCTGCTTTCCTGCAGGCCGGCACGCACTTCACGGCGCTGCTGCCCGAGGAGCCGCCGATGACGGTGCGCGCCCGCGCCGGACGCGTACCTGCCCTCACCGCCGCCTCCCCGCTCCTGGCGGAAGGCGCGCTGGCCACCTGCCGCTATCACCTGTGCCTCGACGCGCGCGCGCTGCCGGGCCGCGGCTTTCAGCAGGTCGTGCGCCGTCTGGGCGCCTCGCCGGCGTTTTCCTGTATGCCGCACGGCGTGGCGGCGGCGGGCACCGGCCTGCTGCCGGTGCTGCCCCCCCTGCCGAATGACGCCGCGGCGTGGCTGCCCTTCGGAGCGGAAGGCGTGCCGGCGACCATCGTGACCCTGGTGCGCGAACGCATGGTACGCGCGCTGTTGGGCGACTGGTCGCACCTGGACGACGCGCTGTGCTGGCTCGACCGGCTGATCCTGTCCGCACCGGGGCGCACGGCCACGGCGTGGCTGCCCGTACTGCTGCTGGAGGCCTTCCGCCTTACCGGCATCCGCGAATACGCTGCCCGCGGGGCCACCGCGCTCTCCGCGTTGCCCACGCGCGTCCGCCGCACCGTGTTGGCCGAGTTGGCGCCGACCTTCGGCGATATCTTCGTACATATGGACGTGCAGGAGGTGGTCGCGCTGCAATAGCTGGACTTCCTACACGCCTCCTTTACCGACAGCGGGGTGATCGTCGACCTGCTCCCCCGCCTCCCCACCCAGAACCTGCGCCTGGTGCTCGACGGGGCGGAACCGTCGTATATGCTCACCGTGAACGGCCGGGAGTACGGCACGCTGTCGAACGAGGCGTGCCTGGCCGGCATCGCGCTATAACGCCCCGCGTCCCCCGCCTACGGGTGGCGGGGGACGATGCATGGGGAGCGTGGGGCCTATTGCGCCGGGGTCATGGTCGCGATGTAGCACCCGGCCGCGCCGGAATCCGACGCCGCGTAGTTCAGCGCCAGTTTGCCGTAGAGCCCGGTGGCCGCGAAGTGCCACGTGCCCGTGCCGCCGACGATGGTGCGCATCTGATCGCCCGGGTCCGTACTGGGCGCCACGCAATAGCCGGTCAACGACGGGTCGAAGAGCGACGCGGCATTGAGCCCCTGCGGGTTGAGCGTCATCGTCCAGTTGCCCTGCGAACCGGTGATGGCCGCTACGGCGTTCTTCACCCCGATCGCCGACGCGTCGTAGCTGCACAGCCGCAACGAGCCCATCGGCGCCAGCGCGAAGAGCGCGGTGTCGGCGACGCTGATCTGCAGCTCGAACGGGTTGACGGGCTTCAGACCGAACGCCGAGGTGACCATCACGGTGCCGGTGCCGGAGAAGTCCTGCACCTTGGTACCGCTCGGTGTGGTGAGCGAGCCGCTCACCTGCACCGCATACGTGTGGCCGATGATCGGCGCCACCCCGGGGTCGACGGTCGTGCCGCCACCACCGGAGCCGCCGCTACCACCGGAACCGCCGGAACCGCCGGAGCCCCCGCTTCCGCCGGAGCCACCCGATCCCCCACTGCCGCTGCCGCCGGATCCGCCGGAGCCGCCGCTGCCGCCGGAACCGCCACCGCCGGGATTATCACCCGAGGGCTGGCCACCCGGCGGGGTGACCTGGGCGGTGGATTTGGCGGAGTGCCCACTGCACCCCGTTGTGCCCACCACCACGGTGCCGCCGATCAGGCAAACACCGAGCAACACTGTCAGAACTATCCGTGTCATGCGTATCCCCTCCTTCAGGCATGAAAGGTACTCCCATCATGCACAGCAAGCGGGAAAGCGAATGTGCAACTACCCATCAGGACGGGCGTTTTTACCTCGCCTTGTTGCGGGAACTACGCATTCCCTCCAACATAGGCACTCGGGGAAACGCCGGGGGACGCGGGGGTGAAAAAAAGTGAAAACACCATCTTTACAGGGGTAGAAGTGCGTGCTACACTACAGGTAGATGAAAGGAGGTGGTGTGCATATGGACAGTAGTTATCAACACCGTGGAGGTGTCACGCAGTAGCGTTTCACCTCCACGCAGGGCTACGGGGACCGTCGTATGACGGTCCCCGTTGTCATTTGGTCGGGGGGTTGGGGGCACGAGGCGCGACCGGGCAGATACACGGAAGCGGCGGAGCAGGCACGGGATTTGCTCCGCCGCTTCCTCTAAGCCCAGCAATCAATTCCAGACTCCCTACACAGGGTTCCGGCGATGCGGCGTCGGACTTGGGGGAGAATCTCCCCGAGCTGCGGGTTCCCGCCCGAAGGCGATTGGGCCGCCTGTGCTCATCACGTTGTCCGGGTCGTCACCACTGATTGCTCGGCGACTTCACTCCTGTTGTTTTCTCAATCTTCGCAATCTCTACTTTGATTATCCCTCAGTTCCATCCATCGTCAATAGGGTTTTACCACTATTTTTCGACTGCTACGCAGCTATTTTCACCGCCTGTCTGAAAAGGTGCACGCCGGTCGAGCCGCCGGTGCTCGTGCCCTCACTCAGCAGCGTGCGGCCAGATATACGAACACCCCCGCATCCCCGGAACGGGGGATGCGGGGGTGTTCCTCAGGTTTATCCTAGATCAAGCCACCGCCCCCATATCCGAGGGGTCAAGTGCCGTGTCGGTCTGGGCGGTGGGTCACGTGCGAAAAAAGCCTCTGCGGGGAATGAGAGGGTACCACCCACTC
>CAIYQO010000281.1 GCA_903928345.1 uncultured bacterium | reverse complement strand
GCGCTATTATGTAGCGCCCCGTATTATGTGGCGCCGGGCCGCCGATTGAACGGCCCGACGCGTCCGATACGCCACATAATATTTCAGCGATATCGCTCCAACAACGCCAGCACCGCGTCCGAAGCCACATACCGGGCTTGGTTCGGTTCGACGATGCCACTCTGCTCCAGAGCCTTCTCTTTCATCTGCAGATCAGCCTCCACGTAATGATGGGTCGTATCCAGGTTGACATGCCCCAACCAGGAGCGGATGATATTCAAGTCCACCCCGGCTTGCAGGAGGTGCATGGCGGCCGTATGCCGGAGCGTGTGCGGGGAGATGGTCCGATCAGCAAGAGACGGCATCGTGACACACGCTCCCGCCACGGTGCGCCGGACCAAGTGTGTCACGGCGAACCGCGTGAGACGTTGCCCCCGTCCGTTAGTAAATACGGGACTCGGTTTCCGCATGTCGCATCCCCACTCGGCGCACAAGCCGCCCAGCGCAGTCGCGACGTCGGCCCCCAACGGCGTCACCCGCTCACGGCCACCTTTACCGTGTAGGCGCACGGTGGCTTTCCCCTGGAGCGAAAGGTCGTTTACGTTCACGCCGATCACTTCCGACACGCGTGCGCCGGTACGGGCCATAAAGAGTAAGAGGGAATAATCCCGACGGCCCAGGGCGGTACGTTGATCCGGGATGGCCAGCATCGCAGCCAACTCTTCGCGCGTGAGATAGCCGAACAGGATTTTTATGGTCCGTTTTGCCGGGATCGCCAGCACCCGCTGGACGATGGCCAACGCCGTTGGGTCCAGATAGCCCACGTATTGATAAAACGACCGCACGGCGGCACGACGAGCATTGCGCGTGCGGATGCTGTTCTGCCGGTCGGTCTCCAGGTGATCCAGGTAGGCCAGGACCATGTCGCGGTCAAGTTGTTTCATCGTGAGGCGTGCCGGGGTCGTCCCCAGCTGCTCCGCGGCGAACACCAGCAGTAAGCGCATCGCGTCGCTGTACGTCTGGATCGTGGCCGGACTGGCCTGGCGCTGTTTGATCAGCCGCTGTTCGAAATAGCTTTCGATCATATTGGCGACGGTGAGGGTGGGCGTCATTCCGGCACCTCCGTTCCCGCCTGCGCGAGCCAGGCGGTGTCCGCGCGTTCGGCGGCTAATGCCATCAAGCGAGGCGTGGCCGTGATATAATACGCGGTGTCCGAGTAATGGGCATGGCCCAGATAGGTGGCCAGACTGGGGAGCAAGGCCTGGACATCTCGCCCTTCGGCATACCAGGTTTCCAAGCGTCGCACCGCGAAGGTATGCCGCAGGGAGTGTAAGGTGGGATGGGTCTCCGTCCACGAGAATCCCATCGCCGTGAGGAGCCCGCGGAAGGCCATCGTCCAGGTATGTTTCGCAAAACGGATCCGGTCCATGGATAGGAAGAACGCCGGCGAGGCAGGATGGGGGTAGGTGACATCCCGGACGCGGGCATACTCCTGGAGCACCGCCAACGTCGTCGGATGGACAGGGACCAGGCGCTCCTTGAAGAACTTCGCCTGCCGAATGTGCAGGACGCCGGTGGTAAGGTCGACATCGGCCCGGTCCAGGCGAATCACCTCCCCCCGTCGCATGCCGGTGGTCGCGGCCAGGGCGACCATGGCATGCAAGGTCACCCGTCGGATCGGGTTGTACGCCAGCGTTTTTGCCAGATGGAGCAGTTGGGCTAACTCCTGGTCCGTGAAGATGTAGGGTGTGGGGCGGTGGCACTTGGCCGTCAAGGCCTTGGGATCGAGGACCGGGGTGTCGGGCACATACGCCGCATAGTAGCGGGAGAAGTGTTCGATGGTACTGTAGCGGTTCGCACGCTCCCCCGCCGAGATCGCCGGGTTATGCGTCACGAACGTCATGACGAGTTCCTGCGTCAACGGCCCCTGATATGCGGTCTCGCTGAGATAGCGATCAAACCAATAGAGAATGGCCGATTGGCGTTCAAACTTCAGCCCGAGCCGTTGACGTAAAGCCACATACTCGGCAAGGTGCTGCGCAAAGCAACTGGTAAAGGGTTTAGTCATGGCTCACCTCCGGCAGTGGCAGCGCAACATCCGCCAGGTGCGTGACATCAACCTTTGTATAGATCGCCGTGGTATCAATGCTGGCGTGTCCGAGCATGTCGGCAATCTCTTTAATCGGCGTGCCATGATTCACTAGGTGGGTGGCCAGACTGAAGCGGAAGAGGTGCGCGCTCCCGGACACCGTCGCCCGCACCCCCGCGCGTTTCAGGTGTTTGTACGCAATAGTCGAGACATTGATCGGTGCCTCCAATGGTCCGAACGGCGCGCGATGTCGGACAAAGACGTAGGGCGTGGCCAGGGGCGGACGCCCATGCAAGACATAGTCGGCGATAGCATCGCCGACTTCTTGCGGCATCGGTAAAACGCGCTCCCGCCGCGACTTCGTTTGCGGTAATCGGATGAGGCCTTGATGCCAATCGATGTGCGTCAGTTCCAACGTGACGACATCGTGGTTCCGCAATCCCAAGACGGCCAGCACCAGCAGGATCGCTTTATCCCGCTTCCCGACGGTCGTCACGGCATCGACGCTGTCGATGACCGTGCGAATCTGTTGCCAGGGGAGGTGTTTCGGCACATTCGATAAGCGATACTTGGGGATCGGCGGGACGACACGGTCCAAATCGTGGGCGATCAGTTGTTGCCAGCGGAGAAAACGCAACAGGGAGCGTGTTGAAGTCGTGACAGTACTCGGCCAGGACCGGCTATCGGGGAACAGCGCACAGGCATAGCTGACATACTCCAAGATCTCCGGGCCGTCAATATGGCCGACCGCCAAGCCGTGATGGCGGTCCACATGCCAAGCGAGGAAGCGCCGGGCGAGTCGCACAAAAGATGTGCACGAACTCTCTGTCAGTCCTCGGACCTGCTTCAGATGCTGGCGATACTGGATAAGGAGTTCATCAATCGGCGTCATGGCCTCCGTGGCATCGGGGAGCGGGGCAATCAACCCCTGGCGCCTGAGATAACCAAGCAGGTGCCAGAGCATATTATAGACGCCTTTGTATGCCCCAACCGCCTTGAGCTCCTCTTCAATGAATCGGTGGCCCAGTGCTTCGTCAATGGCACTGATCTCCAGGCGATGCTGGTGCAGATACGCATTGAACTGCCCGGCAAACGAGAGAATCGAGGCGCCGGTGCCGTGGGGGTAGCCGGCTTGCCGTAACTCAACGGCCAATCGATCCAGATGTGAGGCCAATGGGCCGCGACGCAGCTGTTTCAAGCGCGTCGGTGAGGAAAAGTAGAGTTCCAACATGGTGGCAACTCCTTGGAGTGCGATAGTCAGCACCGGTTGCGCACCGGGCTGCCACCAGGAGTATGCGGGATGACCTGTTAGTCTGGCTAGCATGGCACGTTGGCCTCACACTTCTCCTCGCGCTTGCCGGTGGTTGGGCGGCCATGTTTAAAGGCCGAATCGCCCGGCATGCGGGCGAGCAAATGCTTGCGCGCCGTTTTAAACTCGTCGCCGTTCATCTTCAGGGCGCTGATCAAAAAGACGCGCAGATCGTACTTCGCGCTGACCGGATCATAGGTGCGCTGTCGGGCGGAGGCGCCATGACTGGTGAGCGCGCGGGCGCAGAGCGCCAAGCAAAACTGCACGGCGGCCTTCACCTTGCCGGCATGGAGTGTCGACTCGAAAAATCGGAATTCGACCGTGGAGCGCACCCAAAAACTTCAAAAATTCACGGTCTGATAGCGCGTCTGATCGTAACGCTGCGGGGCTGCGGTATACCGCCCGTACCAGAGGCGATTGACCTCATCCGTCGAGCGAGGGTGGCCCCGAGTCAAGCGGGCGATAAACGCCGGATCGAGCGGTTTGGTATACCGCGCGAGTCGATCCGGGCTGACACCCAGCGCCATCAGAATGAGCGGCTCCTGCTTATACACCAGTTTAGCCAGGTTCGCCAGCGCCTTGCCGGTAAGGCGCTCCGCCCCCACGTGGACATGCATCCCGGCCTGTGGGCAGGTACGTGCCCCAGCCAGGCGTAATGCGCGAATCACTGCCTGCAGCAGCGGGAGATCCGCATAGGTGAGAATCGGCGTCACCACTTCGGCTCGCAGTTCCGCCGGCACGCTGGAGAGCGAACTGTCGGCCACCACCCGCCAGATGCGTCCATCGGCCACCGTCACTTCATACGGATCGTAGCAGGCCGGATGTCCGACATGCTGTACCGTGCCCCCGACCACCGATTGGATGGCGTGGGCGACCGTCAACCGGGTTTGCCCCACTGTCTCTACTTCCACCCCATAGCGTAATGCGCGTAAATCCATCATCAACCTCCGAACACATTCATCACTCGAAGCCCAAAGAAAGTCCAGTCCCTGGGCGAGAAAGACTGGACTTCCTGCGGAGAACGAGCGTGAATGGGGGCGTGGAGGTGAAAAGCAAATGGTAAACGGCCCAATGTGGCTGAATATTATGTGGCACGAATCGGCGCGGATGACTTCGGGGCAGGCGGTGCCGCCACATAATACGGGACGCAACATAAT
>CAIYQO010000280.1 GCA_903928345.1 uncultured bacterium | reverse complement strand
GCCGCGTAACGGCCCTGAACACAGCCGGGCACCAACCGAGCGACAGCCCCCACACGGAGCGGACGCAGGACCCACTATCGCTGGCGGGAGGAAGACCGAGCGCTCGCGGCGAAATTATCAAAACTTCAGTACAAATGACGCGCCTATCCTGCTCTGGGGGAGTAAGGGGGACGAAACCACAGATTTCACAGATATTCACAGATTTGCTGCGCAATCCGTTATTACCACGCAACGAAAACTCGCCGCCGAACGCTTTCCCCTCACCAAATCCCCAGAAAAACGCAATGACCGCGGCAAAAAATCTGCGAAATCTGTGTAATCTGTGGTTTCCGTCCTCTCGTCTCCCACCCCCCTGGCTAGAGGTAAACCCCTGCCCGAAGGCGAATACCCCGTGCAAAGACATCCCCGTGGAGGTGCCCCATGGTGCGTGCGCGTGTGCTCCTGACCCTGTGTGTTCTGCTGGCGGCCGTGGTGGCGCGCGCCGGGGGCGGGCCGGCGGGCTTCCTTGTCGTCTACGACCCGGACGACCCCGACTCGGTGGTGGTGGCGAACCATTACCAGCAGGTGCGCGGCATCCCGGAGCGCAATATGGTGCCGTATGCCTTTAACGGCATGGACGGCACGAAGGCACTGGCGCTGATCGGCTTCCTGCGCGACGAGATCGCCAAACGCGGGCTGGCGGGGCAACTGCAGGGCATTGCGCTGGCCGGCTACCAGCCCCTCGGGGCGCGCAACGCCATGGGCGGCGGCTCCATTTCTCTCGCCGGCTTGCTCTACAACGCGCCGAACGTGAATTTGAAGGCCGATCCCAAAACGTACCCGCACGGGGAGATGAACAAGGCGCAGTGCAACCCGCCCCAATCGCCGACGGTCGCCCTCGACGGCGTGACCCCGGTGAACGGCGCCACCTACTGGCCGGTGAGCCACGTCGGCCCCACCGACCGCGTGGCCCTTTCCCCGCACGCCGCGCTGGCGGCCATCGACGCGGAGAAGGCGGCGGACGGGCAGAAGCCCGACGGCATCGTGTATTGGCCGCTCAACGGGGACATCCGCAGTACCACGCGCGAAGGGGAGATCAACCAGGTACTCCCGCTGTGGGACAAAATGGGCATCAAATACACCATCCTCGACGGCGTCTGGGTGGCGCACCGGCACGATATCGCCGGCGGCGTGGTGGGCATCGCCGGCACCGATGTGGCGCAGGACAACACCTACCTGCCCGGCGCCTGGGTGGACCACCTCACCAGCTACGGCGGCGTGCTGTGGGACAACTACCAGATGCCCTGCACCGACTTCCTGCTCGCCGGCGCCGGGGGTTCCGCGGGCACTATGGACGAGCCGTACGCCATCTCCGCCAAATTCCCGCACGCCCATATCTACACCCACTTCCGCAACGGCGCCAACCTGGCGGAGGCCTTCTGGGAGTCCATCGGGATGCTCAACGAGATCCTCCCCGTCGGCGACCCGCTCATGCAGCCGTACGCCACCTTCCCCAAAGTCACCCTCACCGCGCCGGTCACGCTGAAGGGCATCGCCGCGCTGAAGGCCACCACCGACGCGCCACACCTCGACCTGTACGTCGATGGCCTGCGCACGACGGCAACGCGCACAACGACGGGTTTTATGCTGGATGCCAACAACTTGCCCGACGGCTGGCACGAGCTGCGCGCGGTGGCGACATCGGCCAACGCGGTGCGTACCCAGGCCGAAGCGGTGGCCGCCGTCACGGTGAACAACCACGGCCAGGCGCTGCACCTCACCGGCCCGGCGAAGGTTAGCTACACCGACCCCGCCCTCTTCACCGTTACCGCGAGCAACCTGCCCGCCGACGCGAAGATCACCCTGCGCGCCAACGGCCGCGTGCTCGCCGCCGGCGTCGCGGGGGCACTAACCGTGCCGGCGAAAACGCTGCCGTATGAAGGCGCCGTGCGCCTCTTCGCCGTGGCGACCTTGCCCGACGGGAGCGAGGTGTGGAGCGCCCCGCTGCCGGTGACCGCCGTGTGGACGCCGCTGCCCGCCGCCGCCACCGAAGTGGCGCAAGGCGTGGGCCGCGTGCGCTTCTTCGCCGACACCGCCGACAAGGCGTTCAACTGGGACACCACCACGCCTACCGCGCAGGGTACGCTCACCACCGCGCAGTGCAAGCGCGACTATGTGGAGTTCCGTCATGACGTTCCGCTGCCGGGCATCGTGGACGATTGGACGAAGGTGGACTATTCCACGCACCCGGGGCTGGAATATGACACTCTCTTCTATGCCGACGCGACGGATGTCTACGAGTTCCGCTTCGAAGCCGGGAAGATGACTATCGACGACCAGACGCCGCCCGGCATGAAGAACGGCCTTGTCGGCCCTCTGCCGCTGGCGGCGGGCTGGCACCGCGTCCAGTTGCGCTTCGGCGTGCCGAATGACAAATTCGAGGCCTACCTCTATCTGCGCGGGGGCCGCGTGGGCAAGCTGCTGCCGCTGCCGAGTGCCTGGTGCGCGACGCCGGCGCAGCTCCACTCCCCCGGCGCGCCGCCGGTAACCATCGCGAAAATCGCCACGGTGACGGGCGTCACGCTGGCGCTAACGGCGACGGCCCACGGCGCCGCGGTGACCTGGTCGGCCCTCCGCACGCCGGCCATCGGCGCCAGCATCCACCCCGACCTGCCCGCCGAGGTAAAATTCACCCCCAACGGCACGGCGGAGGCAGCGAATACCACGGCGACCTTCCCCATGGCGGGCGAATACCTTCTCCGCTGCACCGCGGGGGCTGACGGCACGAGCTGCAGCACGGCGGAGATTCCCGTCACCGTGCAACCGACGGCGATGAAGGTGCTGCTCACCGCCGCGAGCCAGGGCACCGCCGCCGGCTACCCCATCGATCTCTACGGCGCGTTAGTGGACCAGTTCGGCCGGCGGATGCCCACCGCGCCCGCGCTGACCTGGCAGAGCACCCCGCCGGGCGCCTTCACCGCTCTCTCCGCCGACGCGGCGCGCTTCCGCTCCGGCACCGCCGCGGGCGCCTATACCGTCACCGCGTCGGCCGGCGGCATCACCGGCACGCTGCAGCTCCCCGTCGCCGTGCATAACGGGCCGCAGATCACTTTCGTCAACACCAGCCCCACCCCGCAAGGCATAGTCTCCATCAACACGGCCGCGACCGACCCGGACGACAAGCACCGCCTCTTCCCGCTGACGTACAAGTGGGAGGTTGTGAAGCAACCCGTCGGGCAACACGTGGCGCCCGCGACGGCAGACACCCAGAATACGCAGTTGAAGCTTGCCGCGGCGGGCGCGTATGCGCTGAAGCTCACCGTGACCGACGGTGCCGGCATCGCGACCACTAATAATGTGGATATCGCCGCCGTCGCCAATGACGACGGCACGCTGGAATTCACCCCCGCGCCGATGTGCGGCAGCGGCTGGGCCCTCGTCGGGCAGCCGGCCGGCATCTACACCTACGGCTACATGGGGCAGAAAGCCACCTTCGCGTGGGAAAGCAGCGCGGACAACGGCAAAACGTGGACGAAATTGCCGGACACCACGCAGACGCTCACCCTGCCCACGACGACAATAGCCGACAACGGCCGCCTCTTTCGCGTCACGGCGACGAACAAGGCCGGCACGACAACGAGCAAAGAGGGCCGCCTTACCGTCAACGATCCCGAAGGCGGCCTGCTTTCGGTGACGGAGGAAGCGCTCATCGCCGACACCACCGGCACGGTGACGGTCACCGTGCACCGCACGCACCACGCGAAGGGGAAGGTAACGCTGGACTACCGCACCATGACCCGCGTGAACGGCCTGCCGCTCGAGAAGTGGGCGAAGGAGGGGGAGGATTACACCGCCGCCAAAGGCACGCTGACCTGGGCCGACGGCGACCAGGCGGACAAAACCTTCACCCTCACGCTGCTGCGCCCCAAAGCCCAGCTCCCCGCGCGCGGCTTCAGCGTGATGCTCTACAACCCCACCAACAACAGCGTCCTGCTGCGCTACAACGTCACGGTCTGGCTCCCCAGCCCCGACGAGCCCACCCCACCCAAACCGGCGCCGCGCGTGCGGTAAGCGAAAAATGGGGACTGCTTCGAATTTTCCAGTAGCCGGGAGGAATTTTACGACCAACCTGCCGGAAAATTCGTGGCTGTCCCCACTTTTCGCGTCGGGTATAGGCCATCATAACGGAGTAGCTCTGGCGCGGTAAACCGCACGCGTAATCCGCTCATCCTAAAATCCGGCAAATCAAGGTTCAGACCAGAAAGAGGCCCATATGCCGACATCATCCACCTGGCCGGTCGTCATGTCCTACGACGCGGGGCACCTGCGCCGCATCGCGTTGCCGTTGGGGGGCATCGGCACGGGTACGGTGTCGCTGGGCGGGCGCGGGGATTTGCGCGACTGGGAGATCTTCAATACGCCGAACAAGGGCTTTACGCCGCCCGGCGCCTTCTTCGCGTTGCACGTGCGCCGCGCCGACGGCACCACGGTGACCCGCGCGCTGGAGGGCTACCTCGACCCGGAGGATTTCGAAGGCGCGTCCGGCTGCCCGCTGCCCAACCACGGGCTGCCGCGCTTCGCCCACTGCACCTTCGCCGCCGCCTACCCGCTGGGGCAGGTCTTCCTCAGCGATCCCGACGTGCCGTTGCGCGTGACGCTGCAGGCCTTCAACCCCTTCCTCCCCGGCGACGCCGACGCCAGCGGTTACCCGGCGGCGGTGCTGCGCTATGTGCTGCACAACCCCACCGACGCCCCGGTGACCGCCGCGGTGTGCGGCAGCATGCCGAATCTGGTCGAAAGCGGCACGCCGCGCAACCTGCCGCGCACCGAGCGCGGGCTGCAGGGGGTCTTCCTCACCACCGACGGCGGCGACCCGGCGGCGGTGAAGTACGGCTCGCAGGCCCTCGTCGTGCTCGCCGACACAGCCACCACGCGCACGGCGTGGCGTGAACGCGGGTGGAGCAGCGGCCTGCTCGACTTCTGGGACGATTTCTCCGCCGATGGCCGCCTCGACCCGGTGGCCTTCGACGAGACGCCGCACCCGCACGCCTCCCTGGCGACGGAGGTCGTCGTCCCCGCGGGCGGCACAACAGCGGTCACCTTTCTGCTCACCTGGCACTTCCCCAACCGGCAAACCTGGCACCCCGACCCGGCGGCGACGTGCGCCTGCGGCACGGTGTGCGACCCGAACTATATCGGCAACTACTACACCACGCAATTCGCCGACGCCTGGGCGGCCGCCGCGGCGCTGGCGCGCAAACTGCCCGCGCTGGAGGCCAAGACGGTCGCCTTCGTGCGCGCGGTGTGCGAGAGCGGCTTGCCCACGCCGGTGGTCGACGCGGCGCTCTCTAACCTCAGCACGCTGCGCACGCAAACCTGTTTCCGCACCCCCGACGGCTACCTGTTCGCCTGGGAGGGTTGCGGCGACACGGCCGGCTGTTGCGACGGCTCCTGCACCCACGTGTGGAACTACGAGCAGGCCACCGCCTTCCTCTTCGGCGGGCTGGCGCGCGGAATGCGCGAGGTGGAGTTCGCCCACGCCACGCGCGACGACGGCCTGATGGCCTTCCGCGTGGGGCTACCGCTGGCTGACGCGGAAGGCTGGCTGCCTGGCGCGCGTGCCGCCGCCGACGGGCAGATGGGCTGCATCATGAAGATGTACCGCGACTGGCAGCTCTCCGGCGACGACGCGCTGCCGGAGCGCCGGTGGCCGCAGGTGCGCGCGGCGCTGGCCTTCTGCTGGCGCCCCGACGGCTGGGATGGCGACGCCGACGGCGTGATGGAAGGCTGCCAGCACAACACCATGGACGTGGAGTACTTCGGCCCGAACAGCCAGATGAGCGGCTGGTACCTGGGCGCGCTGCGCGCCGCGGAGGCGATGGCGCGCTACCTGGGCGACGACGACTTCGCCGCGCGCTGCCACGACCTCTACGCGCGGGGCCGCGCCTGGGTGGATACCCACCTTTTCAACGGCGAATATTACGAGCAGGAGATCCGCCCGCCCACGGCGCCCCCGCCGCCGGAACTCTCCGTGGGCATGGGCGCTAAAGACATGGCCGACCCCGCCTTCCAACTCGGCAGCGCCTGCCTGGTGGACGGGCTGGTGGGGCAATACATGGCCCACGTGTGCGGCCTCGGCTACCTGCTCGATGCCGATCACGTGCGCGCCGCGCTGGACAGCGTGCGCCGCTACAACTTCCGCCCCCTCGCCGGCCACTTCAACAACATGCGCACCTACGCGCTGCAGGACGAAGCGGGCGTGCTGATGGGCACCTACCCGCACGGCCACCGCCCGGCGCTGCCCTTCCCCTACGCCAACGAGGTGATGACCGGCTTTGAATACACCGCCGCCGTGCACATGCTCTACGAGGGGATGGTCGACGACGGCCTGCGCATCATCGCCGCCATCCGCGCCCGCTACGACGGCCGCCGCCGCAACCCCTTCGACGAGGCCGAATGCGGCCACCACTACGGCCGCGCCATGGCGAGCTGGGCGGCAGTGCTCGCCCTCACCGGCTTCCACTACTCCGGCGTCACCGGCCACTTCACCCTCGCCGCGCGCGATGGCGCCACCTTCTGGTCCACCGGCGACGCCTGGGGCACCGTCACGCAAACCGTCACCGCGCAGCAGCGCCACGTGCTGCTGCGCGTACAACACGGCACCCTGCGAATCGCCCGCGTCACCCTCACCGGCGCCGGCACCGTTACCCTCCTCGAACCCCGCGTCCTCCACGAAGGCGACGCCTGGCAGGAGGTGTTGGCGGTGGGGTGAGGGGAATCGACAACATTTGGGAGGGCGAGCGTACCCGCGAGCCACGAGGAAAGGAAAGCGGCGTAAGGAGTCATTGACCGCCTCCGCCCCATCCTCTATACTCCCCCCATGCGCTACCTCGCTCTACTACTCATCCTCGCCACGCTGCCCGGGTTGGCGGCGCGGAATCTGCTGGAGAACGGCACCTTTGCCAAAGGACGTGCCGGGGTGCCGGACGGCTGGGGGATGGCACCGGCGATGAAGCGCGTGGTGACGGACGGCGTGCCGCGGCTGCATATCGCCTCCGACATCGTGCAATACGCCGTGGCGCAGCAATATCTGCCGCTGGACGGCACGCGCGTGCAGGCGGTGCGCCTCACCGGGCGCGTGCGGTATCACGGGGTGAAGCAGGGGCGGCACGACTACGACCGGCTGCGTGTCTTCTTCATCTGGTTCGGCGCCGGCGGCGCGCAGGTGGGCGACTACGCCAACGTCGGGCTGTGGGTCGGCGCGAGCACCGGGTGGGTGCACTTCGACCAACGCCTGCCCATCCCTGTGGACACCAAACGCGCGGTGCTCGCCATCGGTCTGCACGACTGCTCCGGCACCGCCGACTTCACCGATCTGTCCCTCACCGTCGCGCAGGGAGACGCGTCCTTCGACCCGCAAGCGGGGGCGCAGACGGACACTCGCGGCTGGTGGGCCTTCCATGCGAAGGAAACCCCCGCCGCCGGCACGGCCATCGACCTTTCCGCCCTCAACGACACCCCGGCGGGCAAGCACGGCTTCCTCACCGCACGCGACGGGCACCTCTACTTCGCCGACGGCACGCGGGCACGCTTCTGGGGCTTCGACATCATGGCCGAGCAATGCTTCCCCGACCATGCCACCGCCGAACGCCTCGCCGCCCGCCTGGCGCGCATGGGCGTCAACATGATGCGCCTGCATCACATGGACGCCTGGTGGTCCGACCCGAACATCTTCGACGATAGCAAACCCGACACCCAGCACCTCTCCCCCGCGCACCTGGAGCGGCTGGATTACTTCATAGCGCAGCTCAAGAAGCGCGGCATCTACCTCTACTTCGACTGGCTGGTGAACCGCAAGTTCAAGCGCGGCGACGGGGTGCCGGACGCGGGCAAGTTCCAGGACGGCGCCAAAATCGTCGCCCACTTCGATCCGAAGATCATCGTGCTGGAAAAGCGCTACATGGCGCAGGTGCTCGCGCACAAGAATCCCTACACCGGCCTGCGCTACGTCGACGAGCCGCAGATCGCCTTGAGCGAGGTCATCAACGAAGACTCCCTCTTCTACGAGGACTGGTACGACCAGGTGCCGCCGCGCTATCTGCGCGAGCTGACGGCGCTGTGCCGGCAATACGAGCCGAAGGCGAACCCCGCGCACCACCCCTTCGACGCGCCCACCCTGCGCGCGCTCTACCGCATCGAGTCCGGCTACTTCCACGACATGGGCGCTTACCTGCGTGGCCTGGGCATGAAGTGCCCGCTCACCGGCAGCAACCACTGGGAGAATATGGGCCCGGAACTCCTCTGCGACGCGGAGACGGACTACATCGACCGCCACTACTACTGGGATCACCCCAAGGTGGACTTCGGCTGGTTTCAGGAGTTCGACAACCTGCCCATGCTCGCCGACCCGGAAAACAGCCTGCCGCCGGTCATCGCCGCCACCAAGATCGCCGGCAAACCGATGGTGGTCACGGAATGGTGCTGCTGCTGGATCAACGACACGGTGGCCGCCGGGCCGCTGGTGGGCGCCGCCACCGCTTGCCAGCAGGACTGGGACGTGATGCTCTGGTTCGACATCTCCGCCGCCGCGCCGGATTCCGCGATGGAGAACGAGTTCGATATCGCCAACAAGCCACACCTCTTCGCCCAGTGGGCGGCGGCCACGCTGCTCTTCCGCCGCGGGGATGTGCCGCCGCTGCCACTGGCGACGGTGCCGATGCAGCGCAGCGCCTTGCTCGCCGGCGCCTCACCCGCGGACACTATCGACCCCACGCTGGTACAGCACGCGCGCGTAGAGTTGGCCATCGACGGCAAAGCGACCCCCACCCCGCCGCCCGCCGTCAATCCGGTTGCCTGGGACACGGACAAGGCCACCTACCAGGTGCATACCCCCTGTACCATGGCGCTGGACGGCGCCCTGCACCGCGCCGCGCCCTATGACCTGGGCTGGGCGAAGGTCACCGTGCGCAGCGATTTCTGTGTGTTGTGGGCCACCGCCTTGGACGGCAAAGCGCTGGCCGACTCCGCGCACATCCTGATCACCGTCGCCGCGCGCGCCGAAAACACCGGGCAGCGCTTCAACACGGGCCGCACGCACCTGACCAAGCCCGGCACCGCCCCCATCCGCATCGAACCCGTCCGCGCCGACGTCGCTTTCACCCACCCCTACACCATCCGCCCCCTCGGTCCCGACGGGATCCCCCACCCCGCCCGCACCGCCGCCACCCTGCACCTGGACGACGGCCAGACGTTCTGGTATGAGCTGACACGCAAATAAATCATACTCGTGCTCGTGCTCGTAATCGACCCGTGGGCTCGGATTTTCGCTTACGATGACGAGCATGAGCACGAGCACGACGCAAGCTCTGGCCTTTTCCCCCATAACCGGCTATCATATCCCTCGACTATACGCACGGGGGATAAGCGCATGTTGTATCGTGAACTGGGCGCGTCGGGCTTGCAGGTGTCGGCGCTGGGGTTGGGCACGTGGGCCATCGGGGGCACCTGGTGGGGTGGCGCCGAGGAGGCCGACTCCATCGCCGCCATCCGCGGCGGCATCGAACAGGGCATCACCCTCATCGACACCGCGCCGGTCTACGGCTACGGGCTGTCGGAAGAAGTGGTCGGCAAGGCGATCAAGGGATACGACCGGTCGAAGCTCGTCCTCGCCACCAAAGTCGGGCTGGCATGGCACGTGAGCGAGGGGCAGTACTTCTTCGAACTCGCCGGCGAGCGCGTCTACCGCAACCTGAAGCCGGCGACGATCCGCTATGAGATCGAGCAGAGCCTGCGCCGCCTGGGCACCGACTACATCGACCTCTACCAGACGCACTGGCAGGACAACACCACCCCCATCGCCGAGACGATGGCGACACTGCTGCAACTGCAACAGGAGGGGAAGATCCGCGCCATCGGCGTGAGCAACTGCACCCCGGCGCAGATGGACGAGTACCGGGCCGTCGGCCCGCTGGCGAGCAACCAGCCCCTCTACAACATGCTCGACCGCGGCATCGAGGCGGAGCTGCTCCCCTACTGCCTGGCGCGGAAGATCGGCGTGCTCACCTACTCCTCCCTCGCGCTGGGCCTGCTCACCGGCACCATGGACCCGAACCGCGTCTTCGCCGAGGACGATCAGCGCCACGGCAACCCGCGCTTCACGCCGGAAGCCATCGCGCAGACCAACGCCCTGCTCGACCGCTTCGCCCCGCTGCGCGAAAAGTACGGCCTCACCCAGGCACAGCTCTCCATCGCCTGGACCATCAGCCGCCCCGGCGTCACCGTCGCCCTCGTCGGCGTGCGCACCGCCCAGCAAGCCACTGAACTCGCCCCCGGTGGCAACATCGCCCTCACGCCGGAAGACCTGGCGGCGATGGACGCGATATTGGCGGAATGATATCTGCAAAAAGGTGAGCGGAAAATGGGGACTGCTTCGAATTTTCCAGTATCCGGATCGCGTCGTGCTGCCGGCCTGACGAAAAATTCGTAGCTGTCCCCACTTTTCGCGTCGGAAACGCATACCGCGCCCCCTTCATTTTGCATTTTCACATTTTCATTTTTCACTTTTCATTCCCCCCATCACCCCGTCGTCTCCGCCACCCGCGCCCGAAACGTCGGGATGAGGGCGGAGAGCTGGGCGAGGACGGCGGCGTCGTCGTGGGTGGCGGCGACGGCGAGCAGGGCGTCAATCCTTTCGTCGATGTGCGCGTGCTCCAGATAGGCGGGGCGGTCGACGATGAGCAGGCGCTCCTGCGTCACCGCGCGGGTGGCTTCCGCGTAGGTGAAGAGTTCCTCGCTGAGCTTTTCACCGGGGCGCAGCCCGCAGAAGGCGATGTCGATGTCGCGGTACGGCTCCAGGCCGGAAAGGCGGATGACATCCTCCGCCAGATCCAGGATGCGCACCGGCTTGCCCATGTCGAGCACGAACAGGCTGCCCGAGGCGCCGCGCGCCCCCGCCTGCAGCACCAGCGACACCGCCTCCGGGATCGTCATGAAGTAGCGGTCCATCTCCGGATGCGTCACGGTGAGCGGCCCGCCGTGCAGGATCTGCTCCTGAAAAAGGGGCAGTACGCTGCCGCGGCTGCCCAGCACGTTGCCGAAGCGCACGGTGATGAAGCTGGTCTTCGCGTGCGCCACCGCGGCGTTCACCAGCTCCTCGCAGAGGAACTTCGTCGCCCCCATCACGCTGCTCGGGTTCACCGCCTTGTCCGTCGAAATGAGCACCAGCCGCCCCACCCCGGCGGCGACGGCGGCGCGGAGCACGTTGCGCGTGCCCGCCACATTGTTGCGCACCGCCTCCGCCACGTTGCCCTCCATCAGCGGCACGTGCTTGTGCGCGGCGGCGTGGAAAAGCACCTCCGGCGCCTCGCGCTGCAGCACCGCGTGCAGACGCTCGGCGTCGCGCATGTCACAGATCACCGGGTGCACTTCCGTCGCCGGAAAGACCCGCGCCAGCTCCCGCTCGATATTCACGATGGAGTTCTCGCCGTGCCCGAGCAGCACCAGTGTCGCCGGGTGCAGGCGGGCGATCTGGCGGCACAACTCGGCGCCGATGGAGCCCCCCGCGCCGGTGACCAGCACGCGCCGCCCGGTGAGAAAGGTGTCGTCCGCCACCAGTTGCACCGGCGCGCGGTGCAGCAGATCCTCCACGCGGAAGTTTTGCAGCCGCAGCCGGCGCGGCGCCTCGGTCGGGTGCTCCAGCAGCTCGGACAGCACCGGCAGCACGCGCACCGCCACCTTGTGCCGGCAGCAGGCGAGCACATAGCGGCGCAGTTGCGCGTCGCCGGCGTGGGGCAACGCCAATATCACCTCATCCACCGCGTGCTGACGGAGCAGGTCGAAGAGGGTGTCCAGCGCGCCGAGGATATAATAGCCGCGCATACTGCTGCCGTGGAAGCGCGGGTCGTCCTCCAGGATGCCGAGGATCTCGTAGCGCCCGGCGTCCTGCTCCAGGATATCCAGCATGTCCACCACGTTGGCGGCCTCGCCCAGGATCACCGTGCGCTTGGGGGGGTCAACACGCCGCGCGCGGCTGAACTGCCGGCGCGCCGCGATGACGCGCAGCAGCAGGCGCACCCCCCCCACGCTGCCGGTGGCGAGCAAGCCCGCGAGCACCGGTACGCCCACGGGCAGGCTACCCTGCCCGCACAGCAGCACGCAGCACAGCGTGGCGAGCACGTTCGCCGCCAGGATGCCCCACAGCATCTCCAGGCTGGCGAACTGCCAGCGCGTACGGTACAGGCGAAAGAGGAAGTAGGCCAGCACGTAGACGGCGGGCAGGATAGGTAGCACGTCGGCGTGCGCGCGGCAAAAGGCGGCGGGCAGCGTCTCGTCGCGGAAGAACAACGCCAGCAGCCACGCCGCGCTCACCGCCGTCAGGTCCCCCATCGCCAGCAGCAGTGCCGGCCAATATGCTTGTGGCGTTCCCGCGTCGTCCATCGTTCTTGTCCTACTGCCAGCGCAGCGCCGGCATATCGTTGTCGCGGTTATACACCAGGCCCAGCACCGGCGTGCCCACCTGCTCCAGCAGGCGCAAGGCGGCGTACAGGTCGGGGTAGCGCGTCTGCCCGGCGGCGAGCACCACCAGCGCCCCCTGGGCGTGCGCGGCGATGAGCGGCCCGTCGCTGAGGTTCAGCAGCGGCGTGCTGTCGAAGATCAGGTAGTCGTAGTGCTGCCGCACCATATCCACCAGCCCCGCCATCGCCGGCGAAGCGAGCAGTTCGGGCGGATGCGTGGCGGGCGACCCGGCGGTGAGCACCGACAGCCCCGTCACGGCACCCTCCTGCACCGCCTCCTCCAGCGACGCCGCGTCGCGCAGCACGTCGCTCAGGCCGCAGGTGTTGGGCAGGTTATAGCGCAGATGCAGCGATGGGTGGCGCATGTCGGCGTCGATCACCAGCGTGCGCTTGCCGCCCAACGCCATCGCCGCCGCCAGGTTGGCCACGGTGGTGGATTTCCCCTCGCCCGGCTGCGCGCTGGTCACCATTATCACCTGCGGCATCGGGTCGAGTTGCGTATACTGCACGTAGCCGCGCAGGATGCGGAAACTCTCCAGCAGCGCGGCGGGACACGCCGCGTCGGTGACGAGCCCCTGAAAGCCGCCGCTTACCTGCGGCAACGCGGTGAGCACGCGACGCCCGGCCAGCGCCTCCGCCATCTCCGGCGTCTGCACGTGATCGTCCATCCCCTCACGCAGCATCACCAGCCCGATCGATGCCCCCAGCGCCAGCACGAAGAGCAACCCGGCGCTCATCGGCACGTTGGGGCTCACCGGCGTGCGGCTCACGCGCGCCTGGGTAATGGGGAGCACGTTCGGCACCCCGCCGTGCATGCTCAAGCTAAGCGCCTGCTGCTGACCGGACAGGTACGCGTGGGTGGATTGCAGCTCCGCCACCTTGCTGTTGAGCAGCGCCAGCCGCTCCTCCGCCGGCGGCAGCGCCGCGATGCGTCCCTTCACCACTGTGGCCTGTGCGCGGGTGATCGCCAACCGGCTCTGCGCCTCGCGTTCCATCACCAGCGCGTTGATATACTCCTGGCGCAACGTGTCGACCACCGGGTTGCGCACGGTAGTGACCATCTCCACGTGGTGCGCAATGGCGTTGGATTTCCGGGTACGAGCGTCGGCGATCTGCGCGTCCACCGCCTGCACTTCCGGCGCGGTGGGCAGATACTCCTGCAGCTTGCGCGCCCGCTCCTGCTGCAACCGCTCGATCTCTTCGTCGATCGTCTTCACCAGCGGATTGTCCGACGTCGCCTTGCTCCCCTGGATCACCTCCGGGGTGTCGCGCAACTGGCGCTCCAGCGTTTCGCGGGTAATCTGGGCGCGCGCCATGTCCACTTCCGCCGTCGCCGCCCCTGTCTCCAGGTTCGCCAGCCCCGACACGTCGGCGTTCGTCTGCGTCGCCACGTCCATGATGTTGTGCGTCTGCTTATAGCGCGCCAACTCGTCCAGCGTGGTGCGCAGGTCGGTGTCGGTGCGCTCCAGCTCGCTGCGTACGTGGTCGGTGGCCATCTCGGCCACGGCGCGCGTGGTGGCCTGCCGTCGGCTGATGCTGGTGGTCAGGATGCCGTTGGCGAAGGCCGCCGCCGCGTCAGGATCGCGTGCCGTCACCGCCACGGTGAGGATGTCCGTGTCCTTGGCGTTGCTCACCGCTACCGGATAGGTGCCCAGCCGATCCGCGGTAGTGCGGAAGCCCGCGCGGCGCTGGGAAGCGGGCAGCGCGGCGAAGGCTTCGTCGAGCAAATCACGCCCGGCGAGCATCTTCATCTCCGTCGCCACCGAGCGCATCACCGTGAGCGCCCCCACCGTATCCGCATAGGTGCTGCCCGTGCGCACCCCCTCCGCGCCGGCGTGGGCTACCAATACCTCCGCCGTGGCGCGGTACTGCTTCGGCTGGTGCAGCACGAAGGCCATCCCCATGCCCATAATCAGCACAAAGGTGCCCAGCAGCAGCCCCTTGCGCTGCGCCAGCACCTGCAAGATAGAGCGGGACACCGCGGGGCGGAAGGCGGCGCGACCGTAATACTCTCCCGCGTCAACCGCCGGGCGTGGTACGTCGCCCGGCAACGGCGCCAGCGCGCGCCCCGGATACGCGTCCGGTTTCGATCCATTCCACATCATGCCCTCCCCTGGGGCTCATCGTCCATCACCGCGCGCGCCATGTCGGCCATCGGCAAGCGCCGACGACGGCTCTCGTCGCGCAGCCAGGCGTAGGCCGCCGCTTCATTCACCCCGTGGCGCTGCATCACCAGCCCCTTCGCCCGGTCGATCACCTTGCGGGCGGCGAAAGCCTCGCGCAGTTGCGCCGCCTCCACCCGCGCCGCCTCCATCCGCTGAAACTGCGTGTAGGCGGCCAGCAGCAACCCGCGCACCACCGGCGGCGTCACCGGGCGCACCAGGCAGCCGAAGATGTTGGCGTCGGCGAAAGACGCCCACACCGCCTCGGAAAAACCGAGTAGCACCACCGGCACCGGCAGCAGCACGGCGATGCGCGCCAGCGCGGGCGCCAGCTCCGGCACGTCCGCCGCGGCCAGCACCACGTCCGGCTCGCACACCGCCACGCAGTCCCACAGCTCCCCGGCATCGGCGGCCTCGATGCCCATATCCTCCGCGGTCAACGCCGCGCGCACGTCCCTGTCCGTGACCGCTATTCCGACCAGTAAGATGCGCATCCCTGTCACCTGCCCATTCAAACGCCGGGCATCTCCCGGTTGGGTGCCTTCATTCTGCCGGGTCACGCGCGCTCGGTAGGGTCAAAGCTCCCTCAGATTTCCACCGTTGTGGGGCGGGATGGACAGACGGCGGCGATAGAAAAGGGTGACGGGGTGGCAAGGTGAGGGGGTGAAGGAGTGATGACCACTACGGATGACGCCTTATCCCCCCACCTTGCCACCCCGTCACCCATTCACCCATTCACCCATTCACCCCGCCACCCCGTCCCCCGCCATGTGCATGAAATGGCGCAGAGGCCGGGGCAGTGTCGGAAAACGGCACGGCCCGCGTGCCGGGTTATGGTAACGTAGCCTTGTGTGAACGCCTGCCTGTCGGCGTGACCGAGGGATGGGCGCGGAGGAGACACGGATGCGACAAGCTGCAGGAGTGCGCGTACTGCTATGCCTGGTGCTGCTGGCGGCGGCAGGGCTGGCGTGGGCCGCCGAATATCACCTGGCCACCGGCGATAAGATCATGGTCACCGTGCTGCGCCACGACGAGTTAACGCGGCCCTACACCGTGCCGCCGGACGGCGCGTTGGATTTTCCGCGCGTGGGGCGCACCGTGGTGGCGGGGAAAACCACCGCCGAGATCACCACGCTCCTCACCACCGAATTGGGTACCTTCATCCGCGACCCGGAGGTGACGGTGGCGCTGCTGGATATGCACGCGCGCACCGCCTACGCGCTGGGGGCGGTAGCCAAACCGGGGCAGTACCCGCTGAGCGACGGGGCGCGCATCACCGAATTGCTTGCCGCCGCGGGCGACCTGGCCGGCGACCGTCCTCACCTCACCGCCAACCTGATCCGCGGGGCGACTACGCTGCCGGTGGACCTGGCCGCCGTGCTGGCGGGCACGAATCCCGCCGCCAATTTGCCGCTGCAGGAGGGCGATCTGCTCTGGGTACAGGAGCCGCTGAAGCTCACCATCCTCGTCTCCGGCTACGTGAAGAATCCGGGCATGATGAAGTTGAATCCCGGCTGCACGCTGCTCGACGCGCTGGCGCAGGCGGGGGAATTGTCGGATCGCCCGGAGCGCGTGCGCATCTCCCTCCAGCGTGGCGCCGTGCGCTCCCCGGTGAAATGGGGCGACCACATACCGCTGCAGGACGGCGACCTGATCCTGGTGGAGCGTGAGGCGATCGCGCGCGTCTTTGTGAACGGCCACGTGAAGAATCCCGGCGCCTACGATCTGCCCGACGGCGGCGGGGTGCTGGAGGCGCTGGCCTTGGCCGGCGGCGTGCTGGCCACCCCCGCACTGGGCCAGGTGACCATTCAGCACTCCGACGGGAAGGTCGAGCGCGTGAACCTGGCGCCGGCGCTGCTGGACGGCAAGCTGTCGGAAAATCCCAAGCTCCTCCCCGGCGACCTGGTGATCGTGCCGGAGTCCAACGCGCATATCGCGGTACTCGGTTTCGTGCGCAACCCGGGCAAGTACCCGCTGAACGAAGCCAAGCCGATGTCGGTGGTGGATGCCATCAGCATGGCGGGCGGCAAAGACCAGCGCGGCAACCTGGCCCAGGTGCGCATCATCCGCGTCACCAACGGCAAAGCCAAACCGATCCCCGTCAACGTAAAGAACCTGCTCGACAACAAAGGCGACGCCAAAGCCAACCAGCCGCTGCAGGACGGCGACGTCGTCTACATCCCCGAATACCGCACCCCCGACTGGGACCGCATCATCCGCAACGTCAGCCTGCTCGGTTTTCTGACGACGATATAGGACGGAATTAGAATTGTCCGTTGGCATCCCCTTGCCCCGAAGGGGCGTGCGATGCTAGCCACGGGCGTGAGCCCGTGGGAAGAATGCGAAACAATCGAGCCCCGAAGGGGCGGCAGATCGCATATCTGTCGCCCCTTCGGGGCTCAAAAATCCTACCACACCCAACCACGGGCTCACGCCCGCGGCTAGCATCTGCGGCTCCTTCGGAGCAAAGAATCTGTTCCCTGTTCCCTGTTCCCTGCCCCCTACTCCCGCGCCGCCTCCGCCATCGCCCGCACGTTTTCCGCCGGCACGTTGGGGAGCAGCGCTTCGTGGCTGGGGCTGATCACCAGCGCGGGGCCGAGAAGGGCCTTGACGCGGGCGACGTCGGCGCGGATGTCCTCCGGGGTGCCGTGCACGAGCAGTTCCTGCGTGTCGATGCCGCCCAGGAAGGCGATGCGGCCTTTGAAATCGCGCGCCAACGTCGCGGCGTCCATGTCGGCGGCGCGCGCCTGCAGCGGGTGCAGGGCATCCACGCCGGCGTCGATGAGGCGCTCGATCACCTTGTGAATCGCCCCGCAGGAGTGCAACATCACCTGGTAGCCGTGCGCGTGCCCCAGGTCGGTGAAGCGGCGGAACCACGGCATGATGAACTGGTCGAAGCTCGCCGGGCTGACGAGCAAATCGAGCTGGGTGCCGAAATCGTTGCCGAAGAAGAAGGCGTCCACGCGCTCCCCGGCCAGCGCGAAGTACCGCGTGTTGGCTTCCAGGTAGAACTCGCACACCTTGCGCGTCACGGCTTCTACCACCTCGGGGTGCGTATACATCTTCACGAAGTAGTTTTCCATGCCGAACATGTCGGCGACCACGTGGAAGAAGCACGTCCACATGCCGCTGGCGCGGTACGTCTCCCCCGCCGCATCGAGTTCCGCCAGCGTGCTGGAGAAGTCCAGGTAGTCCAGATTCGGCCACGGGTGGGCTTCCACGGTGTCGACATCTTCGCAGTCGGCGAAAGCCGGGCGCCAGCGTCCGTCGGCGTCATGGGCGCCCATCGTCCACATCGGCGCACCGTCCGGGTGGTGGTAGCAGCTCCACTCCGGGCAGATCCAATTCAGGTCGTCGCCCAGCAACCGCCGCAACGCCGCGGCGTCCGCCATGCCGAAATGCGCCAAATACAGCGGCCACGTCTCCCCATGCGGATTCCCCATCCAGAACCCACACCGGTCCGCCGCCTGCCCCGCAAAGATCGTCCGCACCCGTTCACGACTGGTCATGTAGCTGTCCTCCGGCAGGTCTACTTCGCGACGAAAGTCGGATTCCCCTGCCGGGAAACCGGATGACCGGAAGAATTGAACGGGCCAAACCGTTCCCCTATCGGGCATCGGCAAAGGCAGGTTTGCAGCACCGTTTGGAAGGACGACGGCAGCCCCGCGCCCGGTAACGGTGCAGTGCAAGTAGACGATTTCACCGGCTGAAATGTTGAGGCCTAGCGCTGCTTAGTATTACAATGCCGGCCCTCAGCGCGCTTCAGCGCAATGCCGTTCAATTAAACTCGCTTCGCCTTCCTGAACGCGGCCCTCATCCCCCGCCTTCGCGCTGCGGAGCTTCGGCGGCCAGGCCCGCCCTTCCCCCCGAGGGGAAGGGAGTAGCCAGGTATTAAATGCGTAAGACGGGAGCGGAAAACCTACCCCGGTGCTCCCCTCTCCCAGCCGAGTCGTGCGAGGCGCCCGGGGGAGGGGCGGGGGTGGGGTCCGCGTGGAGGCGGACGTACGGAGCTTAATTGAACGGCATTGCGCTGAAGCGTGCTCCATCAGGTCGCCACGTCCTTTAGGGCGTGGGACGCAGAAGCGTGCAGGCTGCAGCAGATCACGCAATTCGAATTACGCCACCATCCCCTTATCCCGTCCGGCATGCGGCAAGAAATCGAACTCGTGGACAAACTGCAGGAGATCGGCGAGCTTGGCCGTCGCGAGCCCGATCACCGTATCCGCGGCGCCGTAATACATCCACACTTCATCACCGCGGAGTAACGCGCCGCAGGTGTAGACGACGTTGGGCACCAAGCCCCGTTGTTCGTACTCGGTCTCCGGTGAAAAGACCCATTCGGATGCACGCGCCAGGACTTTCCGTGGATTCGCGCAATCCAACAACGCTACGCCCAAACGGTACACGGGACGGTTCGCCATATCCTTGACGCCATGATAGAGCAGCAGCCAACCTTCCTCCGTGGGCAATGGTGGGGCGCCCACCCCGATCCGGACGCTATCCCACCATGGGCCTCCGTGTTGGGGCAGCAAGATGCCCGGCCCCGCCCACGATCGAAAATCCGCATCCCGCGAATTCACATACCAGATATCCTCCTGGCCTCCGGTGACCGGACGATGCAAGAGCAACCAGGAATCCTGGAATTTCACCGGGAAGAGCGTGGCATCTTTATTCGTCGGGGGTAACACGATGCCGATCCGGGTGACCGAGACAAAATCACGGGTGCGGGCCAGGGCGACCGCCGGCCCATAGCGCGAGTAGGCGGTATAGGCGATAATCCATTCCTGGGGGGCAATCTGCGTGACACGCGGGTCTTCACAGCCCCACTCTTCGAAGGGATAGTCCGGTATGCCCGGCGCCAACAGCGGAGTCTCGGCAATGCGCCAGCCATCGACCCCGTTCCGGCTTCGTGCGATGCGGATTTGCGAAAGCCCTCTGCGATTCTCAATCCGCAGCAACAGCACCACCTCTCCCGCGACCTCCGCCACCCCGGGATTCAGTACGCCGTTGGTATGAATCGGCAGATCATCCGGCCTGATCAATGGATTCTGCAAATTGCGGGTAAAAATGCGTTCTCCCATCCCATGCCTCCGCCTGTGCGGAAATAGCTAATCAGGCCTTTCGATGCTCTGCGTACCGCCCCTATCCCGGCAAGTCCGGCGCCACGTCGCGGGTGGGGGTCAGGTCGTGGAGACGCCAGCCGGTGCGGGTGTGCACCAGCGTCCACACCAGGATGTAGCGGTGGCCGGCATCCGTGCGGGTGATGCTCCACACCACGGCGGCGGTGGGCGACCAGTACGGAATCTCCGTCTCGATGCTCACCGGGTCGCCGAAGCGCTGCTCCAGGCGATACACCAGGAAGCGCAACTCCTCGGGGGTGGTCGGCGCCGCCACGCGGTTGGCCGCCGGCCCCACGTCGCCGCGCGCCACGTCGCAGAGGAAGGCGCGCACCTGGGCGCCCGGGTTGGCATAGCCGAGAATCGCCACGCCCCCGTCCATCGCCCCCTGTACGCTAGCGATGGCCAGCGCCGTGAGCAGGGGGAGCAGCACCAGGAATCCTAGGCCGCGCGTTGCCATGGCTCGTCCTCCGCCACCGGCGCCGCCGTCTCCGTCACCGGGGTGCGCCGCGTCACCGTGGGCGCGCCGTCCGGTTCCAGCCGCAACTCGGCGATCTCCCCCAGCCGCGTCACTCCCGCCTCACGCAGCAGGCTCTCGAACTGCAGGTCGGTCAGCCCTTCCTGTGCCAGCGCCTCGCGCTGCACCCGTCCGTCGCGCACCAGCACCGTGGGGCGCCCGCGCAACCAGACGCGCAGCCGCGGGGAGCGCGACAACCCGAAGACGCCGATAAGGTGTATCCAGACCAGCATCCCCAGCGCGAAGAGCCCCACGCGGAGATCCACGCCGCCGAGTACCATCGCCTGGGCCAACGCGCCCAGCAGCAGCGCCACCACCAAATCGAGCGGCCCCGCGTCGAGGAATTGCCGCTTGCCCGCCACGCGCAACACAAACCACAGGAAGGCCAGCGCTACGCTCACGCGCAGGGTGAGTGCCAACAGCATCATGCCGCACCTCGCTCTACCGGCGCGGCATCCTGCCGCACCACGCTCAACTGGCCCGAAGGTTCCAACAGCGCCAGCTTCACTTCGTCTAGGCCGTTCACGCCTTCCCGGCGCAGCAGCGACCACACTTCCGCCTCTGACAGCCGCTCCACGTGCAGCGCACCCGGCAGCAGCTCCCCGTTGCGAATCAGCACCCGCGGCTCGCCGAAGAGCCAGCGCGCCAACCGGGGCTGGCGCGCGGTCACCACCGCTCGCGCGTGCTGCAGCAGGCCGATCAAGGTCAGCGCAAAGAGCACATGGAAGAGCGTCACCGCGCCGAAGATCGCTTCCGACGCCAGATTCGCCAACAATATGGTGACTATGAAGTCGAAGGCCGCGTGTGTGCCTAACCGGCGTTTGCCCAGCACACGCACCAACGCAAAGAGAAACAGGTAGAGAATCACTACCCGTGCGGCGACGGTTGCTAAAACATGGAGATCCATCTCGCTCCCTCACGTCTACAATCCGACCGGCGTGCGGCCCGTCACCATACATCTACCCCGCCCCCGCGCGCGTCATGGCCCACCCCGCGCCAACCGTCGTGCGCGGAGTGGACATGAGATGCGGTGCGTTCGCCTGTCGTCGCCCCCCATCCCCAACCCTCATACCCGTTAGCTTACCATAACGGCTTGTCTGTTTTTCGCCCCGACGATAAATCGTCGGGCTACCGGCTGCGCCCCTTGAAAGGGGCTTGTCAAGCGTGCGGAACCCGAATATTTCCTGTCGGCACGCTGAATGTGTGACCGAAATGGTTGTTTTCCGGCATTATATCCGTGCGGCATTCCCTGCCCCACCCTTTCGCAGCCTACCAAAGCCCCATTTATGGGGCGCAGCCGGTAGCCTGACGATTTATCGTCGGG
>CAIYQO010000279.1 GCA_903928345.1 uncultured bacterium | reverse complement strand
GCCCAATGCAATTAAAATAAGCTTCCTTCACCGGGGAGAGTGAAGTATACCATACGTTGTTCATATGAGTGCCACCCTCCGCGTCGTTTGGGTCTGCCGCCACGCGGCAATCCGGGCGGGGGTGCGGATGGAATACCGATTGATGCGGCGTTTCACCAGTCGGGGATAGGCGCGGGACCGCCGTGGCGGCAGGAGCAGGATGCTGACCTCCTCGATGAGCCGGCGATAGAGCTGCTGCCAGCGCGCCCCGCGGGCCAGCTGAAGGTCGGGGAGGTAGCGTTCCACGGCGTGCAGGGTCTGCACGAAGCTGATCCGATCGGGGTCGACGTCGGCGACCTGGGCGGCCGCGACCATCACTGAGCGGATAGCATAATGGGCGAGCACCGCGCCGTAGAGTTCCTGGAAGACGCCTTGCGGCGTCCGGCTGCGCAGCGGGGCATGGGGGAGGCGTTGATGCACGGTCTGTTCATCCAGCATGAGTTCGGCCTCCCAGCGTTCCGTATAGGCCTGGGCGGCGGCGTGCGCGGGCAGCCGGGTGGGCTCCAGCACGGTACACACCAGCCGATAGGTCGTTTCCGCGGTGGGCACCTGGGCATGGGGGAGCGTGTATTCGATCAGCCGGACGATGCGATGCTCGCCGTGCCGCCGCCGCTTCTCGTTTTCGGGATATATCCGGGCCAGGTAGGAGCCATCCGGGAGCAGGGCGAAGGTGCGAAGGATGACGCCGGAGGGCACCCGCACGAGGACGGCGGCGCCGCGGGCGTCCACGGCCGCGATCAGATCGTAGCTGTAGAGCCCGCGATCCATCGTCACCAGCATGTCGGGGGTGAGGCGCGACCGCAGGGTGCGGGCCAGGCTGATCTCCCCGTGGCGGGTCGTGCTGAAGCGCGCATCGATGACGGCATGCGTGCCACATTCGACCAGGTAGAGGCACTGCACCAGGGGGTAGGCGCCCTCGCCATGTTGATTGGACGACCGCCGGAAATAGCGGGCATTCGCCGGGGTATCGACGACCGCTTCGACGGTGCCATCCAGCGCCATCAGGCGATAGCCGTGCAGAAAGGCGCCGGGCGTCTCCGGCGTGGCCAGGGGAACGCACACCGTCTGGAGCAGTCGGCGCAACGGCGCCACGCCGAGTTCCTGCCGCCGATAGACGATGGCGGCGGCGGTGGGCACCTCCGGGACGGTGCGGGAGGGCCAGCGCAGGCGCCAGGCATGAAACAGCCGGCGGAGGAGATCGCGTTGACTCTCGCGGGCAAAGAGGCCCACGGCGATCACCAGCAGCAGGATCGTGCCGAGTTCGAGGCGCCGACAGCGTTCGGTCAGGCAATGGGTTTCCGCCAAAATCGTCTCGAGCCGCGATCGCGGAAAGAGCCGATCGAGAGCGCCCAGGGTGATGGCGTGACAGAGCGTGGGTGTCACATCGGAACGGACCGGGTAACATGCCATGGAGGGAACCTTTCCGGTAGGTGGTGTATTACCGAAACGGTTCCCTTTTGCGTTGTCTGCCTACGCGTGTGAGAGCGATAACGCTTATGGGTGACACAATCACCTTGGTGTCCCGGCGAAGGATGCTTATTTTAACGGCATTGGGCGAGACGCCGGCGCACCGACCGAGTTACCAGCCCCTAACGCCTTTTCAATTGCCGTATAGCGTTCAAAAAACGCCGGTTGCTGGGAAACCACCGTGCATTGGCGCTGCCAGCGTGCCAACCCTTCGGCGCGGAGAATTTCCGCCTGGGCGAGGATGCGATGACGCTCGGTGGGGTTATGCTCGCTGCCGGCTTGCCAGCGCGTAGCTTCCGCTTGCAGCGTCAGCAAACGCTGAGCGTAGACGAACTCCTCCAGCAGACCGCGTGTGGCTTCCGGCACGGAGGAATCGTTCAACAGCTTTTCCGCTTCCTCGCGGATTTGCCGGGCAATGGCCACTTCCAGCGATGACGGCACCGTGTTGCCATATCCGTTGCGCTTGACGTT
>CAIYQO010000278.1 GCA_903928345.1 uncultured bacterium | reverse complement strand
GTGTTCGTCGCCTCCGCCTGGTCCGCTGGTGGTGGCTACATGAAGAACCACCCGCTGTACAAGCTCGGTTACGTCGCCCCGTAAGGGTAACGACTATTCCGGCACCCGGGGCCCGGTCGCAAGACCGGGCCCCGGTCGTTTCTGCCGGCAGGAATCCCCGCCGCCGGCGCGGAAGATACCCGCCATGGGTACCCCAACTCCCATCCGCCACCGCTGCGACACCTGCGGGCACGACTTCCCGCCGACGGTCTTCGTCTGCCCCACCTGCCGTACCATCCTCATCGTGCCGACCGCGCGCAACAAGACGCCGGGGTGGGTCATCGGCCTGCTGGTGCTCCTCATCGTCGCGCTGGCGATCTACGCCGCCATGCTTGCCTACCAGGTGCTCGTGCTGCACAAGTATTGACCGGCGGCCCCCATCCCTGCCCTTCCCCCCGAGGGGAAGGAAACTATGCGCGTAACCTGTCTGCTCCCCCCCCTGCCCCTCGGGGGGGAAGGGCGGGGGATGGGGGCCGCATACCGGGCGGCTTCTCGTGCAGGCGCGCTTTGCCCGGCGGCACGGCAGGAATCCCCCCGGCATGTCGCGAAATGAACACACGGCGACGGCGCGGTGCTCCACCCGGCCCGCCGCACACCCCGCACTTCGCTCAGGAGGCTCCTATGCGCAACTATACGATCGGCATCGATTTCGGCACGCTGTCCGGGCGCGCCGTGCTGGTAGACGTGGCGGATGGCCGGGAAATCGGCTCCGCGGTATATGACTACGCCAACGGCGCCATGGACGAAGCGCTGCCCGACGGCACGCCCCTCGGCCCCGACTGGGCGCTGCAAGATCCCGCCGATTACCTGCGCACGCTGGAAGTGACCATCCCCCGCGTGCTCACCGACACCGGCGTGCGCCCGGAGGAAGTCATCGGCCTGGCCATCGACTTCACCGCCTGCACCATGCTTCCCACCACCGACGACGGCACCCCGCTCTGCTTCCTCGACGAGTGGAGCGGCACCCCCCACGCCTGGGTGAAGCTGTGGAAGCACCACGCCGCCCAGCCGGAAGCCACCGCCCTCAACCGCATCGCCATCGAGCGCGGGGAGACCTTCCTGGCGCGCTACGGCGGCAAGGTGTCCAGCGAGTGGCTTATCCCGAAGATCTGGCAGATTCTCGACGAAGCGCCGGAGGTCTACACCGCGGCGGACCGCTTCCTGGAGGCCGCCGACTGGGTGATCTGGCAGCTCACCGGCAACGAGCGGCGCAACTCCTGCACCGCCGGCTACAAGGCGATGTGGAACAAGGCGGAGAGCTACCCGAGCCCGGAGTTCTTCAAAGCCCTCGACCCGCGCCTGGAGCGGCTGGTGGAGGAGAAGCTGACCACCAATATCGTGCCGCTGGGGCAGAACGCCGGCGGCCTGCTGGCGGAGTGGGCGGACGCGCTGGGCCTGCGCCCCGGCATCGCGGTGGCGGTGGCCAACGTGGACGCCCACGTGGCCGTGCCCGCCTGCACGGTGACGGCGCCGGGCAAAATGGTGATGATTATGGGCACCTCCATCTGCCACATGGTGTGCGGCACGGAGAGCAAGATCGTGCCCGGCATGTGCGGCGTAGTGGAGGACGGCATCCTGCCCGGGCTCTTCGGCTTTGAAGCCGGGCAGAGCGCGGTCGGGGACATCTTCGCCTGGTTCGTGGATACCTGCGTACCCGCGGCGTACGTCGAGGAAGCGGCGGCACGCGGCATCAGCGTGCACGTGCTCCTTACCGAAAAGGCCGCCAAACTGAAGCCGGGCGAGAGCGGGCTACTCGCCCTCGACTGGTGGAACGGCAACCGCTCCGTGCTGGTGGATACCGCGTTGAGCGGGTTGCTCCTCGGCGCCACGCTGACCACCAAGCCGGAGGAGATCTACCGCGCCCTCATCGAGGCCACCGCCTACGGTACGGCGATGATCGTCAACACCTTCGCCGCCCACGGCGTGGCGGTGGACGAGATCTACTGCTGCGGCGGGTTGGCGGCGAAGAACGCGCTGCTCATGCAGATCTACGCGGACGTCACCGGGCGCCCGATGCGCATCTCCGCCTCCGAGCAGACCCCGGCCCTCGGCGCCGCCATGCACGCCGCCGTGGCCGCTGGCGCCGCCGCGGGCGGCTACGCCACCATTCAGGACGCCGCCGCGAAGATGGCCCGCGTGAAGGAGGAGCAGTACTTCCCCATCGCGGAGAACCAGGCGGTCTACGCGGAACTCTTCGCCGAGTATACCCGCCTGCACGACTACTTCGGCCGCGGCGAAAACGATGTCATGAAGCGCCTCCGCGCCCTGCGCGAACGCTCGCATGCGGAGAAGGTCGCGGGGTAACGCAACCCTCCCGCCGCCCCCCGCCACGGGGGGCGGCGGCGTTTGGTGAGGTGCCTATGGAAACCCAACTCGTCCCGGCGCGCGCGTTGCCGGTGGTGGCTGATGTGGATGTCCTGGTAGTCGGCGGCGGGCCGGCCGGCGTCGGCGCGGCTTTCGCGGCGCGGCGGGCGGGGGCCTCGGTGCTGGTCATCGAGCAGTTCAACTGCCTGGGCGGCGTGGCCACCGCGGGCGGGCACGGGCATATCAGCGTCTTCTGCGCCAACGGCACCGACACGCGGGTGGTGGGCGGCCTCGCCGACGACATCGCACGGCGCCTCGTCGATGGCGGCTACGGCTTCCGCAACGCGCACGGCGTGTGGTTCGAGGTCGAGGGGCTGAAGCGCATCCTCGACGACATGGCGCAGGCGGCGGGCGTGCGCGTGCTCTACTACACGCAGTTTTGCGAGAGCCTTGTGGAGGACGAGCGCATCACCGGCGTGGTGATCCAGAACAAGGCCGGGCGGCAGGTGGTGCGTGCGCGCATGGTGGTGGATGCCACCGGCGACGGCGACGTGGCGGCCTCCGCCGGCGCGCCCTTTGAAGTCGGCCGGGCGGACGACGGGCGCTGCCAGCCGATGACGCTGATGTTCACCATCGGCGGGGTGGACTGGCCCACGGTGGAGCGCTGGCGCACCAGCTATCAGATGACCGACGTGTGGCTGGAGGCGCAGCGCAACGGCGACATGGCCCCCTTCCAGACCACCGTGATGGGCTTCTGGTGGACGCCGACACGTCCCGATCAAGTGGGAGTCAACTTCACCCACATCACCCACGTGGACGCCGTGAACGCCGACGACCTCACCTTCGCCACCATGGAGGGCCGTCGGCAGGCCTACCAGAGCATCGACGTCTTCCGCAAATATGTGCGCGGCATGGAGGGGTGCTACCTGGTGTCGACGCCGAACACCGTGGGCATCCGCGAGTCGCGGCGCATCCTGGGCGACCTGGTGCTCACCGACGAGGACATCCTGACCGAGCGCACGTGGACGGACAGCATCGGCTACGGCGCCTTCTTCATCGACATCCACCACATCGACGGCCCGGGCATGGATCACACGGTGGTGCGTCCACCCGTGGGCTTCAAGTACCAGATCCCCTACCGCATCCTGGTGCCGCGCGGGGTAGAGAACCTGCTCACCGCCGGGCGCTGCGTCTCCGTCACCCACCGCGCCCTCGGCTCGCTGCGCGTGATGGCCCAGTGCCTGCTGATGGGCGAAGCCGCCGGGCAAGCCGCCGCCCACGCCCTGCAGGAGGACGTCGCTCCCTGCCACCTCGACGTGCCGCGGCTGCAGGCGGCGTTGCAGGCGGAGGGGGGGATATTGACCGAGGACGACATCCCGGTGTGAGGGTGCATGGAATGGGACGGCGCCCCGTCGGCCCCGCCCCGCCCCTGCCCGCCAATTACGAAACATGCTATACTACCCCCGACTATGGCCACCCTGCTGTTAGAGATCGGGACCGAGGAGCTGCCGGCGAGCTATTTGCCGCCGGCGTTGGCGCAGTTGGGGGCGCTGGCGCGGGTGCGGTTGGCCGCGGCGCGCATCGGGGTGGAGGCGGTACACACGTGGGGCACGCCGCGGCGCATCGTGCTCTTTGCCACCGGGGTGAGCGAGCACCAGGAGGCCGGCGCGCACGAGGTGCGCGGCCCGGCGGTGGCGTCGGCCTTCGCCGACGACGGGGAGCCCACCCAGGCGGCCATCGGCTTTGCGCGCAGCCAGGGGCTCACCCCCGGCGAGCTGCAGCTCCTCACCCAGGACGGCGGGGAGTTCGTGGCCGCCGTCTTCCACGACGAGGGCCGCCCCACGCTGGAGGTGCTGCCCGACCTCTTCACGCAGCTCATCACCGACCTCACCTTTCCCAAAACGATGCGCTGGGCGCGCGGCACCTTTCGCTTCGCGCGGCCTATCCGCTGGCTCGTCGCCATGCTGGACACCCAGGTGGTACCCTGCGCCGTGGACGACGTGGCGGCGGGCAACGCCACACGCGGCCACCGCTTCCTGGCGCCGGGCGAAGTGTCCATCCCCGCCGCCGCCGACTACCGCCGCGTGATGGAAGAGAACCACGTGCTGGTGGTGCCCGACGCACGGCGCGAGATGATCGCGGAGGGGCTGCATGCCATCGCGAGCCAGGAGGGCGCCGCGATCGTCGACGACGGCTCGCTGCTCGATGCCACCACCTTTCACCTGGAATACCCCACCGCCCTGCGCGGCGCCTTCGACCCGCGCTTCCTCTCGCTGCCGCGCGAGGTGCTGCTGCAGGTGCTGCGCCACGAGCAGGACTTCTTCCCGCTGGCGGGCGCCGACGGCGCGCTGCTCCCCGGTTTCATCGCTGTGCGCAACGGCGACAAGGCGTACCTCAGTTCGGTGCGCGAGGGGTACGAAGCGGTGGCGCACGCCAAGCTGATCGACGCGCTCTTCTTCTACGAGCAGGACGGGCGCACGCCGCTGGCGGAGCGCGTGGAGGCGCTGCGCGGAGTGATCTTTCAGGAGCGGCTGGGCACGCTGCACGACAAGGTGCGCCGCGTGCAGGTGCTGGCCGGAGAACTGGCCGCGTTGCTGGACCTCTCCACGCCGGAACGCGCCCAGGCGGAACGCGCCGCGCTGCTCTGCAAGGCGGACCTCGTCACCGCCATGGTCACCGAGCACCCGGAGCTGCAAGGGGTGATGGGCGGCGTCTACGCGCGCCTGTCCGGCGAGCCGGAGCCGGTGGCGGCTGCCATCGCGGAGTCCTACGCCCCGCGCCACGCCGGGGAAGCGATCCCCGCCACGCCGCTCGGGCGCATCACCGCGCTGGCGGACAAGCTGGACACGGTGGTCTGCTGCTTCGCCGTCGGGCTCATCCCCACCGGGGCGGACGATCCCTATGCGCTGCGCCGGGAAGCCAACGGGGTGGTGCGCATCCTCGCCGAGGCCGGGTTGCGCCTGTCGCTCACGCGGCTGTGCACGCTGGCGCAGGCGACCCTCGAAGTCGCGACGCCGCTGACCCCCGCCGAGACGCTGGCCGCCCTGCAAAGCTTCTGCCGGGGGCGGCTGGAGGCGCTGCTCGCCGACGCCGAGATTCCCCTGCCCATCGTGCGCGCCGTCCTCGCGGTGAGCGCCGACGTGCCCGCCGACGCGCTGGGGCGCGCGCAGGCCCTCACCCGTCGCGCCGGGGAGCCCGCCCTGGCGCGCGTGGCCAACCGGCTGGCGCATATCGGCAAGGGCGCCTCCGCCGACGCACTGCACCCGGAACTGCTCTTCGAGCCCGCCGAACGCGACCTGTACCAGCACGTCCTCACCCTCGGCCCACGCCTGGAGCAGCTCGCCGCCGTCGGAGAGTTCGACGAACTCCTCGCCCTGCTCACTACCTTCGTCCCCGCCGTCGACGCCTTCTTCAACACCGTGCTGGTGATGGCCGACGACCTCGCCCTGCGCGACGCCCGCCTCGCCCTCGTCCACCGCACCGCCGCCCTCTTCCGCTTGCTGGCGGATTTCACGCAGATGGGGTGACCTATCCCCCCGCCCCCTCCCTCGAGGGAGGAGGAGTTGGTTGGTGGGGATGGTCGAGTGGTAATTCGTACTCGTGCTCGTAATCGTAATCGATTGCGCCAAGCTTGGAGAAAACGGTCGATTACGAGCACGAGCACGATTACGCGCACGATGCAAGACAAGCCCACTCCCCCTTCCCTCGAGGGAAGGGGGCCGGGGGGGTTAGGTCCGTGGAATCGGGGTTAGGTCCCGACAGGAACCCTTCCCCGGTATGGCGAAGTAGCGCGTAAGTTTATCCGGGAGGTGCCGTTATGCACGCATTCGTGAAGGCCGTGGTACAGGGAACCAGCGCCGGGGTGGCGTTGGGGGTGGTGTTGCTGGTGGCCGGGGCGTTTACGCACCCGCGCATGGCGTCGGCGCAACCGGGACCGGACCAGAAGCCGGACCAGAAGCCAGAGCAGGTACTCCGTGCGACACGCATCGAGTTTGTCGACGCCGCCGGCAAAACGCGCGGCTCGGTGGGCATCCAGGGGGACGGCGCACCCGGGCTGATCCTGCTGGACACGAACGGCAAGCCGCGCCTGCTGGCGACCGTGCCCGCCAATGGCCGCCCGGGGTTGTTGATGCTCGACGAGACGACGAAGATGCGTGCCGTGATGGGCCTGCATGACGACGGCGGCGCCGGCTTCGTGGCGCTGGACCAGAACGGCAAGGGGCGCATGATTATCGGCACGGCGAAGGAAGGCACGCCGGTGCTGCTCTACCTGAACGCCAACGGCAAGCCGCAGGTCGGGCTGGTGGGTAAAGACGACCACTCCGCCGCCCTCGCCTTCAACGACAAGGACCTGAAAACGCGCATGATCGCCGGCGTGAAGGATGACGGCACGCCGATGGCCGTGCTGATGGATGCCAACGGCGTGCCCATCTGGCCGCCGAAGGCCCCGTAAAAGAAATATCAACTTATGATAGGCGCTGGCCTGTCATTCGACCCGGCGATAAATCGTCGGGCTACCGGCTGCGCCCCTTGAAAGGGGCTTAGCAAGCGTGCGTGACCCTGTTTTCGTGTATTTCACCTCCTGTTGAAATTCGATACAACTCTATTCCGAGCTTACATTAAGCTAATCAGGCGAGAGAACGACCTTCCATAACCTGCCAAAGCCCCATTGATGGGGCGCAGCCGGTAGCCTGACGTTTGAACGTCAGGTCGAATAACCGACCGGCGTAACCGTTTCGTTGATGCCCATGCCCGTAAGAGGAGAACATCCCCATGACCCCACGCCAGGAATGGTGCATCGTGCGCTGGTCGCATTTCGATCCCCTGTGGCGGCGTTGTTGGGACCGGCCCTTCGACTGCGACGGGCGGCGCTATGTCTCGTACCGCGACATCGAGGCGGAGTGGTACGACCGTGCGCTGGCCGAAACCGACGACGGCGCCTCCACCTTCCTGGCGGAGGCCTGCTGGACCACCCGGCATTACCTCGAGCGTCGGCCCGAGGCGTTGCCCGCGTTGCGGCGGCTGGCACGGGAGGGGCGCTTCGAGCAGTTGGCGGGCGGCGAGAACATCGTCGACGGCAACATGGTGCACGGCGAATTGCTGGCGCGCAACTACATCCTCGGCTTGCTGTGGGCGGAGGACACCTTCGGCGTGCGTCCCACCACCGGCTGGCACTCCGACGGCTTTGGTTCCAGCGCGCAGATGCCGCAGATCTTCCGCGGCGTGGGCATCACCTGGGTGCCGGCCCTCAGCTACAACATCCCCACCGCTCCCTTCTGGCGCGGGCTGGACGGCAGCGTGATCTTCTGGCACGCGGAGGACGCCGTGCGCGTGCTACCCTTCGCCGGCGGCACGGAGAATATGAACACCTACAAAAAGCACGCCCCCTGCACGAGTTGCGGCGGGAGCGGCTGCGTGGTGTGCGCCGGCAAAGGCACGGAATACGAGCGCATCGGTCTCACCGAGCTGCGCACCTTCCCCGACGCGAGTTACACCGCGTCGGCGGTCGTCTGCTGGCTGTGGGGCGAGGAAGTCATGCCCGGGCAGCACGTCGAGGAAGCCATCGCCGACCTGCGCGCCGCCCACCCCGACGTGACGATTCGCCAGGGGACGTATGCCGGCCTGCGCCCGCATGTGGCGTCCTACCTCGCCCAGATGGACGACCCGCCGGCGACGCTGGTGAGCACCAAGGTGGAGCACAACCCGGCGCAGACCGGCTGCCTCACCACGCGCATCGATATCAAGCTGGGGCACCGCGCGGCGGAGCACCTGCTCCTCGCCGCCGAGACGCTGGACACGCTGCTCCTCGGCGGGCGGCACGCGGCGCTGTTGCGTGACCAGTGGAAGCGGATGACGCTCTCCGGCTTCCACGATTCCATCACCTCCACCCACGTCGATCCGGCTTACGATGAACTGTGCGACCTGCAGGCGGGGGTGCGGGACGCGGCGCGCACGGTTATCGGCGCGTCCGTTGCCCCCCTCACCGACGGCGCGGCGGACGCGGTCACGGTGGTCAACCCGCGCGGGTATGCCGCCAATCCGGTGGTCACCGTGCCGCTGCCCGACGGTTGGCCGGGGGCGCGCGCCTTCGCCGACGGCGTGCCGTTGCCGGTCTACGGCGTAGCGGACGGCCGGCTGACCTTCCTCGCCGCCGACGTGCCCGCCCTCGGCGCGCGCACGGTGACGCTGGAGGCCGCCGACCTCCCCGAAGAAGAGCTGACCGGCGCGACAGAGGTGGTCTGCGGGCCGTTCACCATCCACCTGGACGCGCGGGGGATCAGCGCGTTGTATGTAGACGGCATCGGCGACGTGCTCGACCGCGAGAAGTACCTGCTCGCCGAACCGGTGCTGGAGGTGGACGAAGGCGACGCGTGGAGCACGCGCAACCGCGAGAAGCCGCGCACGCGTCTGGCACCGTATACCAAGCTGGAGCGCGTGACGCGGGTCGGCGACGCGGTGACCGTCACCACGCGCACCCGGCATCCGCGCTGCGACGACCCGCTGGCGCTGCAGGCGAACCCGGACATCGACGTGACCTACCTTGAGGTGCGCCAGCAGTTCCTGCTGCGCGCGGGGTGCCCGTACCTGGAAGTCGTCAGCGAGGTGGACTGGTACGCGGGCAGCCGCAAGCTGCGCCTGGCCTTCCCCACCACGACCGACACCGACCGCGGCCTGTATGAGATCCCCTTCGGGGCGCTGGAACGCGACCGCTACGAAATCGCCGTGCCCACCATGACCTCCGGCTGCGGCGAATGGCCCGCGCTGCAGTGGGGCGCCGTGCGGGCGCCGGGCTACGTGGCGGCGGTGCTCAACCAGGGTACCCCCGGCTACCGCGTGGAGGACGGCACCCTGTTTGTCAGCATCCTGCGCAGTCCGCAGATGCCTTCCGCGTTGCTCGAACCCGCTACCGCCTACCGGGCACTGAACTTCGCGGGCATGGCCGACGCCGGCACGCATTGCTTCCGCCACGCGCTACTGGTGCTCCCGGCGGACGCCCGGGTGAGCACCCTCGCCCGCCACGCGGAGACGTTCAACGCCGTCTTCCCGACCGTCCCCGGCACGCTGACCGCCCCCCTGCCCGGCTGGGGCCTCGACGCGGCGGACGCGCTGCTGGTGACGGTGAAACCCGCCGAACGCGGCACGGGCACGATCGTCCGCCTGGTGGAAATGGGCGCGGACGGCGAGTGGGTCACCCTCACCGTACCGCCGACGATCACCCGCGCCGTCCGCACCAACCTGCTGGAAGAGCCGGAAGAACCGCTGACCGTCGAAGACGGCCGCGTGCGCGTCTACGCCGGGCCGTGGAAGATCGTTACGCTGCGATGTGAGTAAGAACCGTACCTGCCTATCACCACTACAGACGATCCTGGCGATTGAAATCGCGGCTATTTGGCCTCATCGGCCAAGCGTCCCCCTACGGGGACGCGACGGGTGGAACATCGTCAACACCATCTTCCTTCTCCGTCCGCGTAGGCGGACGGCTGGCCGAAAGGCCAAAGAGCTGCGCCTTCAGTCGCCGCGAACCCGCGAACCATAGCAGCATTCAGGAATCAAAGAGCATAAGCCGGTGGCAAGAGGCCAGGTACGGTAGTACTCGTAAGGACTGCGCAGGAAAGCGCCGCCGCGCGGAGAAGAGCAGGGTAGAGGTAATCGTATGCGCATCCGAATCGCTCTCCTGCTGCTGCTCGCCGTCCTCGCCCTGCCCGGCCTGACGGTGACGCTCACCCAGCTCATCTCGCGTGAGCACCCGTCGCTGGACGTCGCGGGAGCCCACCTGGCCGTGGGGCGCGACGGGATGGTCTATCTGGCCAGCGGCGACTACGTGCTGCGCCTCGCGCGCGACGGGGCGCACAAGCTGGGCAGCAAGGTGACGTATGCCATGTGGAACGTGGCGGCGAACGCCGACGGGGTGATCGCCACCGCCAACGCGCACTTCAACCACAGCGTCAACGTGTGGAGCCCGAAGTTCGACCACATCGGGCAGGTGAGCGACTTCCTCAGCAGCGATCCCACGGAATGGTTCGGGCCGGACGACGTGCAGGTAGGCGCGAGCGGCGACTTCTTCGGCATGGATCAAAACCGCAACCGCATCGTGCGCGTGAAGACCCCGGGCGTGATGTCCACCACCTACAGCCTGACCGGTACCGGCGAAAACTTCATCGGCCATCTGTGCAAATTCCGCGTGTGGGAGCCGGGCAAACGCTTTTACGTGTGCAATTCAACAGGGTTGATTTACGCCCTCGACTTCGCCGGCACGTTGGCGTGGAAGCTCGACGCCGGCATCGGCGGCGACCCGTGGAACGGGTATAACGGCTCCTTTGATGTGGACGACGCGGGCACGCTGTACGTCATGCACGCCGCCGAGAACGTGGTGAAGCGCTACGGGCCGGATGGCAAACCCGCCGGCGAAGTGACGCTGGCGCTGCCCGATAAAACGGCGCGCGTCACCGACCTGCGCGTCTTCGGCGACGACATCGTCATCAAGCGCAACAGCCCCACCGAGCTGTTTATGGTCTTCGACCGCACCACCGGCGCCCTGCGGCGCGTGGTAAACGCCGAGTTAGAGCGGTTGGAAGTCACTTACCCCGCCGACGTGTGGACCGCCGGGCAACCCGTGCCCTTGACCATCGCCTTCACCGCCCCCAACCCCGCCGTGCGCCCGCGGTGGCGCGTGTGGCTGCGCCCCTTCAACACCCCACGCTTCGTCGAACTGCCCGTCAAGGACGGCGCGGTGACCCCGCCCGCGGACGCCGGCGGCCTGTATCAACTGCGCGTCAGCCCCGGTCTGGACGGGGCGGCGGCGGAATATGTGGTGCAGAGCGTGGTGGAGATCCGCCAGCCCGGCGCGAAGGGCACGCTGTCCCTCCTCACCCCGAACAACCGCATGTACTACGGGCAGGGGGAGGAGATTCCCATCTCCCTCGTCTCCCGCACAAAGACCCCCGCCGCGCTGCCCGCCACGTTGGCGGTGCAACTGCGCAGCGGCGCGACGACCGTGCTCACCCTCAACGTGACGCCGAATCCGAACGCCACCGCCACCCTCACCCGCGCGCAGACCGCCGCGCTGGCGCCGGGCGCGTATCTGCTCACCGCCGTCGCTCCCGGCTTCACCGTCGCCGCGCAGCCGCTGCTCATCGGCCCGGGCATCGCCGCGCCGTCGCCTTTCAGCCTGGTCCAGCACGGCGACTACAGCCTGGCCTTCCCCACCGGCAGCTACTTCGACGTGCCGGAGAAGCTTGCCGCGCACCTAGCGCGCTCCACCGCGCTGCACACGAATATGTTTGTCGACCGCCTGGGCGGCGGCTACGGCCTCGGCGGGTTGACCGGCGGCCCGGGCACCGACGCGCTGGTCGAAAAGCTGAAGACCGACCCCGCCGGCACTGCCCCGGAAAAGGCGCAGATCGAGAATCCGGAGAAGGCGACGTTGGCCGGCTATGGCGCCATGGGCATCGAAGAGCGCGGCATCCTGCTCTCCATGGACGCCGGCCTGCCCATCGGCACGCTGTACGACAGCCGCACCATGGCGCAGGACATCAAAGACCTGACTACCGCCACCACCGCCATGCTGCCCTACCCGGCCTTCCGCGGGTGGAGCTGGGCGGCCAACTGGTGGCTGGCCAAGCACGGCAGTGCCGCCGCCGACACCCCCGAGCAGAAGGCCGCCTACGACGCCGCCTTCAAAGCCGCCAATGACACCGGCGCGTGGGCGCCCGTGCTCGACACCGTCTCCGACCTCTGGCTGCACTACGCCATCGACGCGGAAAAGGGGTTCCACGACACGCTCACCAAGCTCGCGCCAGGCAAAATCAGCGCCATCACCGGCCCCTACCGCGCGGTGACGGTCATCCCGCCGCTGACCTTCGCGGGCGCCGATGAGGTGGACCTGCAATACCAGTCCGAGCAGATTCAGCCCCCGCAGGTCACGCCGCACAACGTGGACTTCTACAAGCGCCCGGGCAAGCGCGCCTGGGGACATCCCGAGCTGTGGAACGACGACGGCACCGGGAATATGATCTATCCCACCCTCTTCCAGATGGTCATGCGCGGCGCGGACGGCGTGGGCGGCTCCGGCAGCATCCCCGCGTGGGGCACGCCGCCCAGCGACCCGCGCGCCACGGGCGTCGGCATCGTTTCCGTCATGCGCGGCTTCGATACGCTGCTGGCGCACTACGGCCCGTGGCTCACCACGCTGCAGGCGCACGACCCGGTAGCCATCGTCGTTTCGGGCCGCATGTTGCGCCTGGATGACTGGAAGAGCATCGGCGGGTTGTATTTCGACCGGCTCTTCGAGGCCTACAACGCCTGCCTGTACGCGCACCGGCCCGCGCACTTCGTCTTCTCCGACGACCTCACCCCCGACGCGTTGACGGGGTACAAGGCCATCCTCGTCATCGGCCAGCGAGTCGAGTTGGAGCCCGAGCTGCACGCCGCGCTGATCCAGGCGCAGGCCGCCGGCGCCCTGGTGCGCTGTGACGGCAACTGCCGTCCCGCGCTGCTGCCCGAGTTCAAGGCGCTGGGGATCACCTTCAACCACCTGGAGACGGACCCCTCCGCCTGGCAGGACGATTCCGCCTACGTGCGCTTCCCCGGCTACTTCAAGGAGCACGCCGCCGCGCTGAACACCGCCCTCGCCGCCGTGCCGCCCATCGCGATCACCGACAACCCGGAGTTGATGCTCACCGAGCGCGTATCCGGGCAGGGGCGCTACCTGTGGGTCGTGAATAACACCACCACGGGCTTCGACTCGGCGCTCATCTGGCGCGTGGGCCTCGCGATGTCCACCCGCGTGCCGCTGCTGGCGCCCCTCAGCCTGCCCGGCGTGAAGGGCACGGTCTACGATGTCTTCGCGCAGAAGCCGGTGACGCCCGCCGCCATCAGCGCCGACCTGCGCACGCTGCCCGCGCGGCTGTACGCCATATTGCCCGCGCCCATCGCCAAGGTCACCCTGCGCGCGGCCAGGAGCGCCGTCGGCGGCACAGACCTCGCCTGGCGCGCCACGGTGCAGGATGCCGCCGGAAAACCGATTGACGCCGGCATCCCGCTGCGCGTGCAACTGCGCGCCGGGACGACGGTGCTCGCTGAAAAGTACCTGGGCGCGGACGCCGGCATGGCCACGGGTGCCTTCACGCTGCCGGTCAACGCCGGCGCCACGGTGACGCTGGCCGCCGCCGAGTTGATCAGCGGCCGGGAGGCCACCCTCACCGTCGCCGTCGGCAAGGCGGGCGCCCAGACCACCGTCGCCGGCGCGACCCCCGCGCTGCCCGCCGCCGAGGAGGGTTTCGGGCCGCACCTGAAGGAGATCGCGCTCTCCACCGACGGCACGCACGCGCTGCTCAACGCGATGAACTGGGACGAGAACCTGTACGCCGTGGATACCGACACCGGCGCGCTGGCCTGGCATACGCGCGTGGGGCACCACTTCGCCTACGGCCCGCAGGCCGTCGCCGGCGGCTACGCGGTGCAGGGGTACGACCTGAACACGGCGGAGGGCTACCACCTCTATCTGCTCGACGGCGCGGGCAAGGCGCAACGGCGCTTCGCGCTGTACGGCCTGCCCAAGCGCGCCGAATCGTGGGCGGCGGGCAGCACGCTGCTCGACCGTATCGACAACTTCGCCGTGGCCCCCAACCGCGCGTGGGTAGCCGCCGCGGGCGACCTGGGGCTGGCGGTGTGGAACGCCGACGGCATGTTGCGCTGGCAGCAGGACTGGTGGCACACCACGCGCAAGCGCGTCTACCTCGTCGCGCAGGATACCACCACGCTGCTTACCCTGGATGGCCTCACGCTCACCGCGTGGGATGCCGCCACGGGCGCCGAACGCTGGCATTGCATCCCGGCGGACACCGGGGCGCTGCTCGGTGCCGAGGTGAGCGCCGACCACGCCACGCTGGCGCTACGCGCGGACACCGACAACGGGCGCGTCTTCATCCTGCGCGGCGGCAAGGTGGTCAACACGCTGGCGACCCCGGCGGACGCGCTGGCGCTCTCCCCCGACGGCACGCGGCTGGCGGTGACCACGGGGCACGAGCTGCGCTGGTACGACACCAATGGCGGGCTGCTGTGGGCCTTCACCGGCGACGACACGCTGCGCGGCCCCCGCGTCTCCCCCGACGGCAAGCGGGTCGTCGTCGGCAGCGAGCTGGGCACCCTGACGGTGCTGGACACCGCCGGCGCCGTGCTGCACTCCCGCGACCTGAATGCCTTGCCCGCGGCGGCCTGGCTGCCCGGCGGCGACCTGCTCGTCGCCACCTGGATGGGCCGCGTGCTGCGGCTGGATACCGCGTATGCCCCGCGCTGGCAGACCCGCCTGACGCCGACCACGCGCGACATCCGTCCGCGCCTGCTCACCGCCGAAGCGGTGCCCACCACGCGTATGACCGGCTGGGGCAACGCCGAGGCGACGCCCGACAATCTGACCCCCAATCTGCTATTGGACACCCGCGCGCTGCTCACCGTCACGCTGACGGGCCCGCAGCAGGAGTTGCAGCAGAACCCGGCGCTCCTCGTGGACGGCAAGCCCGACGCACCGGCCACCCCATGGCTGCGCTCCACCACGATTAACTACATCGACTCCGGCTGGTCCGGCCCGCTGCAGCTCAACGTGGACACCTTCCATACGCAACTACACGTCACCGGCGTCACCGTGGTGGAAGACCCCGCGCACCCCGAGTCCTGTCTGCGCGACATGCGCCTGCAGTACTGGGACGCTGAACACGCCCTCTGGATGGATGGCCCGTACCTGCTCTCCGACGCCGCCGTGCACACGCACCACTTCGCCCAACCCATCGAGGCGGCGCGCTTCCGCTTCGTCTCCTCCGGCGGCGGCTCCTGGCCGGTGGGCAACCTGCGCCTGGGCGAGCTGGTCTTCCATGGGCAACCGCTGGGGGGCTCGCACCCCGACGTGGTGGCGAAACGCCCGCTGGCGACCCTCTTTGACGAGGGTGAAGAGCTGAAAGCGACGTACCAGTCGGGCTTCAACCCGCAGTTCCTCTTCAAATACGACGACGCCTATGCGGGCGGCAAGTGCATCGCGCTGAAGGACGCCGGCGGCGCCACGCCGATGTACATCCCGCCCTTCGGCCACGCCGTGCCCAACTGGGACTTTGAAATCGTCGAAAATCCGCAACCCGGGCAATACCGCTGGCTGCAGTTCGCCTGGAAGGCGCTCTCGCCCAACACCACCGGCATGGCGCTCCTCCTCGGCGGCCCGTGGCCATCGGGCGGCGCTGACTTCGTGGCCGGCAAACACGACTGGGGCCAGGGCGTGCTGGCGACGAAGCAGGTGGATGCCGTCCCGCCACTGCAATGGGAGGTCGTGCGCGTGGACTTGTGGGCGCTACTCGGCAAGCCGCTGCGCATCCAGTGCATGAACCTCGCCGCCGTCGGCGGCGGCGCCGCCTTCGACCAACTCGTCCTGGGCCGCACGGAAGGGGATCTGCCGGCGAAGCGGTGAGGGAGGATTAGGGGTTAGGGATTAGGGGAGCGCCACAATACCGTTCAATTCTCATGTGACATGGCCGTCTCGGCCATGGGACGGTCAATACCTTTCAAATAAGATCGTTTCGCCGTCCTGCACGCGACCCTCATCCCCCGCCCTTCCCCCCGAGGGGAAGGGAGCACCAGGTGCAAAATTCGCAAGCAGCATGCGAAGTACCCACCTTGCTACCCCCCTCTCCCAGCCGAGTCGTGCGAGGCGCCCGGGGGAGGGTCGGGCCTGTCCGCCGAAGCTCCGCAGTGCGAAGGCGGGGGTGGGGTCCGCGTGTAGGCGGACGTACCAAGCTTATCTGAAAGGTATTGGGCGGGACGCCCGTGCCACGTCGCCACCCGCCCCTGCCCCGGGCTTTTTCGCCGTTCACGCAGGAATCCGCCCGGGCGGGGCGAACTATGCGGGGTACTACTTCGGCGGAGGTTTCCCATGCCTTACTTACTCGGGGTCGACATCGGCACCAGCGGCACCAAGACGTTGTTGGTGGACACGGCGGGGCGCAAAATCGCCAGCGCCACGGAGGAATACCCGCTCTACACGCCGCAGCCGCTGTGGGCGGAGCAACAGCCCGCGGACTGGTGGCAGGCCACGGTGAAGGGCATCCAGCGCGTGCTGGCCGAGGCGAAGATCGACGCCGGCGACATCGCGGGCATTGGGCTGTCCGGCCAGATGCACGGCTCCGTTTTCCTCGACGCCGACGGGCAGGTCATCCGCCCGGCGCTGCTGTGGTGCGACCAGCGCACGGTGGAGCAGTGCGCGTGGATCACCGCGCGCGCCAGCAAAGCGGTCGTCGAGGCGGAAACCCTCAATCCCGTGCTCACCGGCTTCACCGCGCCGAAGATCGTCTGGCTGCAGCAGAAGGAGCCCGCGGCGTGGGCGCGCGTGGCGAAGATTCTGCTGCCCAAGGATTATATCCGCTTCCTGCTCACCGGCGAATTTGCCACCGAGGTGAGCGACGCCTCCGGCACCGCGCTGCTCAACGTGACGACGCGCAAGTGGTCGGCGGCGATGATGGAAGCGTGCAACGTCACCGCCGATATGCTGCCGGAAGTCTATGAGTCCCCCGAGGTCAGCGGGCGCATTACCACGGCGGTGGCGGCGCTGACGGGCCTGAAGGCGGGCACCCCCGTCGTCGGCGGCGGCGGCGACCAAGCGGCAGGCGCGGTGGGCAACGGCATCGTGGAGGAGGGTATCGCCTCCTGCTCGGTGGGCACCTCCGGCGTGCTCTTCGCGCACATGCGCAAACCCAACACCGACCGCCTGCTGCGTACGCACACCTTCTGCGCCGCGGTGCCGGGCGAGTGGCACGTGATGGGCGTGCAGCTTTCCAGCGGCGGCTCGCTGCGCTGGTACCGCGACACCTTCGCCAACTCCGAGGCGGGCGTGGCGCGCACCATGGGCGTCGACCCGTACGAGCTGCTCACCCAGGAAGCCGCCACCGCACCCGCGGGCTGCGAGGGCCTGCTCTTCCTGCCCTACCTCACCGGCGAGCGCTGCCCGTACCCCGATCCCTATGCGCGCGGCGCCTTCGTGGGCCTTACACTGCGCCACAACAAGGCCTTCATGGTGCGCTCCGTGCTGGAAGGCGTGTCCTACGGCTTGCGCGATTCGCTGGAGATCTTCCGCGAGATGGGCGTGGAGCCCACGCAGATCCGCCTCTCCGGCGGCGGCGCGCGTAGTGCGGTATGGCGGCAAATTCAGGCGGACATCTACGGGCGCGAGTGCGTGCTCATCAACATCGACGAGGGCCCGGCCTTCGGCGTGGCGCTGCTCGCCGGCGTGGGCACCGGCCTCTATCCCAGCGTGCAGAGCGCCTGCGCGCAGACGATCAGCGTAGTCACCCGCGTGGCTCCCGACGCCGCCGCCGGCGCCGTCTACGCGCGCTACTACCCGATCTTCCGCAAACTCTACGCCAACCTGCAGGACGACTTCGCCGCCCTGGCGGAGGCGTATGCGGCGACGGCGGTGTAGCGAGACCGGGCGTGCCCCCCATACGGTTCACTTACGGGGCCTGTCCTAAATGCGGCCCCCCACCCCCAGCCCCTCCCCCGTAACGTCCTGTGACGGGGGAGGGGGATGCGCATCATATTAGCCTGCCGAGAATCAGCTCCCTTCCCCCGTCATGGGACGTCACGGGGGCTTGCCCCGCTACAATCGGGGTGTCTCAGTGGCTAACTGCCTCCCCCTCGCCTTGACAGCGCGCGCCGCCGATGATACGCTTTGAGGCGAATTATGGATACACTTGCTGAACTAGCCCAAATCGAAACGACCGCCCTGGCCGAGTTGCGCGCGGCGGACACGCTGGACGTGCTCGAAGCCTGGCGCGTGGACTACCTGGGGCGCAAAGGCCGCCTGACCGGCGTGCTGCGCGGCATGGGCTCGCTGCCCGCCGAGGAGCGCCCGGTGGTGGGGGGACGCGCCAACGAAGTGCGCGTGCGGCTGGAGGACGCCTTCGCCGCGCGCCGCGCCGAGGTGGAAGCCGCCGCGGAGACCGCCCAACTGGAAGCGGAGCGCCTGGATGTCACCCTGCCGGGCCGTGCGCCGCGGATGGGCCGCGCGCACCCGCTCACCCGCGTGCTCGACGAAGTGAAGGCCATCTTCCTCGGCCTCGGCTTCGACATCCTCGACGGGCCGGAAGTGGAAACGTTCTACTACAACTTCGCCTCGCTCAACTATCCCGAGGATCACCCGGCGATGGACGAGCAGGACAGCTTTTACCTCACCGACGACACGCTGCTGCGCACGCATACCACCGCCACCCAGGTGCGCATCCTGCAGGAGCGCACGCCGCCGGTACGCTGCATCTACTATGGCCGCGTGCACCGGCGCGAACAGCTCACCCTGCGCCACTCGCACACCTTCCACCAGGTAGACGGCCTGCTCGTCGACGAAGGGGTCACCTTCGCCGACCTGAAGGGTACGCTGGACGCCTTCTTCAAGGAGCTGTTCGGCCCGCAGACGCAAATGCGCTTCCGCGCCGACTTCTTCCCCTTCACCGAGCCCAGCGCGGACTTCAGCTTCACCTGCTTCGAGTGCCACGGCGCCGGTTGCCGCCTCTGCTCCGGCACCGGCTGGGTGGAGTTCGGCGGCTGCGGCATGGTGCACCCGAATATCCTGCGCCACGTCGGCCTCGACCCCGAGCGCTACACCGGCTGGGCCTTCGGCTTCGGCGTCGACCGCGTCGCCATGCGCCGCTACGGCGTCGGCGATATCCGCCTGTGGATGGAAAACGACATGCGCTTCCTCACGGGCGTGTAGCTGTAAACGTGCTCGTAATCGTAATCGACCCCGTCTCTCTGTCGATAATTCACAGGGATGAAAGGGATACCGTGCACAAATCGTTCCGCGCTCCCGCGCGGCCCTCACCCCAACCCCTCTCCCAGCGGGAGAGGGGCTCTGACGGGTGCGGACATTTGAACGGTATTGAAGATATAAGGGATACCGAGGATAGGCAGGCATTTTGTCGTGCCATGCGCGGATCACCACCAGCCTTGCTCCCATCCCTTCTATCCCTCCCATCCCCTTCATCCCTGTGAATTATCGTCCTCCACCTCCCTACGGCACCCTCACCGCACGTCTCCAACGTGGACTCCACCCTGGAATTCTGGTAAACTGACCGCGCGGATTTGACCCAGCGAGGCAGGCAGGGCAGCAACGTGGATAGGCCAGGCGAACAGCAACACGACGGTTACGCGCGGGAACTCGAGGACTACGGCCAGGCGCTGGGGTATCGATGCCGGCGCACGGCACCCGACGCCCTCCGCTGGGAGCGGCCCGGCGCGCTCACCGTCGCCTTCACGCTGCGGAACTCTTTCATCGACGTCGCCCTTGCCGCAACGCCGGACACCCTGACGCCGTGGGGCCGGTTGCCGTATGACCGCCTCGCGCATCTGACGGGGAGCGCGCCCCCGGCGTGCGACGCGCGGGACACGCGCTGCCTGCCGCTCACGGTGCTGGGCAACACCATGCTGTGCCCGGGCCACTACCTGTTGCGGCTGCAGCTCCCCCCGGAGCCGGCGTTCTGCCTGCAACCCGGGCAATTCTTCCACCTCGCCTGCGATCAGCCCCCGGACGGCGGCGTGCCGTTGGCTCTCCGGCGGCCCTTCAGCATCCACAACATCACCTATACCGGTTTCGACCGCGCCCTGTTGGCGCGCGCCGGCGAGCTACCCGCCGCCCTGCGCGATCAGCTCGACCGCCAACCCGCTGAGGTCACCTTCCTCTACAAGGTCGTCGGGCGCGGCACCAACTTGCTGACGCAGGTGCGCACGGGGCAGACGGTCGACGCCATCGGGCCGTGCGGCAACGGCTTCGCGGTCGGGACGGAACGCCACGCCCTCCTCGTCGCCGGGGGTATCGGCGCCGCGCCGCTGGTCGCCCTGGCCGAGTTGTTGCGCAGCCGCAACGTCGCCGTGCACCTGTATCTCGGCGCATTGAAGAGCGAATTCCTGGTGCCGGCACTCTGCCGCCCGGACCACACCCTCACGCGCCACCCCGTGCCCGGCACGCCGGAATTCCGCCGACTGATTACCGAGGAATTCGCCGAGATCGGCGCCGCCGCCGTCCATATCTGCACCGACGACGGGTCGGAGGGCGAAAAGGGCTTCGTCACCGAGGTGCTGGCCCGCCACCTGACCGAAGGACGCTTGCCGACCGACGACGTGTGCGTCTACGCCTGCGGCCCGCACGGGATGCTGCGCGCCACCGCGCAACTCGTGGGGCGGCACGCGCTGGACTGCCGGGTGCTGCTCGAAGAGCGCATGGCCTGCGGCATCGGCGCCTGCTACGCGTGCACGTGCACGACGGTCGGTGCCGCGGGGACGGAAAAGAAGCGCGTCTGCAAGGATGGCCCGGTATTTGACGCGAAGGAGATCGTGTGGGAGCGATGAGCACGGCGGCCGACAATATTCTGGCCTCGCAACTGGCAGGCATCCGCCTGGCCTCGCCGCTGGTGGTCGCCTCCGGCATCTTCGGGCCGGATTACGCCGAACTGGTGCCCGGCTTGCCCGGCGTGGGCGCGGTGATTACCAAAACGATCACCCGCGAGCCGCGGAGCGGCAACAAGGAGCCGCGTGTGGTAGAGACGCGCGCGGGCATCCTCAACGCCATCGGCCTGCAGAACCCCGGCGTGCACACCTTCATCGCGCGCGAAATCCCCAAATACCGCCGCCTCGACATCCCCGTCATCGCCAGCATCGCGGGCAACACCATCGAGGACTACCGCACCTGCGCCACGCTGCTCGCCTCCCTGGACGAGGTGCGGGGCATCGAGCTGAACGTCTCCTGCCCGAACGTGAAGAACGGCGTGATGTTCGGCAGCGACGCCTGCATGTTGGAAGAGCTGGTGGGCATCGTCAAAGGCTGCATGGGCGGCAAACCGCTTATCGTCAAGCTCACGCCGAACGTCACCGATATCGCCGTGCCCGCGCGCGCCGCCATTGACGGCGGGGCGAACGCCATCTCCCTCATCAACACCCTGCACGGCATGGCGATCGACGTGAAGACGCAACGCCCCATCCTCGGCAACCGGGTCGGGGGCTACTCCGGCATCGGCGTCCATCCCGTCGCCGTCTATCTGGTGCATCGCTGCTACACCGCCGTCTGCCGCGAGCGCTTCATCCCCATCCTCGGCCTCGGCGGCGTTGCTACCGCGGAGGACGCGCTGGAGCTGCTCCTCGCCGGCGCCACCTGCGTGGGCGTCGGCACCGCCCTCTTCCGCACCCCCAACGTCTGCGCCACCATCGCCGCCGGCATCGCCACCTACCTGCGCGACCGCTGCGAAGAGTCCGTCACCGCTATCATCGGCAAAGCGGCGGTGTAGACATTGGCGGGGCGAAAACTTACAATGACCCCATGAAGGTCGTGCTCTTGCTGCTCGCGCTGATGTTTGTCGCGTTCTACTGCTACTGGATTATCGCGGCGGTCGGCGCCAAAAAGACGATCCGCGTGGATCGGCGCGGCGCGATTGTGCGGATCGTGGTGGTCGTGACCGTCTTCCTGCTTTACACGCGCACCCACCTCTTTGCCCGCGTCGCGCTACGCACCAGCATGGCCCATCCCCTTCTGCCCATCGCCGGCCTGGTGCTCTGCCTGCTGGGTTTTGCCCTGGCCATCTGGGCGCGCGTGCATTTGGGGCGCAATTGGGGCATGCCCATGTCGCTGAAAGCGGAGCCCGACCTCGTGACCTCCGGCCCCTATCGCGTCATCCGCCATCCCATCTATTCCGGCATCATGCTCGCCATGTTGGGGGCGGCCTGCGTCGGCGGCGCCCCCTGGCTGGTCGCGTTCGTCCTCACCACACCGTATTTCATCTACAGCGCCCTGACCGAGGAGCGTATGCTGGTGCAGCAGTTCCCCGAGCAATATCCGGCGTACCGACAACGCACGAAGGCCTTGATCCCGCTCATCTGGTAGCGCCGTCCCGACGTGCCCCCACCAAATGACTACCGCCCGCGTTATACAACGCGGGCGGTAAGTGGTCGGGGTGAGAGGATTTGAACCTCCGACCTCACGGACCCGAACCGTGCACTCTACCAAGCTGAGCTACACCCCGATGGCCGATATAATATAGCACCCCCCGCCGCAGGCTGTCAAGCCGGTAATGTTCTTCCTTCCCTTGCCCGAAAACCCCCACATGCCGGGCGGGTGCGCGGCGCCAATGGCGGCTACCGTGGAAACGAGGACGCCCGCGACATGGTGGATTTCGACGCAGCACGGCGGGAGGGGCTGTCCGCGGCGGAGGCGCGGGCGCGGCTGGGGCGCGACGGGCCCAACGAGCTGCCGGCGGCACGGCGGCGCGGGGTGTGGGCGCTCGCCGGCGAGGTGGCGCGCGAGCCGATGTTCCTGCTGCTGCTGGCGGGCGGCACGATGTATCTGCTCCTCGGCGACGTGCGCGAGGCGGCGATGCTGCTCAGCTTCGTCTTCGTCATCATGACCATCACCTTCGTGCAAGAACGGCGCACCGAGCGGGCGTTGTCGGCGCTGCGCGAACTCTCCAGTCCGCGGGCGCGCGTAGTGCGCGACGGGGAGGCCCGCCGCGTAGCCGGGCGCGAGGTGGTGTGCGGAGACGTGGTGCTGCTGGCCGAGGGCGACCGCGTGGCCGCCGACGGTCTGCTGCAGGCGGGGCTCAACCTGTCGGTGGACGAATCGCTGCTCACCGGCGAGTCGGCGCCGGTGCGCAAGGCCCCCGACCCGGCGGTGACCGCGCCGGGCCGCCCGGGCGGCGACGACACGCCATGCCTCTACTCCGGCACGCTGGTGCTGCAAGGGCAAGGGGTGATGCGCGTGACGGCCACCGGCGCGGCGACGGCGCTGGGGCGCATCGGCGGGGCGCTGCACCGCGAACCGCCCACGCCCACCCCATTGCAGCGGCAGACGCGCGCGCTGCTGTGGACCTTCGGCCTGATCGGCGGCGGCCTTTCGGCGCTGGTGGTGCTCATCTTCGGCCTCACGCGCGGGCAGTGGATTTCCGGCGCGCTGGTGGGCATTTCGCTGGCGATGGGCATATTGCCCGACGAATTCGCCGTGGTGCTGGTGCTCTTTCTGGCCCTCGGCGCCTGGCGGCTGGCGCGGCAGCAGGTGCTCACGCGGCGCATGGCGGCGCTGGAAACGCTGGGCGCCGCCACCGTGCTCTGTGTGGATAAAACCGGCACACTGACGGAGAACCGCATGACGGTGACGCACCTCTACGCCCACGGGCGGGCGGTCGACGCCGCGGCGCCGCTGCCCGACGACTTTCACGAGCTGGTGGAATACGGCGTGCTCGCCAGTCAGACCGACCCCTTCGACCCCACCGAGCGCGCCATCCGCGCGCTGGGCGAGGAGGGGCTGGCGCATACCGAGCACCTGCATGCGGACTGGACGCTGGAGCGCGAATACCCGCTCTCGCGCGCGCTGCTGGCGATGTCTCACGCGTGGCGCGCGCCCGGCGGCGCGGCCTACGTCATCGCCGCCAAGGGCGCGCCCGAGGCCATCGCCGACCTCTGCCACCTGGACGACGCGCGGCAGGCCGACCTCGCGCGGGCGGTGCAGGCACTGGCGGAGCAAGGCCTGCGCGTGCTCGGGGTGGCACAGGCGCGAGTGGATGACGATGTGCTGCCCGGCTTGCAGCACGACTTCCCCTTTGCCTTCGTCGGCCTGCTCGGGCTCTGCGACCCCCTCCGCCCCACCGTGCCCGCGGCGGTGCGGACCTGCCACACCGCGGGCATCCGCGTGATGATGATTACCGGCGATTACCCCGCCACGGCGCAGGCGGTGGCGCGCGCGGCGGGACTGCCGGCGACGCCGGTGATCACCGGCGCGGAACTCGACGCGCTGTCCGACGACGAACTGCGCCGCCGCGTGGCCGGTGCCGCCCTTTTCGCGCGCATGGTGCCCGAGCAGAAGCTGCGCCTGGTGAATGCGTTCAAGGCGAACGGGGAGATCGTGGCGATGACCGGCGACGGGGTGAACGACGCCCCGGCGCTGAAGGCGGCGCATATCGGCATCGCCATGGGCGGGCACGGCGCCGACGTGGCGCGCGAAGCCGCCGCCCTGGTGCTGCTGGAGGACAGCTTTGCCGGCATCGTGGACGCGATCCGCATGGGGCGGCGCGTGCATGCCAACCTGAACAAGGCGATGGCGTACATCCTGGCCATTCACGTGCCCATCGCCGGCATGACCCTGATTCCCGTGGTGCTCGCCTGGCCGCTGGTGCTGCTGCCCGTGCACATCGCCTTCCTGCACCTGCTCATCGACCCGGCGTGCTCGGTGGCCTTCGAGGCCGAACCCGCCGACCCGGAGGCGATGACCCGCCCCCCGCGCGCCCCCGACGCCCCCCTCTTCAGCCGCCGCGCACTCGTCTACAGCCTGCTGCAAGGTGGCAGCCTCTTACTCGGCGTGCTCGCCGTCTTCGCGGTGGCATGGGGACGCGGACAGGGGGTGGCGGAAGCACGCACGCTGATGTTCACCACCCTCGTCGTCGCCAACGCCGTGCTGGTGCTGATGAACCGCTCCTGGACGCACTCGCTTACCGCCACCCTGCGCGTGCCCAACCCCGCGGCGTGGGGCGTGCTGGCCGGCGCGGCGGCGCTGCTCACCCTGGTGCTCCGTGTCCCGGTGCTGCGCGACCTGTTCCGCTTCACCGCCCTCCACGCCGACGACCTGCTTCTCTGCCTCCTCGCCGGCGTGGGCAGCGTGCTCTGGTTCGAAGGGGTCAAGCGCCTCACCACGCGCCGCGCGCCGCGGTATGGGCTGGAATCGGCCTGACCATGTCGTGGAAAATACCCTGAACTTGCCTTGACGGGCAGGTACGTCCGGGTATATACTGCTCAGGTTGTGACCTGTGGGCACCCCAATCCCCCACAGTCCGGCAACCTCCCCTACGGCGATCCGCTCGCCAATCTGCAGGGGGGAAAGGTGGTGGTTTCGCGAATGGACGCTGGTCCTAGTCATAAGCGACGAAACGACAATTCCATAGGACATCGGCATGAGGGATCGGCAGCGCACGCAGGGCGCCTGACGCGAAACACCGCCGAGGCTACTCCTCGGATATAACGCGATCTCCCCGCGCACGCGACCGCACACCATTCCTGGGCGCAACCCTGAAATGGCGTCGGCACGCCTACTCCACTCTCCGCGCGCAACCCGCCCCCCTGTGCCCTGTCCCCGACTTCTCTTCCGGGAGAACAACGCAATGGCACAGGGTGAAGTATGCCTGGATGCGTGCGACCCTCCGAGTCGTGACTTGGACGGCCCGCGCATGACGGCACGGTCTGCGGCGCAGACCACCCATGTCGGTACGCAGCGGCGGTAACACGCCGGGGTCATGCGTACCGACCCGGTCAGCGGGGCACGTTCCCGCTGCGTAAAGGAGGTGGAGCATGACCCAACGCATTGAGACGTTGACGACGCCGACCGCGGGTCGGGTCGTCCGCTCGAAGTGGGCCCGGCGGTGGCTGACCTTTCTGATGGTGCTCGGGCCCGGTCTGATCGTGATGGTGGCCGATAACGACGCCGGCGCGGTGTCGACGTATACGCAGGCGGGCGCCACCTACGGCGTGAAGCTGCTCTGGCTGCTTATCTTTCTGCTGCCGGTCACCTATTTCGTACAGGAGATGGTCGCCCGCCTGGGCATCGCAACGGGCCAGGGGCACGCCGCGATGATCTACAAGCGGTTCGGCAAATGGTGGGGCGCCTTCTCGCTCTTCGACCTGGAACTGCTGAACTTCCTCACCATGGTGACGGAGTTCGCCGCGATCAACCTGGCGGCGTCGATGCTGGGGATTTCCCCCTATCTCGCGGTGCCGCTGACCGCGGTAGGACTGATCGTGATGGTCGCGACCGCCAGTTATCGGCGCTGGGAGCGCGTGTCGATAATCCTGTGCGTGCTCGACCTGGCCTGGTTGGCGTACGCGCTCTTCCTGGGTCCCTCCGTCAGCACGGTGGCCCGGGCGTGTGTGCTGCCGGGGATGCCGCCGCATGGCATCACGTCGGATTACATCTTCCTGGTAATCGCCATCGTGGGCACGACCATCGCGCCGTGGCAGCTCTTCTTTCAGCAAAGCTGCATCGCGGACAAGCGGCTGCGCTTCTCAGATTTGAAGTGGGAGCGCATCGACACCTTCATCGGGGCCTGCATCGTCATCCTGATGGCGGCGTGCATGATGCTCGTGGGCGATGCCGCCCGCCGCTACGGCCTGCAACATGCGGGGTTCACCTATACCGACCCCGCGCAGATGGCGCGTTTCCTGGGGCAGGCCTTCGGGCCGCTGGTGCGCAACGGTGTGCTCTTACTGATGATCAACGCCGCCGTGTTGGGTACCACGACGATTTCATTATCCAGCGCCTGGGCGTATGGCGAGGTGAAGGGCTGGCCGTCCAGCCTGGATATGAAGGTCAACGACGCGCCGGGCTTTTACGCGGTGTACGCGCTGGGCGTGTTATTGGCGGCGGGCCTCGTGCTCATTCCGGGCGCGCCGCTGCAGTTGATTATCCTCGGCGTGCAGGTGCTCGCGGGCATCATGCTCCCGTCGGCGATCATCTTTCTGCAGTTGCTGCTGAACGACAAGGAGCTGCTGGGCGCGCAATTCGTCAATAAACCCTGGAACAACGTGGTGAACTGGATCATCATCGGCGTCCTGTTCGCCCTGTCCCTGGTGCTCGCGGCGCAAGTCGTGGCGCCGAATATCTTCCCGAAAGGGTAGCGCATTCCGGGAGAAGGAGGAGACGACCATGACCAACAACCGCCGCACCTTCGTGGTGGTGCATCCGCTGGATGACGTGGTGGAAGCCAAGGTCGACGTGGAAGCCCTGGGCCCGATGCCGTTGACTCCGAGCGTGAAGTTCTCACTGCTCGTCCTGCGCGGCTACCTCATCATCATGGGCCTGCTGGTCCTGTATCACGTGCTGGACCTGTCCGGCCTGTTCACGCACATGCGGTAGAAAGGAGACGGTATGGACGTACCGCGACGACCCTAGGCCACTGGCGCAATGCACCAGTGGCCTTTTTCAGTTGGTACGTGATGCAAGCGGCGACGTGGCTATACCTGCGTCTTCTCCCAGTCGTCCTTGCTCACGAACTTCGTCAGCGTGCGACCGTCGGGGGTCTGGGCGCGCAGGGCGTAGCGCAGCCGGCCCGCTTCGCCGTAGGTCACCTTGTCCGTGACGTCGGCCTCCACCTTTTCCTTCTTCTTCACGTCGTAGAACGTCGTCTTCATGGCGCCTCCTTGGGGTCGTGCGGGGTCCCGTTGCCCCTCACGACAGGGTAGCGGCATCACCCCGCCTCACGGTGTGCGGCTTTTCACGCATACGCACCTTTTCCCCTGGGATGTCGGGTGAGACAGACAACAAGCCGCCTTCTCCGCCCGCCGCGTAACCCGGTGAATTATCACCCCACCCTGCCATCCGCCGACAGATGCGGCAAAACCGTGCTCGCATCTAGGACATCCCGTCATCCCCCGAAATCCCGGTTCAGACAATGTCGATGACGAACACGATAACCGCACCCAAACTCCCTCGCCCCATGAATTTAATATCTCTTCAGTAGGAATATGCCGATCTGGGGCGAATTGCGAATATAGCGCTTATCGCAGCGGCCATAGCGACCGATCGCGCAACGACCAAGGCGACTGCGCTTGCACTACCGTTATCCGATGCAACGGGGAGGAGTGGGGTCATGGCACGTTTCATACACACGCACCACATCATGGGTGCGCTCTTGCTCGGGATTGGGCTCCTCTGTTCCGGCTGTGGAGGCGGGAACAGCTCTGGCGGCACGACCACGCCGCCATCGCCGATGACGCTCAACCCGACCGGCGGCACCATCCATTCCGGCGATAACGCCGTCACGCTGGTCGCCCCCGACGGCGCGGTGCCGCAGGCGACGACGGTGACGATCACCGCCACCTCGGCCGTGCCCGCCGACACCGATGTCGTGACCGGCACCACGTACCAGTTCGGCCCGGACGGGACGCAGTTTCAGCACCCCGTGCAATTGACGCTCAGCTACGACCCCGCCAAGCTGGTCAGCGGCGTGGCGGAGGCCGACCTGCAACTGGCCACGGTCAGCAGCGGCGTCTGGCAGGCGGTAGACGGCTCCACGGTGGACACGACGGCGCATACCGTCAGCGCGCCGGTCAGCCACTTCAGTATCTACGGCGTTTGGAACAATCCCGCCGCATCACGGACGCAGTGGGATGCCTACGCGGGCTACCGCTCAACGCAAGGCGCGGACGGCGTCTGGTATTATCGCTATCAGGACCCGGCGCTTTCGGGCACCACGCTGCTGCCCCTCGTCTTCGGCCCGTCCCCGATGACGGGTACCGCGAGCTGGTATGCCGCCCGCGGCTCGTGCTGCTTCTTCAACAACTCGTCCGATGTGTCGCGGGCCGGCCATCTGGTGGCCAAGACGCAGCCCAACGTCTATGTGCAAAACCCCGTGCTCACCTGGCGTGCCCCACGCGCGATGACGGCCTATATCACCGTCACGACGTACCACGACGACACCATTCAAGGGGACGATGTGACCTCGGCCACCCTGACGATCCCCGGCGTGACCCCGAACGGCGATGTCAACACCTGGTCGTCGGGCACGCAAAGCTTCAACCTGACCTTCAACGGCAACTATCTGGTGCCGTTCGATATGACCGTGACCGCGCAATGACTTCGGCGTGACCGGGGGGCTCGAGAAAGCAAACATAACTACTTAGCTTTTCTTACCCCCACAAAGTCACTTTTCCGCGCACGCCTCCGCCGCCCAGTTGGGGTTGGCGAGTTGGGCGCGGCCGACGGCGACCAACTCGGTGTGGCCCTCCGCCAGCAGGCGCTCGGCGTCCGCCGCGGTGGTGATGCCCCCGGCCACGATGCGCGGCAGCGGGGTGAACTCCCGCGTCCACTGCCCCAGGCTGCGCGCCGCGCCGAAGAGGGGGTCGAAGGCCGCCGGGGTGGACAGGTGCAGCACTTCGACGCCGGCGGCCTCCAGCGCGGTGACCAGCAGACGGTAGTCCTCGACGGGATAGCCCTCCTCGAGCTTGGTGAACGGGCTCACGCGCACACCCAGCACCGCGGTATCGCCGATGCGTTGGCGCACCGCGCGCACGGTCTCCAGCAGCAGGCGCATCCGGTGCTCCGGCGTGCCGCCGTAGCTGTCCGTGCGCCGGTTGCGCGCCGTCATCAGGAAGGAGTCGAGCAGAAAGCCGTGCGCCCCGTGCAGCTCGATCAGGTCGAACCCCGCCGCCACCGCGCGCTCGGCCGCCTTGGCGAACCACACCGGCACGTTGCCGAGTTCCTCCTCGGTCATGGCGCACGGACGCGGCGTGCCCGGGCGCGCGTCGATCGCCGACGGCCCCAGCAACGGCCCGCTCAGCGCCGTATTGCCTTGCGGCCCGCCATGCACGAGTTGGATGCCTGCCAGCGCGCCGGCGTCGTGCAGCGCCGCCGCCAACCGCGTCAGGCCCGGCAGGCAGCCGCTGTTGAAGACCGTCACCCCGCCCGACCAGCATTGCCCGCTGGGATGCACCGCCGCCGCCTCCACGATCACCAGCCCCGCGCCGCCCTGCGCGCGCACCCGGTAATGCGCCAGCAGCGCCGGCGTGATGAGCCCGGCGCCGTCGGCGGCGGCGTGCAGGCTGGGCATCACGGCGCACACCATCGGCGGCAGCACCACCCGGTTGCGCACGGTGCGACTCCCCAACATGAACGGTGAACAGAGCAGCGACATGGGCGTTCCCCCTCAGACCCCTTGTTCCGTACTATCCAGCGCATTCCCTGCCTTTTGCGGGGGACAGTGGCGGGAAACCTCACGTCCGCGCAACTTGTCCCGCTCCCTCAGCATGAGTGCGCCTTAGACGGGGAAGGGTGAGAGGAGAAACCATTGATGGGAGCCGCACATGGATGTGATCGAAGGTGTCGGTTTGCTGCGCGATCCGTTGGCCGCGGTGAAGGCGGTGCTGGCGGCCAATACGCGCACGTTGCCCGAGACGGGTGACACGGTGGTGATGAGCAACGAGGCGTTCTCGGAACCGGGCGGGTGGCATCTGGGCAACTGGGAGACCTTTCTCACCGCGCTGGGCACCGCCTACGTGGACCCACCGCTGGCGCTCTCCACGCTGCGCGCGGCGCTGCGCCTGCTCGCCGACGGCGGCATATTGGGGATGGCCGCCACGCCCGACGGGCCGCTGAGCGCGCTCTCCAACCCGCCCATCGCCGCGTATTGCGTGTGGCAGGTCTTCCAACTCACCGGCGAGCGCGACCTGCTCGAGGCCTTCCCCCTGCTGTTGCGCTGGCACAACTGGTGGCCCAACTTCCGCGACGGCAACCATAATAAACTGCTCAACTGGGCGTCGCCGGCGGAGACGGGCATGCCCACGCATCCGCTCTACGCCGACGCCGCCGTGGACCCGCAAACCGGCGTGCTGGCGCTGGACGACGTGGGACTGACGGCCCTGTGGGCGCTGGACGCTTTCGCGCTGATGCGCATGGCGCTGGCGCTGGACGACCTGGATCACGCCACGCACCTGGAGAATGAGATCCTCAACGTGACGGAGCTGATGAACCTGACCTTCTGGGATCCCGACCGCGGCATCTACCGCAGTCAGGACTGGGCGGGGTTGCCCGTGGAGAGCCGCACCCTTACCGCGCTGCTCACCCTTATCGGGCGCATCCCCACCGGGCAGCGTCTGCCGCGCCTGCTCGACGAGCACCTGGCGATGGAGTTCAGCACGCCGTTCATGCTCCCCACGCTGGGCCGCGGCGACGACGCCTATGACGACCAGCAACCGTGGCGCGGGCGGGTATCGCCGTTGCTCAACTACCTCATCGCCGCCGGGCTGCGCTATTTCCAGGCGGACGACTGGGCGGAGCGCGTTTCGCTGTCCGGGCTGGCGCTGTTGAAGAAGAGCTGGGCCAACGGGCAGGTCTTCGCCAGCTATCACGCCGGGACGGGCGCCGGCGACGACATCACGCAGGATGCGCAGGCGCCCCTCGGCACGCTGCTGGGGGTGTTGGGCGTGCAGATGCTCCTCGACGTGGAGCCGTGGGACGGGATGCGCCTGGGCAACCTGGCCGGCGCCGACATGATGGTGGTCGATCTGCCGCTCCTCGGCGACCGCTACACCGTGTCCTCCGGCGCGTGGGGGCTGAAGGCGCAGCGCAACGACCGCCCGTGGCTCAGTGTGGACCGCCCGGCGATCATCCGCAACCTGTCGCAAACCGAGCGCGAGGTATCGCTGCAGCTCCGCGTCGCCGCCACCCAGGGTCGCGTCACCCTGCACGTGCACGGTTTCCACCCCGGCCAACAGGTGACGATGAAGGTGAACGGCAGCCTGACCAAGAGCAGCGCCGACCACCACGGCACCGTCGAGCGCACCCTCGCCCTCCCGCTGCCCACCCCGGGCGTGGCCGGACGGGCGGCGGCGTAAGGGGGTGCGTGGTTTGATGGCTGCTAGAGGGCGATCCGTCCTTCTTGTGCTCCGAAGGAGCGAGCGATGCTAGCCACGGGTGAAACCCGTGGTGTCCGGTTCGAAAAATCGAGCCCCGACGGGGCGATAGACAAGCTATCTGCCGCCCCGTCGGGGCTCGGACGTTTTATGCATCGTACCACGGGCTTCGCCCGTGGCTAGCATCGCACGCTCCTTCGGAGCTGGGAGTCAAACCGAAATCCCAGTTCAGACAGCGTTACTCCCGCCCGAACATCCGTCCAAACCAGCTCGATTTCTTCTTCGGCGGGGTGTAGGGGAGCGGGGTGGTGGCGATGGGGGTGCCGTCGAGGACGTGCCGGCCGTTTTCCTGGGTGAGGGTGTCCACCAGCGGCTGGCCGTAGGTGGCGGCGAGTTCGGCGGCGGCGTCGGCGAGGCCGGGGCGGCGGGCGCGGGCGCCGTGGGAGTCGGAGGCGAGGAAATGCACCCACTGGTGCCGCAGCAGCACGTGGGCGGCGGCCTGCGCCTCCTCGCCGTGGCGGCCCATCACGCTGGAAGTGTTGATCTGCAGCAGCAGCCCGTTGTGCACGTACTCCTCCAGCACCTGTGGGTTCTGCTGGATGGGCATCACGCGCTCCGGGTGGGCCAGGATGGGGGTCACGCCGCGCGTTTTCAGCAGGTAGATCATCTGCCCGAGGCCCATCGGCAGCGAGGAGAAGGGCGAGTCGAGGAGCAGGTAGCGCCCGCCGTGGGCCAGCGTGAGGGGCGCACCCTCCGCCACCGCCTGCGCGAGGCCCTCCATGGGGTAGACCTCCGCGCCGGGGGCCAGCCGCAGCGGGATGGCTTCCTGGTCGAAGACCGCCTGCAGGTCGGCAAGGCGCGTTTCCACACTTGCCGCCAGCGCGAACTCCATCCGATTCGTCACGTGCGGCGTGGCGAATTGCACGGTGGTGCCGCGCCCGACCGCCAGCCGTGCCATGGCCAGCGACTCGGCCAGGTCGACCGCGCCGTCATCGACGCCGGGCAGGATATGGCTGTGAATGTCGATCATGATCGTGAGAAGTTAGGAGTTAGAAGTTAGGAGTCAGCAGGCGGTATGGCGGAACCGGTTGCATGGTCGATCCCAAAGGACAATCCGCGTTGACTTGGACCCCTAACTTCTAACTCCTACCTCCTAACTTCTCCCTCCCGCGGCAACTCCCTTTCTACAATTCGCGACACAAGCCCTTTGACGTGGGGGGACATGCACCGTATAATGCAGTTGGACTACCCCCACTCACTGATGATGGGAGCGCTCGGATGCAACATCTACGCTGCTGGCTGCTGTTGGCGGCCCTCCTCGGTAGCATCGGCATGGCGGCAGCGGCCGACCTGACGATGTCCGTGCACGTGGGCTTCGGCGGTGCGTATCGCTTGCGCACGCTGGTGCCGGTGACGGTGGACATCGAAAACGCCGGGCCGAAGATCACCGGCGAGCTGCGCCTGAGCACCACCCCGCCGGAAGGCTTCACCGACCGCTACCGCAAGACGGTCACCCTCCCCACCGGCTTCAAGGGACGCCTCTACCTGACCATGCAACCCAGCGCGGCCTTCACCGCGCTGTCCGTGGCGCTGGTGGACGGCCGCCAGACGCTGGCCACCGCCACCGACAACCGCGCGCAGCAGCTCACCGACTACGAGCGCCTGGCGGTGCTGGTGTCGGGGAGCAACATGAACGCCACCCTGGGCATGCAACCGAGTCAGGCGCTGGCCGTGCCCGACACCCCGACGCTGCGCCCGTGGGATCTGTCCAGCGCCGCCAACAACGCCCGCGCCAACGCGTACCAGCAGTACCGCCAGAACATGGGCGGCGGCAACGCGCCCCCGGGCGTGCTGAAACTGGTGCCCGCCGACCCCACCGGCCTGCCCGACAACCCGGAGTCCTACGGTAGCGTGAGCACCCTCTTCCTGATGCCGGACATCACCGCCAACTCCCTCAGCCGCGACGTGCAGGACGCCATCACGCTGTGGACGACGAATGGCGGGCACGTGGTGATCGCCGGGGGCGGCGTGCAGTCGCGGTTGAACGATCCCTTCTTCGCCCGCCTGCTGCCCGCACCCGACGCGGCGAACAACCGCGTGGAGCACTGCCCCGACGGCACGGCGGTGACCTCGGCCTGCGGCTCCGGGTGGGTGACGCAGCTCTCCTTCGACCCCAACGCCACCACCGGCGACGCCAAGCAGCTCGCCGCGTTGTACGGCAAAATCCTCGCCCGCGAGCCGCGCACCACGGCGGCGGTGGGCATGCTCAACGGCCTCAACCAGGCGGTGGCAGTGCGCAACCTGAAGCCGCCCGACCTGGTGCTCATCATCATCTTCCTGGTCACCTACCTCATCGTGCTGGTGCCGATCAACTACTTCGTGCTCAAGCGCATGGACAAGCGCGAGCTGGCGTGGCTCACCACCCCGGCCATCGTGCTCATCTTCACCGTGGGGGCGTACGGCATCGGCTACGCCACCAAGGGCCATCGGCTGGTCTTCAACACGGTCACGGTGGTGGAAACCACCGCCAACCAGCCCTCGGCGGAGGCGGTGAGCGAAACGCTCATCTTCTCCCCCTCGCGCACGAACTACCGCATGGACCTGGGCAGCACCGCCGACGCACTGCTGGTGAACGAGCTGGGGCAGGCGGACGACAACAACAACAACAACTATAACGGCCGCCCCACCGAGCGCATCAGCGATACGCTGGACCTGTCCGAGGAGAACGACCACCGCTGGGTGACGAACGTGATGGTGAACATGTGGGCCATCCGCCAGTTCTCCACCGTGCACCGCATCGACATGAAGCAGGGGTTCGCCGCCGCGATCACGCCGGGCAAACCGGCCGGCAACCCGCGCGCCACCGGCACGGTGACGAACAACACCCCGTATACCTTCGAGCTGTGCGAGCTGTACCAGGATGGCGCGCTGGTAGGCGGTTTCCGCCTGCAGCAGGGCGAAACGGTGAAGCTGGGCAGCCAGGGCACCACCCCGACGCCGAAGCTGAGCGAGGACGAAAGCGCCATGCTGGAAAAGCTGCAAACGGAGGCGCGTTCCCTCTTCGCCACCAACAACGCCCTCAGCCGGGGCAGTGTGCTGCTCGGTTTCACCCGCGACATCAACCTGCCGCTGCGCATCAACAATCAGCCCCCCACCGCCGCGCTGACCATGGTGGTGGCGCACCTGAACGGTGGTGCGGTGGAGGCGGCGCCCACGCTGCCGACACCGGATACGTCGAGTGGCAGAAAAATAATAAATCCCGGCGCGCAGGTGACCTACTGATGGAATACGGCGTACTGTTCGACCTCGACGGGGTCATTGTGGATACCAAGCAGGCGCACCTGGCCTCCTTCACGCAATTGGGGGAGGAGGAGGGGTACGTCATGACGCCGGAGATCTTCCAGCACATCTTCGGGCGGCATAATTCGGATATCTTCCCCTTGCTCTACGGCCACCCGCTGCCGGCGGAGCGCGTGGCGTGGCTCTCCGACCGCAAAGAGGCGCTCTTCCGCGACCTGATCCGCGGGCACATCACCGCGCTGCCCGGCGTGGCGGCGTTGCTGCCGGCGCTGGCGGAGGCCGGGTACCACTTGGCCATCGGCACCTCCACCCCGCGTGCCAACGTCGACCTCATCCTCGGCGACCTCGGCTTCACGCGGTACTTCCAGGCTATCGTCAGCGCGGAGGACGTCACGCGCGGCAAGCCCGACCCGCAGGTCTTCCTCCTCGCCGCCCAGGCGGTGGGCGTGCCCCCGGCCCAGTGCGTGGTGGTGGAAGACGCCGTGGCCGGCGTACGCGCCGCCCGCGCCGGTGGCATGGCGGCGCTGGCCGTCACCACCAACCACACCCGCGCCGCTCTGCACGAAGCTTCGCGCATCGTCGACAGCCTGGCCGAAGTCGGCCCGGCGGATTTTGTCGCGCTGGTGTAAGCCCATATACGCCAACATACCGTGAACGCTTGCCTGTTTTTCAACCTGACGATAAATCGTCAGGCTACCGGCTGCGCCCCTTGAAAGGGGCTTGTCAAGCGTGCGTGACCCGAATAATTCATGCCAACACGTTGAAAACGTGCCCGAGATGGTTCTTAGTCGGACGTATTCCCGTGCGGCATTCCCTGCCCCACCATTGCGCGGCCTACCAAAGCCCCATTCATGGGGCGCAGCCGGTAGCCCGACGATTTATCGTCGGGTCGGGTAACAGACAAGCCGTGACAGTCAGCTAACGCTTATGGGGGTTGAGGCCAGGCTTAGCTCTGTCTCCCCCGTCCCACACGCCCGCGCGATGTGCGGCGCGTCCTCTGTGCAATGGCGTCGCCGCCCCGTACCCTTGCACGTATGCGGATGTATGCGCGGGCGCCGTTACGGATTCTGGATATGGGGAGCTGGACGGATACCCCCTTCGCCGAACATGGTATGACGTGGAGCTGCGCCATTCGTCGCTACGCGCACGTGCGTCTGGACGATGCCGCTCCGCCGGCATGCACCCCCGGATACGGTGCATTGTTGCGCGCGGCGCTGCGCGAATTCGGCCTTCCCGCGCTGGGATGTGCCATCACCGTCGACCTGCCCGCGGGGTGTGGCTTCGGCGTCACCGCCGCGGTGGCGGTGGCGCTGGTCGCCGCTTTGGCGCGCTACCGGGGCAAAACGCTGCGCCCGCTGGCGCTGGCCCTGCTTGCCCACCGGCTGGCGCAGGAGGCGCTGGGGCACCCGTGTGGGCTGGAGGGGCAACTGACGGCGGCGCGCGGCGGGGCGGCGTTGCATGCTATCGCCCCCTACCCGCGGGCACTGTCCGCGGCCCCGGCGCTCTCCCCCGCCGCGCTGAACACGTTGGAGGCGCACTTGCTGGTGGTGGCCACGGGTCGCCCGGCACAGCCGAACTTGCCGCAGGGATTGGCGCGCCGGCTGGCGGAGGGCGATCCGCGCGTCATCGCGGGCCTATGGCAACTGCGCACGCTGCCCGACCTGGCCTATGCCGCCGCCGCACGCGGGGATGTCGCCGCCCTCGGTGCGCTGCTGGATGCCCACCGCGACGCGCAGCAGCGCATGGCGCCCGCGCTGTACGCCCCCGAGGCGCGCCACATCGACGCGCTGGCCCGCCGCCACGGCGCGCTGGGCATGAAACACAACGGCACGGGCGGCAGCGTCACCCTGCTCTGCCCCGCCGACGCCCGCCGCCCCCTCGCCGTCACCCTCCGCCGCGCTGGCTACCCCGCCTTCCCCGTCCGCCTCGCGCGGGAGGGGGTGACGGTGTGGGCGGAGGAAATTGCAGAATGTGGATTGCAGATTGCGGATTAAATAAGAGCGGTGCGTTGGGCATAGGTGTCTGAACTGGGATTGGGGGTGGATTGCACGGTATCCCTTTCATCCCTGTGAATTATCACCCCCGCCGTTCTCCGACGACCGACAAGCCCCATAATCGTGCCCCCATCCGATTCAGACCATCGGCAGGAAATCGGGCGGGGGAATGCGAATTGTAGGAGTGGAATGCGCGACGCGAAGGGGCCGACATGGGTGACGAGAGCTTTACTTACCGAGATGCCGGGGTGGATATCGACGCCGGGGAGCGTGCGGTGTCGCTGATGAAGGCGCACGTGCGCGCCACCTACACCCCCGCGGTGCTGGCGGACCTGGGCACCTTCGGCGCCATGTATGCGCCCGATCTGACCGGCTTCACCACGCCGGTGTTGGTGAGCAGCGCCGACGGCGTGGGCACCAAGGTGAAGGTGGCGGTGGCCGCCGACCGGCACGACACGGTGGGCCAGGACCTGGTGAACCACTGCGTGAACGACATCCTGGTGCAAGGCGCCCGCGCGCTCTTCTTCATGGACTACTACGCGGTGGGCGCGCTGGACCCGCTGATCGCCGCCTCGGTGGTGGAAGGATTGGCGCGCGCGTGCAAAGCGGTGGGATGCTCCCTGATCGGCGGCGAGACGGCGGAGATGCCCGACTTGTACGCCCCCGGCGACTACGATCTGGCCGGCTTCATTGTGGGGATCGTCGACCGCGATAAGATTATCACCGGCGCGAACATCCGCCCCGGCGACGTGGTGCTCGGGCTGGCCTCCAACGGGCTGCACACCAACGGGTACTCGCTGGCGCGCAAGCTGGTCTTCGAGGTTGCCGGATTAACGGTGGACAGCGTGCTCCCCTTTGGCCCCACCGTGGCCGACGCCTTGCTGCGTGTGCATCGCTGCTACGCGCCGTCGGTGCACCCGCTGCTTGCCGACGGGCTGGTGCAGGGGATGGCGCACATCACCGGCGGCGGGCTGCCCGGCAACCTGGTGCGCAGCCTGCCCGAGGGGTGCCGCGCCGCGCTGCAGGTCAGTTGGCCGGTGCCGGAGATCTTCACCTGGCTGCAAGGGGTCGGCAACGTGCCGCGCGACGACATGTTCCGCACCTTCAACATGGGCATCGGCTACACGTTGATGGTGCGACCCGCCGACGCCGACGCCGTGCTGGCGCGCCTGACCGACGCCGGGGAACAGGTGTGGCGCATCGGCACGATCGAAGCGGGGACGCGCGGGGTGAGCATCTAAACCTGTGCCACGGGCGTCTCGCCCGTGTAATAATGTCCCTACACCACCGTCAGCACGCCGTCGATCTTCGCCAGCAGGGTGGCGACGGGGAAGGGCTTGGCGAGGAAGTGCGTGGTGCGGTTGTCGATGTCGTGGGCGGCGATGACGTCGTCCGGGTAGCCGGAGATGAAGAGCACGCGCAGCGCGGGGAGATCGGCGCTGAGGCGCTGGTAGAGTTCGTTGCCGTTCAGCTTCGGCATGATGAGGTCGGTGAGCAGCAGATCGATGTGCGGGATGCGCGCGGCCAGCGCCAGCGCTTCCGCGCCGTCCGCCGCCGCCAGCACCGTATAGCCGTGGGTTTCCAACGCCTCCTGTATCAGCGTACGCACGCCCTCTTCGTCCTCCGCCAGCAAGATCGTCGCGGCATGCTCACCGGGACGGGTCGGGGGAATCACCGGGACGATGGGCGCGTCGGTGGCGGGGAGAAAGATGTGCACCGTGGTGCCGCGCTCGGGCGCGCTCTCCACCTCGATATAGCCCAGGTGCTGCTTCACCACGCCGAACACCGTCGCCAGCCCCAGTCCGGTGCCTTTGCCGCGCTCCTTGGTGGTGAAGTACGGCTCGAAAAGGTGCTCCTGCGTGAAGGCGTCCATGCCGATGCCCGTGTCGCGCACGGTGAGCACGGCGTAACGCCCCGGCGGCTGCACGGGAAACGGGCGCGTCGTTGTCTCCGCCACCTCCTCGGTCGTCACCTCCACGGTAATCACCCCGCCGTGCGGCAGCGCGTCGCGCGCGTTGATCACCAGGTTCATCAGCGTCTGCTGCAGGTTGGCCTGGTCGCCCTCCACCGGCACCGGATGCGGCCAGAGCGCCGCGTGCAGCGTTATGCGCTCCCCCACCAGGCTTTGCAGCATGGGGAGAAAGTCGCGCACCATGGCCGCCAGGTCGAGTACCTGCATGTCGATGACCTGCTTGCGGCTGAAAACGAGCAACTGCTTGGTGAAGTCGGCGGCGCGACCCGCGGCGTCGAGGATGCGCTGCAGCGACGCGGCGAGGCGCGTGTCGGTACACTGCGCCTGCAGCAGCTCCGCGTAGCCGAGGATCGGCGTCAGCATGTTGTTCAGGTCGTGCGCCACGCCGCCGGCGAGCAGGCCGATGGCCTCCATCTTCTGCGCCTGGCGGAGTTTATCTTCCAATACGTCCCGCGCCGCTTCCGCCTGCTTCAGCTCGGTGATATCGCGCAGCACGATGAGTTGACCGATCTCCTCCCGCCGCCAGTTGTGCAATGTCGTCCGGCGCATGTCATACCATTGCGCGCCCGCCGCGTGCTCGACGCGCGACTCCGCCGCGTCCGTCGCCGGCAGCGCCACCGCCGCGGGCCAGGCGGTGAACAGGTCGGCGCCGAGTACCATACGCAGCGATTTGCCCAGAATACCGAGCATCACCGGGTTGGCATCCACCACGTGCCCCGCGGCGTCCAACACCAGCACGCCGTCGGCCATCTCATCTACCACCAGATGGCGTGCCACCGGGGTGAGACGGAAGAATTGATAGCGGAAGATGCCCAGGAAGATCGCCAGCCCGCTAATCGGAAAGACCAGCGGCGCCAGATCGGTGTAATGCCACCCCGCCGTGTCGGTAAGCACGTCCACCACGCTGGCGACCCACGGGCAGATCATGGCGACGATCATTGCGAACAACTGGCGCCGGTAGAGCTGGTCGGTGCGCGCGAAGGCTTGCAACAGTACGGTCAGCCCGACCATGAGCAGCATGTAAATGTAGAGCAGGTTGAACCAGAAGGCGACGTTGTAGGTGACGTCCAGGTAGGACATCGGCCCCCGCAGGGTGACATACTCGGTGCGATACAGCCAGGGGCGCTCCCAGGGGCTCCATGCCAGCAGCAGGATGCAGAGCGGCGGGAAGCTGAACGCGGCGAGCACTTTGCGCGTGAGCCATTCGGTGCTGCCGGAGTACTGGCAGGCAAAGACTAGCCAGGCGAGGGGGGCGAGTTCGATGCCCAGGTAACTGGCGCGATCCCAGAAGAGGACCCATGCCGGATCGCGCGCCACCCCGCCGCAGATCTCGGTGAGCGTCCAGAGGGTAAAAGTCGCCATGATAACCGTAAAGGCGCGAGCACCGGCAGCCGAACGGCGACGCCATACCAGCATGGCAAGGATAGCCGTGCAGAGTGCGGACAGGACGAGTGGCAGGCTGTAGTAGACGGGTAGCCAAGACATAGGAAGTGTATTCGACGTCATCCTACCATAAACTGCGAATTAACCGCAATATAGCGCTCTTCCCGACGCCGGGTGTGCGGTGTATACTGAAACGGTTTTTCCGTGTAACTATCCTGCAACCGTGGAGGTGTGCCATGCGCAACCGATGCCTCGTCTTCCTGTTCCTGCTGCTGGCCGGCGCCGCGTGGGCGCTGCCCGGGCCGTCGCTGGAGCCCGTGCCGGGCGCCGCCGCGCCGACGGGGTTGCCGGCGCCGGCTTCATGGCCGGTGCTGCGCTACGCGCACCCGCCGCGCCTGCTGGCGATCACCTGGAAGGGCGCCTCCGCCGGGTCGTACCTGCGCATCGCCCGCCGCTTGCGCGCGCGGATGGAACTCCGCTACATCGGCGGCGGCGACGACATTTACCATGTCAACGACAAGTGGATCGAACCGCAGGCCAACCCGACGAACGCCGAGTTGAAGCAGGCGAGCATCGCCACCGCCATCGCCGCGGTGAGCCCGGCCTTCGACGTGATCCTCTGTGATAACCCCGACGGCATCCTCGCCAACCCCGACCTGAAGTCGGCGTTGCTCACCTACCTCAACGGCGGCGGGACGCTGGTGATCTGCGGCTACGTCTATCCCGATGCCGCTTCGCCGCTGGGCAAAGTGTGGCCGGCCAAGCCGGGGCCGAACACCTGGCTCTGCGCGGGGGCGACCCACACAGACAATCCCGGCCTCGTCGGCGTACCGCTGGAATACCTGGCCGGGTGGAGCTGGGCGCCCACGCCCAGCGTTGCCGACGGTGCCACGGCGCTGGCCACGGGGCAGTGCGGCGCCGCGTTCGTACGCGCGGTGGGCAAGGGTGCGCTGCTCTTCGTGCCCGCCGGCCCCATCAGCCGCCACTGGCGTGGGGCCAACGACTACGGCAGCCGCTTCGACCATGACGAGATCTGGCTGCGCGCCTGGGATCAACTTCTTTACGGCACCCACGGCCCGGCAGCATTCACCGTCTTCGCCGATCTGCAGCCAGGCCCCAAGGTCGCCGCCCCCGGCGCCGTCTACACACTGCCCGGCAAGCTCATCAGCCTAAACAACCAGGCGCTCGCGATTTCTATTCATGTTTGCACCCCCGACGGCCGGGTGGTGTATAAGAAAGAAGATGCCGCCACCTTCACCGACGTGGAGAACCGCGACTACTCCGTCGCCATCCCCATCGACCCGTCGTGGCCCGCCGGACTCTACCCCGTCTACCTCACCGTGGGCGCCGGGAAGATGCAGATTCACCAGGCGATGGAATACATCCCAGTCGCCGGGTCGGTGAATCTCACGCTGGCGAGCGATAAGAAGGGCTACCGCATCGGGGAGCCGGCCAACTTCACCCTCACCGCCGCCGGCGCGGGGGCGTGGAGCGGCACGGCGCGCTACGGCGTCTTCGACTACCGCGGGCGCCTGCTCGCCGCCGGGGAGAAGCCGCTGACGCTGGTGGACGGCAAAGCCACGCTGCCGCTGGCCTACACCGTGGCGGATCAGGGCGTGAAGGTGGATACCTATCACCTGCAGGTGGCGGCGACCAAGGACGGCGTGGAATACGGCCGCGCCGACGTGAAGTTTTACAAATACGAGCCGTGGAGCATGCGCAACGAGTACCAGTGGAGCACCTGGGCGGGCATCGCCTGCGCGCCGCTGAGCGTGGTGCCCGCCGGGATGCGGTTGATGGCCCACGCCGGCATGAACGCGCTGGGCTATCCGGGGCGCGGCGAACTCTCCTACGCCGCCGAGCGCTGGGGTTGGCGCTATTACAACGAAGGCGTGGGCATGAACACCTTCTCGCCGGTGATCGAATACGAAAACGACGCGGAGATCGAGGCGGCGCTGGCGAAGGAAGCGGCGCACGCGAGCGACACCGTCGACCTGACCTCCGCCGCCTTCGTCCTCGGTTCCGTCGGCGAAGAGGCGGGCTTCAAGAACGGCTGGGGCACGCGGTATTACTGGGACACGCCGGTGGCGCCGGACAAGGCCTGCAAGGCGCTGCAGTGGTATGTAAAAACCGTCTACCCGACGGTGGACGCGCTCAACGCCGCCTGGGGCACGAAGTATGCCGCGTGGGACGAGGTGAAGCTGACGAAGGAGTTCTCCGCCAACGCCCCCACCTTGGACGCCGACGGCTGGGCGCACCCGAAGGACTCCCCCCTCGGCGCGGGCGCGAAGGGCGTGAGCCTGGCGCCGTACCAGGACACCGCCGCCTTCTACAACTGGTACTACGACCGCATCATCGCCGCCGCGCTGCGTATCCTACACGGGACGATCAACCCCGTGACGCTGGCGATGTCCTCCGCGCCCACCATCGGCTCCGCCAACTACGACGCGCGCCTCACCGGCCCGAGCGGGTGGAACGAAAGCCAGAACTATAGCACCGCCGACGGCCCGGCACCGGGCTTCGGCCTCATCTGGGGCCACTTCGACTGGCCGGTGATGCAGGACAACATGTTCTGGGGCTTCCTCCTCGAGCGCAGCGGGCACAACAACTACTGGGTGGATATCCCGCTGATGTTCAACAACGACCTCAGCCACACCCGCGCCTCCTTTGCCATGCGCCGCTGGACGACGGCGCTGGATGGGCACGAGCGCGTCATCCTCGACTCGCTGCCGCGCGTGTCCGACGTGGGCATCCTCGGCCCCACCGGCGTAGCGCCCGACGCCATCAGCCCACGCAATATGCGCAATATGGTCACTTCGCTGCAGGTGGCGCTCAACCAGGGCGGCTACGCCTTCGCGAATGCCGACCCGGCGGGGTTGGCGAAGTACAAAACCGTCTTCGCCATCGGCCGACAGGCGGTGTCGAAAGCGGAAGCCGACGCGCTCACCGCCTATGTGCAAGGCGGCGGCACGCTGGTCTTCACCCCGCGCTTCGCCACGCAGACCGAGTTGTCCATGCCACAACCGGAAAGCCCCGGCGCCGGCCTCGCGGCAGCGTGGGGCTTCAAGGTGACGAAGCACACCGATCCGGCGGGGATGTACCACGACACCGCGTCGCAATCCTTCCCGCTGGACGGCCTGGGCGACGGTTTCAAAGGGATGACCGCCGCCGGGCAGGCGATCTTCCGCGAGACGGTGGAGCAGACCGGCTGGACGACCCTCGCCGCCTACCCCGACCACACCCCGGCGGTGTGCACGCGCGCGCTGGGCAAGGGGCGGCTGATCTATCTGAACCAGATGTACCAGAGCCATTGGTACATCCAGTGGGTCACCCCCACCGACGCCAACCGCCAGGGGTTCTACAACCTGGTGCGCTGGTGCTGCGCGCAGGGGCAGGCGACGCGCGACTTCGTGCTGACGGGCAAACCGGACGAAACGCTGCACATCGCGCTGAAGGAGTTCACCGACCTCACCGGGCGGATTCACTACGTCATCGCCCGCACCAACGGCGAAGTGCCATGGGTGAGCGGCGATCTGGTGTGGAAAGGGCCGGGCACCACCGGGTACGAACTCTTCACCACCGCGGGGAGCACGCCCCGGCGCGTCGGCACCCAGGTCAACCTCAACCTGCGCCCGGGGGCGGGCAAGCTGCTCGCCTTCCTGGAGGCGCCGGTGGCGGGCATACGGGTGCAGGCCCCGGCCGCGCTGGTCGCCGGGGGAGCGCTGCACCTCACCGTGGCCATCGTCGACGCGCAGGGCAAAGGCATCCCGGGCGCCTTCCCGTGCACCCTGCGCGTAACCACGCCGGCGGGGGAGATCCTCGGCCTGCAGCGCTCCGTGTCGCTGCAAAGCGGGGAGGCGTACCTGGTCAACACCGCGCTGAGCGACCCCGCGGGCACCTGGACGATCACCGTAACCGACGGCATCAGCGGCACGGTGGGCACCGCCACGGTGAAGGTGACCGCCCCTGCCGTGCGCGGCCCGCGCTACGCCGGGTGGAACCTGCGCTCGGAGGTGGAGGAGCCGCTGGTGATGGGGCCCGACGAGTTCCTCACCCGCCTGCACACGCTGGCCGACCTCTACCGCACGCCGCAGGACGGCACCAAGTGGATGGCCAAGCAGAACCTGGGCTACTTCTACGACTACTTCCCCGGCACGCGCCACACGCTGCTGCGCCCGCTGAACGACGTGGATTGGCCGGCCTTCGCGACGGCGCTCCGCGCGGATGTTACCAACGGCGCGCACCTCATCCTCACCGGGGAGGACGTGGGCATCGACCCCGGCACGGGTTTAGGCACCTGGCCGCACCACGACGGTGCGCAGCTCGCCGCGCTACAGACGGCGCTGGTAGGCGCAACCTGGACGCGCGCCACCGCCGACGGCAACACGCTGCGCGCCGTGCTGGGCAAGGGGGAGATAATGCTCTGCCGCGAGTCCATCGACGCCGCCGGCAACACCAACCCGGAGGCCGCGCGCTGGCAAGCCCGCTGGCTGGAGGAAGTGGCGAAGGGCGCGGGCACGCCCGTCAGCGCGGTGAATCTGACGACGTGGTGGACGACCGGCAGCGCGCCTTGGAAAGCGCCGTGCGTCGTGACCTGGTTCGCCGACAACCAGCGCGAGGAGACGTTGACCGTCGATCCCGCCAACCGCCTGACTTCGGTCGTAATCCTCGTGCTGCCCGGCGCCAACGTGACGGGCTTCACGTGGACGCTGAAGGCGGACGCGCCGGTACGCCTCGACGTGGGCTGCGACGGCTCGCTGGACACCGGCACCGATCTGGCCGGCGCGGTAATGAATTACCTGGCGCACGCGGTGGTGAACAACGCCCTGTACCACGACGGCAACGGCAGCATTCTGGTGCCCATCCGTCTGGCGGCGGACAAGAAGACGACGGTGACGCTCAGCGGGGTGCGGGTAGAGTGCGCGCCGTGACCTGTGGTATCATAAGGGCCTGATGCCTATCCGCGCCGCACAACCCTTTCACCTGATGCTCAAGCCCGCCGGGGCGTCGTGCAACCTGGCGTGCGCGTACTGCTACTACCTGGAGAAGGCCGCGCTGTACCCGGGGGCGGCGCTGCGCATGGACGACGCCGTGCTGGCGCGGGTGACGGAGGCTTACCTGGCGGCGCATCCGGGGCCGGAGGTGGTGTTCGGCTGGCAGGGGGGCGAGCCGCTGCTGATGGGGCTGGACTTCTTCCGCCGTGCCGTGGCTCTGCAGCGGCAATACACCCGGCCCGGCCTGCGCGTCGTGAACGCGCTGCAGACCAACGGCACGCGGGTGGATGACGCCTGGGCGGCCTTTTTCGCCGAGGAAGGTTTCCTCATCGGCCTCAGCGTCGACGGCCCGCCGGAGCTGCACGACCGCTACCGGCGCGACCGCGGGGGCGCCCCCACCCACGCGCACGTGGTCGAAGGGTTGCGCGCGCTGCAGCGTCACGGGGTGGAGTACAACGCGCTGGTCACCGTGAACCGCGCCAACGCCGGGCAGCCGCTGGCAGTATACCATCACTTGCGCGACCTCGGCTTTGAGCACCTGCAGTTCATCCCCATTGTGGAGCGCGACGCGGCGCACCCGAGCCGGCCCACCGCGTGGAGCGTGCGCGCGGAGGCCTATGGCGACTTCCTGTGCGCGGTCTTCGACCACTGGGCGCGGCATGACGTGGGGACGGTCTTCGTGCAGCTCTTCGAGAGCGCGTTGAGCGTGTGGCTGGGCGGGCCCCCCACGCTGTGCGTCTTTGCGCCCACCTGCGGCTGGGGGCTGGCGGTGGAGCACAACGGCGACCTGTACGCCTGCGACCACTACGTCGACCCCGCGCACCAGCGCGGCACGGTGACGCCGGAGTCGCTGACGGCGCTGGTGGACGGCCCCGCCCAGCGCGCCTTCGGCGCCGCGAAGGCGGACCTGCCCGCCGACTGCCGCGCCTGCCAAGTGCGCCGCTTCTGCGGCGGCGACTGCCCCAAGCACCGCCTGCGCCCCGCCGCCGACGGCGTGCCCATCAGCTACCTCTGCCCCGCCTACCAGCGCTTCTTCACCCACGGCGCCGAGATCCTGCACGCCATGGCCGCCGCCCTCCGCGCCGGCCGCCCCGCCGTCGAGGTGATGGAGGCGCTGCAGGCGCTGGGGCGGTAGGGTGATCAGCTCGCGCGTCGCAGTTGCCGTTGCCGGGCCAGGTTCAGGCGATACCGCAATTCGAGTTGCAGCCAGAACTCCGCGTTGATCTCCGGGAAGGCCTTCTCCAGATCGACCGCCGTCTCCGCCGAGATGCCCTTCCGAGCGTTGGCGATCATGTTGATGACCTGCAACGGACGCCCGGTACGCTCCGCCACGTCCTTCTGCGTCATCCCACGCGCGGCGATCTCCTCTTTCAGCACCTCGCCCGGATGCGTGGGTTTGTTCGGGATCATTTTGTTGTGGGTCGTATCCGTCACAAGTACTTCTCCCGCACCGCGGCAGCGTAGCTACCCGTCAGACCGCGCGCGGTCGATAATAGTTCCCGGTTGGCGGCGTCTTCACGCATGCGCGGGGGCGTAGATGCGCCGTTCACTGTTGCGATTGCGCACAGGGGTGGGGAGTTTCGGGTGGCGGATGCCGGTATATATCTCGTTGCGGGGGTTCCCGCAGCGGGAGGGCATTCATGAGACGTACATTGCTGATTCTGGGGTTCGTGATAAGCATGCTCCCGGTCTTCGCGTGGCAGCCGTCGCACGGCACCACGCCGGTGCAATTAACCGTGCGATTGGGCACGGGGCATCATGAGCGGGGGTACGGGTATCGGCATCGGCGTTGTCGTGACCGGGTGGTAGTGCAGCGCGTGGTGGGACGGTTCGGACGCGTCTACCTGGTGCGCCGCACGGTGCGGGAGTGCCGCCCGTCGTAGCGATGGGGAATTTTGACGTGTCGATTAGGACCCGGAGTTGCCGTGGGTGACTCCGGGTCGTTCTTCATCCGCTGATTCCCCCAGCAGCGTAAGGATCTTCTCTGCCAGCGGGCGCGAAAAACCCTTCACGGCGGCGATCTCCTCGGCGGTGGCTTTGCGGAGTTTGTCCACGCTGCCGAAGTGGCGGAGCAGGGCGGTTTTGCGTGCGGGGCCGATGCCGGGGAAGTCGTCGAGCAGGCTCTCCTTCACGCGGCGGTTGCGCAGGGTGGTGTGGTATTTCAGCGCGAAGCGGTGCGCCTCGTCGCGGATGCACTGCAGCAGGTGCAGCGCGCGCGCGTGGCGGGGCAATTGCAGGGGGTGCTCGTGCTCGGGGAGGAAGATCTCCTCGTAGCGCTTCGCCAACCCGATCACCGGGGTGTGCAGCCCGAGGTCATCCATCGCCTGCCGCGCCACGGCGAGCTGCCCCTTGCCGCCGTCGATAATCATCAGGTCGGGCAGGGCGGCGAATTTGCGCGACTTCATCAACGCCGCGCCCAGACGGCGCTCGAGCATCTCGCGCATCATGGCGTAGTCGTCCGGTGCGCCGGTATGGTAGCGGATTTTGAAGCGCCGGTACTGGTCTTTGGCGGGCAGGCCGTCCTCAAAGACGACCATGGAGCCCACGGAGTCCTCGCCCTGCAGCGTGGAGATGTCGTAGCACTCCATGCGGTGCGGCGCCTCGGGCAGGCCGAGTACCTCGGCGAGTTCCGCCAGCGCCTCGCGCGCCTTGACCGTCTCCGCGCTGGACTTCGCCTGCAGTTGTTCCAGGTAGAGGCGCGCGTTGTCGGCGGTGAGGGCCGTCAGCTCCGCTTTCGGGCCGCGGGTAGGCACCAGCAGACGCACGCGGCGGCCGCGGCGCTCGGAGAGCCAGTCGCCGAGGAGGGCCTGCTCGCTGACCGCGTGGGGCAGCACCAGCACGCGCGGCGGGCTGCCCACCTGGGCGTAGCGCTGGGTGAGGAAGGCGGTGAGCAATTCGTCCTCGCCCACCCCGGTGACGCCGTCGAGCAGGTGGTGCTGCTGGTCGATCAGTTTGCCGTCGCGCACCACCGCCACCGTCATGCACGCCTCGTCGGCGCGCGCGTGGTAGGCCACCACGTCCATATCCTCGTGGCGGCGCGCCACCACTTTGGCGTCCTGGCGCATCTGGCGCAGGCCGAGAATCTTGTCGCGCAGGCGGGCGGCGGTCTCGAAGCGCAATTCTTCGGCGGCGCGCTCCATCTCCCCGCCCAGCTCGTCGATCAGGTGGTCCATCTTGCCGTCGAGGAAGAGCACCGCCTGTTTCACCTGGGCGGCGTACTCCTCCGGCGTCACCAGCCCCGCGCAGGGGCCGGTGCACTGGCCGATGTCGTAGTCGAGGCAGGGGCGTTTCAGTGGGTTGCCGGTCTCGTCCCACGGGCAACCGGAACGGCGCTTGGCGGAGTTGCGCGTCTCCTGGCGCAGCTTGAAGACGCGGCGCACCAGGCGCACCATCTCCCACATCGCGTTGACGTTGGTGTAGGGGCCGAAGTAGCGCCCGGGATCGAGGGTCTGGTGCTGGCCGCGCACCACGGCGATCTTCGGGAAGGTGTCGCGGGTGGTGATTTTGATATAGGGGTAGCTTTTGTCGTCGCGCAGCATCACGTTGTACTTGGGCTTGTGCCGCTTGATGAGCACGGCTTCCAGCGCCAGCGCTTCCTTTTCGCTGCCGACGACGATGAGGTCGAAATCCGCCACCTGGCTCACCATGAGCTGCGTGCGCGGGTGCAGGTCGCTGATGTCCTGGAAGTAGGTGCGCACGCGGTTGCGCAAAATCTTCGCCTTGCCGACGTAGATGACCGCGCGCCCGGCGTCGCGCATCAGATACACGCCTGGGCGTTCCGGCAACTGGCTGAGTTTGTGTTGGATGGTGTCGTTCATAGGATTACGGAGTGCGGATTGTCGATTGCATATTTATTATACCCGATTTCGTCCCCCGTGGCGCGGCGAGGGAGGGGTGGGTCGCCGGGGGATGAATGTGTTATAATTCATGCAGCGGACCAATATGTCGATGCACATCTGGCTTCATACCCTGTATTTGCCGTTACTCATCATCGCCGCGGGGGTTGCCTTCCTCGGCGTGGGGGTGGCGTGGCGCCTGCATGATGCGCCGGGGGGGCGCGCGTTTTTGCTCATGATGGGCGGGGTGGGCGTGTGGTGCCTGGGGTGCGTGGTGGAGCTGCTGGCCGGCGGGCTGGATGGCAAGCTGCTGGGTTGCCAGATCGAGTACCTGGGCATCGCCAGCGTACCGCTTAACTGGTTCCTGCTCATCATCAGCTATTTGCAGCACGACGCGTGGCTCACGCGGGCGCGCGTGTGGGGGCTGTGGGCGGTGCCGCTGTGCACCATCGCGCTCATCTGGACCAACGCGTGGCATCACCTCATGTATGCGCGCGTCGCGCTGGCCCCGACGGACGCGCTGCCCAACTGGCAGATCACCTACGGCCCGTGGTTCGTGGTGCATATCAGCTACTCCTGGCTGCTGGTGTTGGCCGGGCTGGTGGTCATTCTCCTCTCGCTGCGCAACATCGCGCCCGTCTACCGGCGCCAAACCCTCGCCCTGCTCGCGGCGGCGTTGCTGCCCTTCCTCTTCAACATCCTCTACGTGCTGCGCCTCGGCCCGCTGCCCGGCTGCGATTTGACGCCGGTGGCCTTCGCCTTCTCCGGGGTGGGGCTGCTGCTGGCGATTCGCGTCTTCCGCATGATCGAGGTGGCGCCCATCGCGCGCAACGCGGTCTTCGAAAGCATGCGCGACGGGGTGATCGTGCTCGACACGCGCGGGCGAGTGCTCGACACCAACCCGGCGCTGCGCGCGATTCTGGGCACGGAATCGGGGGTGCTCTTCGGCGCTGACGCCGGGGCGCTCTTCAGCGCGTGGCTGCCGCCGGAGGTGCTGCACGAAACGGCGGGCATGCACACCGTACGCCTGACCGACGGCGAGGGCGCCGTGCGCTGGTTCGACCTGCGCGCCTCGCTGCTGGCGCCACGCCGGGGACGGCTGCTGGTGCTGCGCGACATCACCGACCTGCACACGCTGCAGGAGCAGTTGAACATGCTGGCGTATTTCGACGCGGTGACCGGCCTGCCCAACCGCGTGCTGGCGCACGACCGCATGAAGCTGGAATTGGCGCGGGTGAAGCGGCATCAAACGCGGCTGGCGGTGCTCTTCCTGGACGTGGACGGCTTCAAGCGGGTCAACGACACCCACGGCCACGCGGCGGGCGACCGCCTGCTGCACGAAATCGGTCGGCGTATGCTGGGCTGCGTGCGCGAGACGGACACCGTGGCGCGCGTGGGCGGCGACGAATTCATCGTGGTCATCTCCGACCTGTCCATTCCCCCCTTCGCCGAGGTCACCGCCGCGCGCATCCTCGACGCCTTCACCCGCCCCTTCGCCCTCGACGACGCCGATGTCAGCGTGACCGTGAGCATCGGCATCGCCGTGGCCCCTGACGACGACATGGACGCCGACACGCTGCTGCGCCAGGCCGACGACGCGATGTACCACGTGAAGAAGCACGGCAAAAACGCCTTTGCGTTCTACCGGGAGATGGCGGAGGTGGTGGGGACGACGGAGGGCAATTGACGTGCAGGCGACGCTGCGGTAGGGTAGAGCAGATCGGAAGGTGTGCGATGCGGCAAGTCGTGATCTATCGTGGGGAAGACGGGTACTGGGTCACCGAGTGTCCCGGCTTGCCCGGGTGCGTCAGCCAAGGCGCCTCGCGTGAAGAGGCGATCCAAAATATCCGTGAAGCGATCCGCGGCTACCTAGCGGTGCTGGAGACGGAAGGGTTGCCGATTCCCGAAGAGCATTTCGATACACTGCTGATTGCCGTATGACGCAATTGCCCCAAATCTCGGGCCGAGAATGCGTGCGCCGCCTGAAGAAACTCGGCTTCGTCGTCAAACGCTAGGAGGGCAGCCACATCATTCTGCACCGCGCGACCCCCTTCGCCCTCGTCGTCGTCCCCGATCACGCCGAATTAGACCGCGGCACACTCCGCGCCATCCTCCGCCAGGCAGCGATCCGCGTCGACATCTTTCTCGACCTGTAACCGTCGGTGACAAGCGTATATTGCGACTTGCACTCGCGCCATGCGGTTGCCATGGCATCCACGGCCCACCCGCGCCGCTTTTGGCAAAAGATAATGGCCTGCGCGTTCTTACGCGCAGGCCATTGCTGTTTACGTGGGTACGCACACTCCCTAGTGCATCGCCACCAGCGCCTTGAAATCTTCCGGGTTGGACGATTTTTTGACCGCTTCGTCGAGGGCGACTTTGCGGGAGAGGACGAGCTCTTTCAGGGAGGCGTCCAGCGTGCACATGCCGTACTTGGCGCTGGCCTGCAGCACGCTGGTGATCTGGTGTCCCTTGCCCTCGCGGATGAGGGTGCGCACGGCGGCGGTGCCGACGAGGATTTCCTGCGCGCAGGAGCGGCCTTTGCCATCGATGTTGGGCAGCAGCGTCTGGGTGACGATGCCCTCCAGCACGGCGGCGAGCTGGGAGCGGATCTGCTCCTGCTGGTGCGGCGGGAAGACGTCGATGATGCGGTCGATGGTTTGCGCGGCGGAGGTGGTGTGCAGGGTGGCGAAGACCAGGTGGCCCGTTTCCGCGGCGGTGAGGGCGGCGGAGATCGTCTCCAGGTCGCGCATTTCGCCGATGAGGATGACGTCGGGGTCCTGGCGCAGCACGTGACGCAGCGCGGTGGTGAAGCTCTCCGTGTCCGCCCCCACCTCGCGCTGCGTGATGACGCTGAGCTTGTTCTTATGCAGGAACTCGATGGGGTCTTCCACGGTGACGATGTGCGTGCGCTTGGTGCGGTTGATCTCGTCGACCATCGCCGCCAGCGTGGTGGACTTACCCGAGCCGGTGGGGCCGGTCACCAGCACCAGCCCGCGCGGACGGTCGGTAAATTCATGCACCACGGGGGGCATGCGCAGCTTTTCCAGCGTGGGAATTTCCACCGGGATGGTGCGGAGCACGGCGCCGATGGTGCCGCGCTGCCGGTGCACGTTGACGCGGAAGCGCGACATGCCGGGCACGCTGTAGGCGAAGTCCAACTCCCAGTGGCGCTCGAATTGGGTGATCTGCACATCGGAGAGGATGGCGTAGAGCATCGTCTGGATGGCGCTGGGGCTGAGCACCGGAAAGTTCATGGGAACCAGGTCGCCATGCACGCGCATCATCGGCGGGGAGCCCACCGCCAGGTGCAGGTCGGAGGCCTTGTTCTCGAACATGATGGTGAGCAAGTCGTCGACGCTCACCGCCTCCATGGCGATATCCTGCGGGTTGTTGGCGAAGGTGGACATCACCGCGGTTGCGCCGCGGTCGGCGAAGGCCGGCCCCACCTGCTCGGCGCGCGCGACGCGCTGGTTCTGCAGGCTGCGATACCACTGATCGGTGATCACCTGCAACTCGTCCAGCGGCACCACGGCGGGCACGATCTCCACGTGGTACAGGTCGCGCAGCGTGCGCAGCGTCTCGTCGTCCAGCGGGTTGGCCATCGCCAGGAAGAGGTGGCTGGGATCGATGCCGGTGGGCAGGATGTCGCGCCCCTTGCACGTCTCCTCCGACACGCGTTCCAGCGCGTTGAAGTCCGGCTTGAGCTGATGCAGGTTCACCAGCGGCAGCTTCAACTGCCGCGAGAGCACGGTGGCGATCTCCAGGAAGGTGCAAAAGCCTTCGTCCACCGCCACCTGCCCCAGCCATTCCTGCAGGGTGCGCGCCTTATTCATCAGGCCGTCGAGCACGTGCTGCGGCAGGAACCGCTGCTGCTCGAGCACTTTGGCCAACTGGCTATTCGTCGCTAACGTCGATGGTCCCATCAGTCCCCCCCATTGGGTCTGTTCGCTCCGTTACCAGAGCAGTTTGAGTCGTGTGCGCGCCGCGATCAGGGCGTCCAGGCCCCAGGTGCGGCCCGCCGCGGCGACCAGTACCGCCAGCTCCATCGCCAGGCAGGCCAGGTTGAGGCCCAGGCTGTAGGCGCTGATGTATAGCGTGGCGAGCAGGTACAGGCTGTTGAGCACCAGTCCGCCCAGTGCGGCGCCGCGGGTGAGCAGCCCCAGCACGAAGAGCACCCCCAGGGTCAGCTCCACGCCGATGAGCAGCAGCGCAATGGTGTCCGCATGTGGGTGCACGGTGTTCGCCAGGAAATGGGCGTAGGCCGGCCAGGGGGTGGGGTGGAGGAAGTTGACCGGCGTGCCCGCGTCGGTTGCCGCGGCCAGAAAGTCGGTGAAGGCTTTGACCGCCAGCGCCTTCTGCAGGCCGACGAAGAGGAAGTAGCCGCCCAGGAAGAGGCGTACGATCACCATGCCGGCCATACTGGCCTGCGCATGTCGATCGCCGCCGCCGCCCCCGCTCGTCTTCGCCATCGCCGCATCCTCCGCATTACGCTTCTTCGCCGCGGCGGACGGGTTCCCTCTCGCGGGAGGGGGACAATGTGGGATGGAGGGCCGACTACACCCCCCCTTACTTCACCGCCGTCCCATAAAACCACACCTCCGCTACCCCCGCCTGCACCAGCGGGGTGTCCCACGGGTAGTCGTGGATGCTGTCGATGGCGAGCTTCACGTAGCGCGCGCGGACGGGGAAGGGCAGCTCCTGCCCGGCGTAGTCGGGGCGGCCCGTGGCCATGGGGAGAGTGAGCGCCTGCCAGCGCGTCAACGCATCCGGCGTGGTGGCGGCGGTGAAGACGGTGACGTCTTTCGGCCCGATGGACTTTTCACCCGGCTGCAGGTTGTAGCTCCACAGGTGCAGCGCGGTGAGGTTGTAGACGGCGCCCAGGTCGAAGAGCAGCCACGGCTTGCCGTCCTTGTACGGCGCCACGCAGCGCCACTGGTGGGCAGGGTTGGTGTCGTGGCGCGGCGGGACGGTGGACAGGTCGAGGCCGCTGCCGTCGACGATCTTCCCCGCGTCGCCGGGGTTGTCGCTCGCGGTGACCCGCACGCCGGCGATGGGCACCCGACGGCTGTCGACCAGCGTCACCGTGGCGGTGCCGGGTGTGCCGTCCAGCCGGTAGGCGGCGCCCACGGCGGGGGAGACGGTGAGCGTGCGCGGCGCGGCGGGCTGGGCGGCGGCGAGGAGGGGAATGTCCAACGCGACGGTGGCGCGGCCTTTCGCGAAGGTGACCTCGACGGGCAGCGCCGGGTAATCCACCCCGGCGCGCGCGGTGCCGGCGGCGAGCAGGCGCACGGTGAGCGGCTGCGCCAGGTCGCCGGTGCGTGTCAGCGTGATCCGCGCCGGCAACGGGTGCGCCGCGCCGCGGTCGGCCTGGGCGCGCGTAGCGGCGATGCTCAGCACGGGCAGCGCGGCGGTCTCGGCGTCGGGGGTCAGGTATCCCGCGGGGATGTGGCGGATCTCCTGGCTCGCGCTCTCCCACACCAGGTGGGCCTCCGGGTTGTTCGCCGTGCGACGCCATTCCAGCAGAATCGGCAGCGTGTGCCCGGCGACGAAGGCTAGCGGCTCGGTGAAGGCATGGCCGCCGTCGTTCCAGCGGTCGAGCAGCAGCTTGCCGCCCACCCACAGCCGGTAGCCGCCCACGCCGTAGACGCCCAGCGTGGTGGGCTCGGTGAATTTGGCGCGGAGTTGCCCCGACCAGCGCACGGAGCACGGCTTGGCGGGGTCGAGTGCCGCCGGCCATTTGGCGTCGTACCACACGGCGGCGACGGGCAGGTCGACGGGCGCGGTTGTCAGCGCGTCATCCGCGAAGGCCACGCCTTTCAACCCGGTTCCCGCTGCCGCGACGGGGGCGACAGGCGCCGTCAGCGTCAGCGTGCCCGTCTGTCGCGCGAACCCCTCCCATCCCGTGATGCGGTACGCCGGGCAGTTGTTCCACCCCGCGCCGACGAAGATGGTGTCGCCGTTCTCGCGCGTGAGCAGCGCGCCGCCCTCGAGCATATCGTACTGGAAGGGCGACTGGGCGGAGAAGCCGCGCGCCGTCGGGTCGGTGGTCCACCACGCGTAGACGGCGTCGGGCAGGCCATCGGCGGCGCGGCGGTCGAAGAGGCTACCGGCGTACAGGCCGTCGTCGGTCCAGAAGACCACCGGCTGCACCACCTTATCGCACACGCCGACGCACCCATGGGCGAAGCCCGCCAGCCGCTGCGGGTAATGCAGCGTGCCGGGCGCGTTGGGGTTGCGCGGGGCGTGCAGGCCCACCGTCCACAGCCGCGTGCCGTGGGCGTCGAACTTCATCAGCGCGTTGCTGTCCGTCTGGTTGGCGGGCCAAGCGAAGGCGTGCCCGCCGCCGTAGGTGCCCTTGGCCGCGTAGCCGTCGCCCGCGCCACCCACGCCCAACGCGTAGACGTTGCCGGCATCGTCGCCGCGCAGCGCCGGGCAGTTGGCGTAAGGCGTCACCGGCCCTTCGCGGAACTTCGCCCAGTCCCACTGCGGCGCGCCGGTTTTTGTGAAGCCTTGCGGGGCGAATTGCAGCCAGAGCGGCTTCTTCAGCGTGTCCCAGCCGCGCATCAGGAAGGCGTTCATACCCGCGTCGAGCCACAGGTTCATACCCATGTGCTCGACCGGGGCGGTGAAGGGGCGGAATTCGCGCGCTTGCGGGGTGTAGTCGCCGTCGGCGTCGGCCCAGGCGAAGCCGCGGTGCTTGGCGCGCACCCCCGCGTTTCGCGGGTCTTCGCCCAGCGCCTCGATGGCCTCCAGATACGTTTGCGGCAACTCGGCCACCGGCACCTTGTTCCACCCCCAGCGGTCGTCGCCGACGAGCAGGCTCAGCAGCGCCACCGGACGCAGGCGGCCCGCCGCCTCGTCCACCTTCATCAGGCAGGCGCTGTGCGCGCCGGAGCTGAGGTACACCTCCGCCGTGCCGTCGCCGTCCATATCGTGGCGGATCACGCGGTGGGGCATGGACATCTTATACCGGCTGAGGAAGTTCGGGTTCGTATCACCGCCCCAGCGGTAGCAGGCGCGCGGCTTCCACGTGCGGTGCGCCCAGTCCACCTCCGCCTGCAGCACCCAGCCCCAGTGGGAGTCCAGCCACACCATGTTCGGGTCGCCCGGGTCGGGGGCGGCACAGGTGTAGAACTGCTGCCCGCCGTACCACTCCTGCACCAGCTTGCCATCGGGGCCGAAGTGCGCCACGCGGCGCGGGGCGGAGTCCGCCTCGGTGACGAAAAAGCCGCCGTGGCCGTCGCCGCAGAGGTCGCTCACCGCGAGGAAATCCTCCGCGTGGTACAGCCCCTCCGCGCGCCCGCCGTGCCGGCCATACGTCGCAAGCAGCTTGCCGTCGGCGCTGAAGCGCTTGATCTGGTTGCTCTCGCCGGCTTCGGCGACGAAGATCTCCCCGCCGGCGCGGTCCACCGCGAGGCGGGTCGGCGCCGTCAGGCCGGTGAGGAAGGGCGCGGGCGCCCCGCCGCGCGGCACGCGAACGACCGTGTCGCCGCTGATGGCGAGGACGGCGCCGTCCGCCAGCAACGCCACGTCACCGAGCTTCTCCACCGTCGCCGTGGCCTGCGCCGCGCCGGTGGCGGGATCGCGCCAGGTGATGACGCCCCCGCCGACGGTGACCAGCCGACCGTCGCGGGCATCCAGGCGCGCCGTGCCCGGTTCCACCTTCCAGCTCGCCTGCCGCTCGCCGGTGGCGGCGTCCAGGCGGTAAAGGGTGGGCGGTTTTTTGTCCACCCCGCCCAGGTAATACAGCGTCGCGCCGTCGAGGGCCAGGTCGAGACCGCACTCCCAGGCGTCGAGGGTGGGCGAGGCCCAGCGATAGGTGCCGTCGAGGTCGAGGAGCACGCTCTGCGGGGAGCCTTCGGACAACCCTGCGGTCACGGCAAAGTGCGTGCCGTCACACGTCACCGCCATCAGCCCGCCGTGCTGCGCGGGCCAGGCGCGCGGCCCGGTGCTGGTGCCCAGCGAGAGCAGGTACTCCGCCTGCAGCCCCTGCGTGGTGAGCATCCGCCAGTTGTACGCCCCCGCGGGCACGGGCGCGCCGTCGCGGTCCAGCCCGTCCCACGTCAGCGTGTGGGCGCCGCGCATCTGCGGGTCGGCGTTCAGCAGCGTGCGCACCTGCCGCCCCTGCGCGTCATACACCGCCAGCGACACCCGCGCGTCGCGCGGCAACGTGTAGGTGATCGGCACCGCCGACGCCGCGGTGAGCAGAGCGAGCGCGCAGAGGAGCAGGAGGAGCCGGTGGTGCATGGGGGGCCTCTTTTCGGGTGGGAATCTGAAAAACTTTATCGTTTTGCGCGACCCGCCGATAAATCGGCGGGCTATCGGCTGCGCCCCTTGAAAGGGGCTTGTCAAGCGTTCGGTATCCCTGAAGCATAATTGATGGGCATGGTAAGATACCGACCGATCAACCATACAACAGTACGGGGGATATGTAGGAAATATCTCTTGCGCAAGCGTCTCGTTGCCTACCAAAGCCCCATTTATGGGGCGCAGCCGGTAGCCTGCCGATTTATCGGCAGGTCGAAAAACAGGATAACCGCCCGTTCCCCTCACCGGATCGCCGCGTCCCCCACCTCGTCGATCCAGTTGCGCACCCAGGCGACGGTGTCGAGTTCCAGGTCGCAGACGCAACTGGCGAGGAAGATCATCCCTTCGATGCGGCCTTCGCGCAGCAGGCGGCGGCCCAGCAGGCACTGGTGCTGCATCAACTCCAGCGGCATCGGGCGACTCGCGCCGTAATCCCACAGGTAGCAGCCGAGGAGCAGGCGCTTGTCGTGGGCGATCCCTTCCAGGCGGACGAAATTCTCCTCCAGCCGGGAGAGTTCCTCAGCGCGCCAGTGCCAGAAGGTCAGCACGTCGCTCAGCGCCACGTAGTCGCGGATGGGCAGGGCGAGGTCGTGCGCGTAGAGCACGGTGAAGAGGTCGAGGGGATGCGCGGCGGCGTGGAGGCGCGCGCGGGTGGCGGCCAGGTCGTCCAGCCCCACGCGGCTGATGCTCCCGTCGGCGTCCGGCGCGTGGAAGAAGTCGTCCATAATGGCGCCGATGAGGTTGGGGAAGCGCGCGGCGAGGCCGAGGACCGCCTCCAGGTCGTTGCGCGACGAGGAACTGTCGCCGATGATGGACCACACCACGCGCTCCAGCGGGAGGAAGGCGATCATCTCCTGCGCGAAGGGCGGCGCGGGCCGGTCGCCGAGGGCGATCATCAGCGCGTTGGGCACGCGCAGATACGCCGCGGCTTCCATCGGCGTCATTCGCGACGCGCCGGGCAACTGGTAGTTGCCGTTATGCGCCCCGGCCTCATGCCCCCAAATCCACAAACGATCTCGAACGGTCTGCATTGATTAACCTCGTGTGAAGCAAGTGGTAGTGGTGGTATTCGCGATGATCGACGGATTTTCCTGCCGCGATGCGAGAATGGGGGCGTGGGGGAAAGGGGGAATGAGGGAAAGGCGGGGGGCAACATCAAACCTGTACCGGTCAGCGTCATTCCAGACCGGCATCTCCCGTTCTCCCGTTCTCCCATTCCCCCGTGCTCCCGTCCCCGGGCACACCGTCGGCGGTGGCGTCGATGACATCCTGTTGCCAGCGGCCGGAGAAGTAGTAGCCGAGGCTGAGCACCATGCCGACGCCGACGCTGATGACCATGCTGATCCACACGAAGGTGACGTCGTGGAAGACGACGCGCGCCAGCAGATAGGCCAGGGGCCAGCGGATACCGAGCATGGCGATGAAGGTGATGACCGTGGTGACGACCGTCTGCCCCGAGCCGTTGATGACGCCGTTGCTGACGAACATGATGGCGAAGAGGACGTAGGAGATCCACATGATGCGCAGGTATTGCGTGCCGAGGGCCAGCACCTGCGGATCGCGCGTGAAGGGCAGAATGAGCGCCTGGGGCGCGAGGAAGACCACCAGCGCCACCACCGTGGTGATGGCGCAACTGAAGAGCATCCCCCAGGTGAAGGTCTGCCGCACGCGGTCCATCCGCCCCGCGCCCAGGTTTTGCCCCGTGAGGGTGGAGACCGCCATGCCGATGGCCATCGCCGGCATGAAGGAGACCTGGTCGATGCGCAGTGCCGCGCCGAACGCCGCGGTGGCGTTCTCCCCGAAGAAGTTCACGATACCCACGATGAAGAACATGTTGAAGGCGGAGATGGCCTGCTGCAGCATACTCGGCACGCCGACCAGCACCGTCAGCCGCGTCGTCTCCATATCCAGCGCCAACCCCTTCAGGCGGGGGGTGACCGGGTTGCGCGTGGCCGTCATGTACAGGTACACCGCCACCACCGCGCCGCTCATGGTGATGAGCGTGGCCCACGCCGTGCCGTTGAGGCCCAGCCCGGCAAAGCCCATATTCAGGTGCGGGCCGTCGGGGATGCCCAGCTTGCCGAACATGAGCACCGGGTCGAGGATGGCGGTGAGGAGCAGGAAGACGATTTGGAAGTAGAGCGGCGTTTTCGAATCGCCGATGCCGCGCAGCATGGCCGCCACCAGGAAGATGCCGAAGTTGCCGGGCATCGCCAGCAGGAAGATGCGCATGTAGCCCGTCGCCAACGGCAGCACGTCCGGCGGGGTGCCCATCAGGCGCAACAGCGGGACTATGCTCAGCTCGCCCAGTCCCGTGAGCACCACGCAGGCGAGGGCCACCAGCAGGGTGGAGTTTTGCACCACGCGGCGCACGTGCGGCCAGTTGCGTGCCCCCACGTACTGCGCGATGAGGATATTCGTCGCCAGAGTGAGCCCGCCGGCCACCGCCATGAAGAGGAAGAAGACGGGAAAGCTGGCCGTCACCGCCGCCATCTCCGCCTTGCCCAGGTACCGGCCCACCCAGATGGCGTTGACGATGCTGTACGCCGTCTGCAGCACGCTGCCGCCCAGCATGGGCAGGGAAAACATCAGCACGTGGAGGGGGATGCTGCCCGTGGTCAGGTCGCGTCCGTAATGCCGGGGCGCGGGGGGGGCGTCCTCCTCCGTCGGCGCGGAGGGCGGCGCGGGCGGCCAGGGGCGATCTTCCGGGGAATTTTGTTCATGGGTGTGCGACACGGCGTGGATTGTACCACAGAAGCGGGCGATACGGAAAAGGGGTGCGCGCGGCGTCACCTGGCATGCTGCCGCATCTTTCACCGATCTCTTTTACGGTGTGATTGACAACCATTGCAGTATTCGGTACGCTTTATCGGTAGAATCTCATTTCCCCGGCGAGGTTACCGCAAACATTTCTCGGAGGCGTCCCAATGCGTAGAACTGGCTTCACTTTGATTGAGCTGCTTGTCGTAATAGCGATTATCGCGATACTAGCGGCGATTCTCTTCCCCGTCTTCGCCAAGGCCCGCGAGAAGGCGCGCCAGACGGCGTGCCTGAACAACCAGAAGCAGATCGTCACCGCGCTGCTCATGTACGCGCAGGATAATAACGAACTGCTGCCGTCCACCGCCACCATTTGGGGCAGTATCGGCCTCGACCGGGGTGTGCTCATTTGCCCCACCGCGGGCACGAAGATCGCCAACGGGTACGACTACGACTCCCTCGTCGCCGGCGTTGCGCTGGGCGAGATCAAGACGCCGGAGAACACCGCCATGACGATGGACGGCGTCTCCACCACCGCCACGGGCCAGGATGCCAACGCCTTCTACGGCTCCGCGAACATCGACAAGCGGCACGGCGGTAAGGCGATCTTCAGCTTTGCCGACGGCCACGCCGAAACGCTGTCCGCGTGGAAATACAACTTCTACACCGACAACTTTGCCGCGTATGCCAGCGCGACGTACAACAACGCCGCCGCCAACGTGAACATCCCCGTCGGGACGTACTGGAACGTCGCCGGCGACCACGGAAGCCCGCTCTCCATCGGCACCCCGCCGCTGGCGTCCAACGGCGCCAAGTGGGTCACCGGACCGGCGAACTACGTCAACGACAGCATCGTCATGGGGCCGGGACTCCCGGTGCTGGGGCTGATCTCTCCCGACGGTAAAGTGCCCGTCGGCGGCACCCTGGTCGTGGAATTCGACTGGCTGGTGAGCGGTTCGGGCACCAACGGGCAGGGTCCCGGCGCGCGTATCTGCAGCGGCGGCACGAGTATCGGCCCGGGCATCAACATGAACAACGCCGCCACGAACTTCTGGCGCCACTACATCGTCACCTGCGTGCAGAGTTCCGCCACCGCCGGCACCATCGCCATCGGCCATCAGGATCCCGGTGTCGCCACGGCGGTCGTCGACACGGCGGCCACCGCCTTCACCGGCAGCGGGCAGATCAACGGCTTCACCATGAACCCCCGCGGCGGCAGCGGCGGGCCCGCGATGGGGATGACCAACTTCGCGTTGAGTTATCAATTCTAAAGGTCACGCGTTGACCAAATCGTGTCCGGCGGCGTTGGTGCGTCGCCGGACACGCGCGTTTGTGGCAGCCCTTTGCCGGGTAGCATGACTGTGGTATGATAGTACGCGCGAGCGTGCGGCGGGTCCGTGCGTCTCCCGGGTATCCCATTTTTCTTCATGGAACGAGCAAGGATCCCTATGCGCTGGTTGCTTGTGGGCTTGCTGGGCCTGCTGATCTGGTGTCCGGTGGCGGCGGACGAAACCACGCCAACTCCTGTGACCGCGGGGGCGCCCACGTCGATCACCGAGGATGCCGTGAAGCTGCTCGACCAGGGCAAGGTTTACCTCGGACTCAACAACCCGGAGTTCGCCGCCAAGCCGCAGCAACTCGACCCCGACACGCGCAACGGCGACGGGGACAAGGCGCTGCGCACCTTCCAGTCGCTGGTGAAGCGCTTCCCGCAGTACGCCGACGGCTGGATGTGGCTCGGGCTGGCACTCACCGAAACGCTGCAATGCTCCAAAGAGCACCCCGAAGGCGTGCCGCAGCTCACCGAGAGCCGCATCGCCGACGGGCTGGCCGCCTTTGAAAAGGCGTATAACACCAACCCGGGCAACCTCACCTATGTCTGCTGCTACAGCGACGCGTTGATGACCCTCCGCAAGGACTTCGACACCACGCGCAAGCTGTGGGACCGCTACCTGCCCACCGCCACTTCCGACGTGAACCGGGTGACGGCCCTGGTGCAGGCGGGACGCGCGTGTTTGAATAAAGCGTACTTCGGGAAATCCGCCACTATGCCCGCCGACGAGGTGAAACAGTACTATCAGGCCGCGGCGACCTACGTCAAACAGGCCGCGCACCTGCTCCCCAAGTCGGACAGCGTGAAAGAAATGCAGGAATTGCTGCGCCAGTATCGAAAACCCCTAACCGGGAAGTGATTCCGGCGCTTGCTCGCCCGTCGACCGGCGGCCCACCCGCCGGTTTTGTGCGCCTGACGCCATTATTCGTAAAGGAGACACCCTGATGCCCGAGGAGAAATCCGTAGAGCGTTCGCCCAAAGTGCCGTATTTCGGCATCGCCATGGCCGTGATCGCGGCGGTGGTCGTTATCTTCGTCCTGGTCATGGTCTTTTCGCCCAAGGCGAATACGCCGGTGCCCGATTTGTATGCCAGCGGTACCAGCGGGGCGGCGGTGCCGGCGCAGCCGGTGCCGGAAACCCCCACCGCGCCCCCCACGCCGACCGCGCCGGTCGCGAAGAAAGAGCCCAAGGTCAGTCCGCCGACGGACGCCGAAGTCGCCGCGGCCAAGGCCAAAGGCACCCAGCACGCGACGATTCAGACCGACAAGGGTGACATCGAGGTCGAGTTGGACGGTGCCGACACGCCGCTCACCGTGGCGAACTTCGTGAAGCTGGCGAAGGTGAAGTTCTACGACGGCCTCACCTTCCATCGCGTGATGAATGAGAAGGGCTTCCAGATCATTCAGGGTGGCGACCCGGAAGGCACCGGCATGGGCGGCCCGGGGTACTCCATCAAATTCGAACAGAACCCGGTCATCAAGCACGACATGGGCGTGATCGCCATGGCGCGCTCGCAGAGTCTCGACTCCGCCGGGTGCCAGTTCTACATCACCCTCTGCCCCATCCCGCAGCTCGACGACCCGAAGAGCCCCTACTGCGTCTTCGGTCGCGTGATAAAGGGCCTGGACAACGCGAAGAAGATCGTGCAGGGCGATAAGATGCTCAAGGTCACCGTGCCGTAACGAGGATTCACCACAGAGACACTGAGGCACAGAGCAGTTGTGTCCGGGCCGGATTGGATAGGCGTATACGCCCTTCCTATCCGGCCCTTTCCCTATCTCTCAGTGCCTCAGTGTCTCTGTGGTGAATCCGTTTCCGGCAGGAAGCGCGCCCCCGAAGGCGAAGGATATTTTCGGAGGCGCATCATGTTCAACATCGGTTTTTGTTATCCCGGGGAGTGGAGTGCGGCGGAGATTCCCGCGGCGGCGCGGCGGCTGGCCGGGCTGGGCTACGACGGGATCGAGTTCTGGGACGGCACGCTGCGCGAGACGGAGATCGACCGCCTGGCGGACGCGCTGGCGGCGGCGGAGATCGGCTGCGCGCAGTTGTGCCCGTACTTCAACTTCGTCGACGGGCCGGCCTTATGGGACGCCTCGCTGCGCCTGGCGGAGGAGTACATCGGCTGGTCGGTGCGCCTGGGCACGCCGCTGCTGCGCGTCTTCACCGGCAAACCGTGGGGCGACGGCGTGATCGGCCCCGACGACGCCACCCCGGCGCAGTGGGATGCCGCCATCGCCGGCCTGCAACGCGTGTGCGACATGGCCGCCCCGTACGGCGTGCGCTACGCGCTGGAATGCCACACCGGCAGCCTGATGGAGGACACCCCGAACACGCTGCGCCTGCTGCAGGGGGTGGACCGCCCCAACCTGGGCGTCAATCTGCAACTCCCGTTGAAGGACGGCCACGAGCCCATCGACGTCAGCCTTGCCGCGCTGGGCCGCTTCACCTGGCACATGCACGCGCACAACTTCAGCGCCATCCCCAACGGCACGCAACTGCCCCTTGCCGAGGGCGTGCTGGACTACCCCGCGCTGCTCACCCGCCTCATGGCGGACGGCTTTGCCGGCTACGTCTCCATCGAGCACGCCACCTACGGCGGCGCCCGCGACCCCTGGGCCATCGCCGCGCAAGAGGGCGCCTACCTGCAGCAGGTGCGGGCCCAATTGGGGTAAGTTCCGACCCGACGATGGATCGTCGGGTCGGAGAACCGGCACATCCCTTACGGCTCCGCCGCCGCCCCCGCGTCGGGGCCGCCGAAGCGCAGGGCGTCGCCGGCTTCCACCGCGCGCAATTCCCCCCACAGCGCGGGGGTGACGCGGGCTTCGGAGGGCAGGTCGCCGAGGATCACCTGCCCGGTGTTGGCCCAGTAGGTGCGGCGCACGGTGGCGGTGCCGTCGGGGTCGCTTTCCAACACCCCCACGTCGCCGCGCCACGTCTCGCCGAGTTGCGGACGCGTCAGCCCCAGGGATTTCCACGGGATGGCCGCCTCGATCGTCCACACGTGCTTCTCCGCGTCCGCGGTCACGCTGATCTCCGCGTCCTTCAGCAGGTCGATGCGGTCCACCGTCTCCTTGCCCACTGGGGAGGTGAAGGTCACCCGCTCCGCTGCCGGGGCGCCGGGCACGTGGTAATGGTACGCGATGGCGACGTTGGCATCCTTCACGCGCGCCAGCAACAGGCGCAGGTCGCCCGGGGCGGGCACGGTGCGCGCGGGGTCGGCCTTCGGGTCGCCGCCCAGGTTCACCTCCAGCGCGTCGCCGTATTGGAAGAGGCGCTGCAGGTCGAGCGCGCTGTTCACCAACGGCGAGGTGTCGCTGGCGGTGCCGGCGATGTAGAGCTTCTCGTCGTCGAAGGCCACCGCCGCCTTGCTGAACTTGATCACCTGCCCCTGCTCGTTGCGCACCTCGGTGATGGTAAGGAAGGCCGCCTCCGGCCAGTCGTCCAGCGAGCCGTCGATGGCGGGCGCCTTGTCGGTGTAGGCGAAGTGGGCGATCTTCGGCTCGCGGCGGGCGCGCTCCAAGGCGGCGCGGCGCACCTCCCACGCCTTGGCGGCGTCGAGATCGGCTACCGACACCGTGCAGGCCCCGTTCAGCCGCTGCATGGCGGCCAGGCCGTCCACGCGCACGATAGAGACGTGGTTCTTCCCCGCAATGGCGTAGACGTTGCCGTCGTCGGCCTTGCAGATGCTGCCGTAAAAGTCCTCCACCGTCAGGCGCAGGTCGGTCAAGTCGGTTTTGCCGGGTATCCACTCGGGCATCGACCACCAGCGCTGGCCGTACCCCACCGGGCCGCCGAAGATCGCCGCCGCCAGCAAGCCGTCGCGGGTGAAGGCATACCAGTCGCCGTGGTTGCCGTTGGTGACGAACAGCTCCTCGCCCCCCACCGTCATATGCCCCATGATGCGCAGCTCGCCGATGAGCACGCCGGGCGGTCGGTTGGCAAAGCCCCACGGGTTGGCGTTGGAGAGCTGCACCGAGGCGTAGTTGTCCGGGTAACTCCACTGCCAGGTTTTTGCGTCAGGTGCTAGCAGGCCGTTTGCCATAATGAAAGTGCGCCCATCGGCCAATGGCAGGGTGTAGTTGTCCAGCGGGGGGGAGACCTCCAGCTTCGCCATGTCATACGTCGGCACGCCGTCGGGGCGGATCGCCGTCGGACGCAGGCGCAGGCCGGGGACGCGGAAGGTGAAGGTCAGGTCTTCGCCGATGCCGTTGACGTTCTTCATCGCCTGCGCGGGGGTCGTCTGCACCTCGGCGAGTTGCGGGAGGCCGTCGCCGTTGAGGTCGCTCCACACGAAGCCTATCGCGGTGCGGTCGAGTTTGGCATAGGCCGCGCGCAGTTCCGGCGTCGTCGCCACCGCGCTCCATGCGGCCAGGTTGCCCGCCGCGGCGATGGGCACGGCCACCCCGTTGCGCTCAATGGAGATCACCGCCACCGCGGGACGGTCGCTGAAGGCGGTCATATCCAGGTCGCCGGCCAGGTAGCGGCGGTTTTGGTAGTAGATCACCCGGTCGGGGGCGCCGGACGCCATCGAGGCGCCGAGGCCGGGGCGCCAGATGCGGCTTTCCAGCTTCCACTGGCGCGTCGCCCAATCCATGCGGAACTTCATGCCGCAGAAGTTGATGACGCTCTTATCGCCCGGGTCCATGTGCCCGCCGCCGCCGTAGGTGGTAGGGCCGTAGAATTCCTTCTCCAGCGTGCCGTCGGCGTTCCAGCGCAGCACGCGCTTGGGCTGATACGACCCTTCCGCCACCCACACTTTGCCGGCGCGGTCGATGGTCAGCCCGACGGGCTCGTCCAAGCGCGTGGGGTCGAAGGGGCCGAGTTGCGCGCCGCCCGCGGTGCCGAGCGCGCGCACCAGTTTACCCGTCTTCGGGTCGAACACCTTCACCTGTTTCGGGCCGGCGTCGACGATATACAGCAGCCCGGCGGCGTCGAAAGCCATCATGCGCGGCGCGACGAGCCCCCCGGCGGGGATGATCTCCCGCGGCGCGGCGGTCAGGTCGGCGCCGGGATAGGCGATGACGCGCCGATCGGACGCCACGTAGAGCGCGCCGTCGGGGCCGACGGCCAGCCCGGTGGGGCGGGGCACCGGCACGTGGCGTACCACCGTGCCTTTGCCCGTGTCGCCCGGCGCGGGCAGCGTCACCTGGGTGAGGCGCGCGTTGAGTGCCGGGGGCAGCGGGGTATCGTCCCCCAGCGGGCTGTAGGCGATCAGGTTGCCCACGGAGGCGATATGCGGGCCGGTGATGATGGGGTTGCCGAAGCCGCGCGCGCCGTCGGGGGCCACCACGCGCATCCGCACCGCGCGGGTGGTGCACACCTCGCCGAAGTCCACATTAGCCGCCGTGGGCGTGCGCGGCGAGTTGAGGTAGTTCTCGCGCGGCTGAATGTACCCCGCCTGCCGCCACTGGCTGTCGTCCGCCAGGGACGCCTTCGGGTCGCCGTCGTCCGGGCCGATCCACACATCCACCGCGGTCAGGCCGTAGTGCGTGGGGGCGACCAGCGTCACGCCGCGCAACGTCACCGGGGTCGGCCACACCCAGGCCAGCCGCGCCGGGTTGTCGGCGGTGATGGGCGTCTTCGCGGGGCGTTCGGCGTGCCAGCCGTGCTTGCCCACTTCGTTACCCTCGGTGAAGACCCGCGTGGAGGTGCTGGCAATATCCGTGTAGCGCCGGTTGAGCACCAGGCTGAAGGAGATTCGCGGCGCCTTGAAACGCAGCGCCGTGGTGAGGAGCCCGCCCTTCGGCGCCACCGCCAGCACGGGCTGGTTGGGCGTGGCGGGGCTGTCGAGGAGGAGCCACAGCGTCGGGTCGAGGGCGTCCTCTTCGTCGCCAGCGTCGCCGGGGGCCATGTCGTCCGGGTTGCCGCCGGGCAGCGCGGCGCCGGGCTTCAGCGCGTAGACCTTCTGCGCACCGTCCGCCAGCAGCACCGACCCGACGGGCATCGGCTTGGTGAAGGCTACCGTGTACACCCCCGCCAGCGCGCCGTTGGTTGGGGTGCCGTCCCACCCCGCCAGCTCGGAGCTGGGGGCAGAGCCGGTGAGGAAGGCGGCGAAGAAGCGCTGGCGCTCGGTGTAGTTGCGCATGTCGAAGCCCGCCGGTTCCTGGCGCGGCATGGGCAGGCAGCGGTTGAGATCCACCTGGTCGTCGGTGAAGGTGGACTGCACCCACGGCAGCGGGACACCGTTGTAAGCGATGAACAGATCGCGCCCGCGCACCGCAGCGTCACCGCAGTCGGGGTCGAAGTTGCCGTAGAAGGTGCCCACCGAGGGCACGTCGCGGGTATAGCTGAAGTCGGCCACCCGGGTCATTTTGAAATCGTGCGCCGGGTCGACGCGGGTGACGCCGGCGGGGGTGACGAGGTAGGCATAGGTGCCGTCGGTGACCACGCGGTCGGCAGGCGTGTTGCCGCCCGCCCACACCTTGTGGCCGTTGAGGTCGGTGGCGATGATCGCCTGCCCGTATTCCGAGCCGTAGGTGCCCATGAAGAGGTGGTCGCCCACCGCGCACACCGCTTCCGGCGCGCAGTGGTCGGCCATCCAGCCGCCGCCGCCCGTCACCGGCGCGTACCACGGCGGTTGCCCGGCGTTGTTCACCGTGCCCTCATACGTCAGCTTGAGCTGCGGCCGCGTGATGGCGTGCCAGGCGTAGGCGCCGGGGGGCACGTAAGCGCCGTTGTCGTCCTTCAGGTCCCAGGCCTCCTGCACCGGCCCTTTCAGGCGGGCCGTCTCGGCGATGAGGCGTCGGATGTGCGCGCCCGTCTGCTTCTCGTCGATATTGATAGCGATGAAGCCGTCCTGCGGCATGGGGTAGGTGAAGGTATACGGCGCCACGGGGAGTTTGGTGCTCGGTATCGGGCCGTCGCCCAGCGGGAGGAGGGGAATCACGCCCGTCAGCGTGTTTTTGGTGCCCGCCAGAGCGGCGACGAGGCGCACGCCGCGGGTGGCGGCGGGGGCGTCGAAGGCCAGCGCGCGCGGCCCGCCGGCGGGGGCGTCCGCCACCTTGCTCCACGCCGCGGCGAGGGCCAGCGTGGGGTGTTCGGCGGTACCCGTCTTCAGTGCCTGCACGCGCGCGGCGACGCTTTTCGCCGCCAGGTTCACCACGCCGGCCAGGGGGCGCTCCTCCGGCCAGAAGGCCGTCCAGCTTTCCTGCCCCTTCTCGGTGTAACCGCTCTTGGCGTTGCCCAGGGTGAGGGCGTCGGCGTAGCGCTCGCGGAAGAGCAGCGTCACGCCCATCTCGCTGGCCTCCATGCCCCACTCCAGGTTCGCCCACGGCAGTTGGATGCGCCGGTCGGCGAAGCGCAGCGCGCGCGTGACGGTGCCCGGCGGCAGCGTCTTCACCGCGCCGGGGGGCAGGATGAGCCAGTCGTCGTCCTGCGTCACGTCGCCGGGGTAGGCGGCGTCGGATTTCAGCAGCGCCACCGCGGTGCCCGACCCGAGCTGAAACAGGGTGTCGGCGGAACGCCCGCCGGTGTAGGTGGTGCACAGCGTGCCCAGTGCGATGGGGTGGGTGAAGGCAATGCGGAAGTAGCGGTCGCGCCCCGGCACCGGGCCGGTGCTCCACGTTGGCAGCGGATCGGCGGGGGCCAGCCCGAGCAGCGCCCCCAACGTCTCCGCCGTCGGCACGCCCAGCGCCCGCGCCCCTTCGAAGGCGCCGCACCGCGCGAGGTCGAGGTCGTCCGCGTGCACCGCCGGGGTCAGCTCCGCCGCCCACGACCACGCCGTCAAAAAGAGCACCACCGCCAGCAAGACACGTCGCGCCATACGCCCACCTCGTCCCCGTTTCTTTCGCTACCCGCCGCCCTCTTCCTGCCGCTTGCGCGTATAAGCGGCGGGGGGAGGGGGGCATCGGCGTCAACTTACCGTGAAGGCTTGCCTGTTCTCCGACCCGACGATAAATCGTCAGGCTACCGGCTGCGCCCCTTGAAAGGGGCTTCTCAAGCGTGCATGAACCTGTTTTTATGGTTATTCGTCCGGTAGGTTTCCGACGGGGACGACATTTTCGAGCATAATGAAGACTACCGAACATGAACACTACCTTGCGGAGACTACCAAAGCCCCATTCATGGGGCGCAGCCGGTAGCCCGACGATTTATCGTCGGGTGGGAAAACAGGCGAACGGTTCGTAGAAACTAACGCCGATAGGGGGCCGCGCCGGGAGGCGCGGAACGCTAAAGTGAACCGTATTAGGACAGTCCCTGCAAGTTACCCGTTTACAAATTCTCCATTTCTGGTATCATATAAACAAACCGCCGAGTTGGGAACCGCGAAGGGGGCTCGTATGCTGGATGACATTCTGCGCATGTGCCAGGAGATGCAGGCGTCCGACTTGCATCTGATGAAGGACGAGCCGCCGGTGGTGCGGTTGCATGGGAATTTGCAGCGCTCGGTGGTGGATCGTCTCGGCGAGGCGGAGCTGTCCGCGATGTTGCTCGGTATCCTGACCGCGGAGCAGCGGGCGGCGCTGGAGCGCGACAACGACATCAACGTGGCGCGCGACCTGCCCGACGGCGACCGCTTCCGCATCAATATCCACCGCCAGAAGGGCGCGCTGGAGGCAGCCATTCGGCGCATCCCGCGCGAAATCCCCACGCTGCAGAGCCTCGGGCTGCCCGCCGTGGTGGGGCAACTCGCCATGCGGCCCAACGGGCTGGTGCTGGTGACCGGCGCGGTGGGCATGGGCAAGACCACCACCCTCGCCGCCATGGTCAACCTGATCAACCGCGAACGCGAGGCGCTGGTCGTCTCCATCGAGGACCCCATCGAATACGTGCACACCTCGCAGCGCAGCTTTATCAAGCAGCGGGAGATCGGCAGCGACACGCCGTCCTTCGCCGTGGCGCTGAAGAACGCGCTGCGCCAGGATCCCAACGTGATCGTGGTCGGCGAGATGCTCGACCTGGACACCATCGCCACCGCGGTCACCGCGGCGGAGACGGGGCACCTGGTGCTGGCGACGATGCATACCAGCCACGCCACCCAGGCGCTGCACCGTATCCTGGACGTCTTCCCCGCCGCCCAGCAGGGGATGCTCGCGGCACAGCTCGCCGATTGTCTGCAAGGCGTGGTGGCACAGACGTTGCTGCCCGCGGCGCGCGGCGACTCGCGTGTGCTGGCGGCGGAGGTGCTCGTTGCCACCGACGGCGTGCGCAACCTCATCCGCTCGTCGCACTTCGAGCAGGTCTATTCGCAGATGGAGACGGGCGCGTCGCTGGGGATGCAGACGCTGGACAAGGCGCTGGAGGGGCTGGTGAAGGCGGGCAAGATCACCTGCGAGACGGCGCAGAACAAGGTGCGCTTTCCCGAGCGCTTCGTCTGCCCGGTCTCCGCGCGCATCGAACAGGCCGGCTGGACGATGCTGGAGCGCAACCCGTTGCGCTAATCCACGCCAGGATGGGACGACTCGAGCGCGCGGAAGCGCGCTGCTGGCAAATAAAGTTTGATACGTCCGCCTACACGCGGACCCCACCCCCGCCCCTCCCCCGGGCGTCTCGCACGACTCGGCTGGGAGAGGGGAGCACCTGGGTGGGTTTTCAGCGCCTGCGCGCGATTTTCCACCCGTATCCTCCCTTCCCTCCAGGGGGAAAGGCGGGGAATGGGGGCGCGTGCAGGAAGGCGAAGCGAGCTTAATTGCACATCTCGAGCGCGCGGAAGCGCGCTATGGTATACTTCCGCCGATGTGGTATGTCAGTCGTGAGCAGCATATCGTCCACGCCGCGGTGGTGTGGGTACTGGTGGGGTGCATGATCACCGCGCGCGGCACGGTGTGGGTGCTGGCCGACCTGCACACCCACGCGTGGCTGGCGGTGATCCTGCCGCTGGCGGCGCTGTTGGGGGTGGGCAAGGGGGTCTGGGTGCTCGGGCGCTCGGCGGGCCGCTCGGTGGCGCGCATTCGCGCCCTCGATGCACGCACCCCGTGGTGGCGGATGTACAGCCCCGCCATGTACCTGCTCATCGCGGGCATGATGGCGCTGGGCATCGCCCTGCGCTGGGCCGGCGCGCACTGGCACCTCGTCGGCGCCGTGGGCATCCTCTACCTGGTCATCGGCATCGCGCTGCTCGCCGGCAGCGGGGCCTACTGGAAAGCGCGGGGCGCGGAAGTTAGCCCTGGTATGCTATAATACCCGCCGAAGGAGCGGCGTGGGATGTATGGCCTCTTCGGCGTGGTGCTGGTGTGCGTGCTCGGGGTGCTGCTGGTGCGGAAGCTGCGAACGCGGGTTCCGGTGGATGCCGCCACGCGGCTGAGCCCGTTTCTGGCGCGGCACACGCAGGTGCGCATCTTCATCGGCCTGCCGCTGGAGACGCCGGCGCGCTGGGCGCCGCTGGTGGGGGTGGATGCCCGCAGCGGGTTGCTACTCCTGGGCGCACGCCGCGTCGCGTTGGCGCAGGTGCAGGCCTTCCTGGTGGCCACGAAATCCGGCGAGGTGATCGCCTCGCTGCACCCCTTCGCCCCGCTGCCCAAGGGGCTCACCCTCGACGATGACGATCTGGTGTTGCCGCGCGCCGCGTTAACGCGGGCGATGCTGGCCGATGACGCGCCGGTGCGCGTCACCTTCACCCGCGACCCCACCCGCCCCCGCGGCGCCATCCACGTGGAAAACGCCTCGGCGGACCCCGTGATCGTGTTGCAATACGGCAGCTACCAGCCGGACGGCGCGCGCTTCACGCTCTCCACCACCACCGGGCAGTTCTTCACCCGCGACGACTTCTACCACTGGTTCCACCTGACGCGGGAGGCGCTGGCGCCCGGGCAGCAGGTGACCGATCCCCACGCGCCCTGGACGCCCGGCCGCCTGTGGGCCTTCTTCTGCCGTGCCGCCGACGGGACCGAGTTCATCGTCGGCGCGGTGATGGGGGAGGAGTGACGGCCTACCGCCGCCGCTTCTTCTTGCGCTCCCCGGTGCCGTCCTCGGCGTAGTAGTAGTAGTAGTACCCGTAGCCCTGGCGACGCATGTCCAGGCGGTTGATGACCACGCCGATGAGCGGGGCGCCGGCCAGCGCGAGGGCGCGGATGGCGATGCGCAGGCGTTCGCGCAGCGTCTCGTTGATCGTCACCACCAGCAGCAGGCCGTCGACCAGCGTCGAGATCACCTGCACGTCACTCAGGCCCGCGCTGGGCGGGCAGTCCACCAGCACCACGTCGTAGCGCTCCGCCAACTCGGTGAAGAGGCGGCGCGTGGAGGGGGCGTTGAGCACCTCGGTGGGGTTGGGCGGCAGCGGGCCGGTGGGCAACACGTCCAGGCCGGGCACGCCACCGGAGACGATCGCCTCCTCCAGCGTGCTGGAGCCGGTGAGCACGTTCGTCACCCCCACCTCACGCGACACCCCGAGCAGCGTGTGCATGGAGGGGCGGCGCAGGTCGCAGTCCACAATGATCACGCGCTTCCCGTCCATCGCCATGGCCAGCGCCAGGTTGGCGCAGGTGGTGGATTTCCCCTCACCCGGGCCGGAGCTGGACACCGCGAGAATCTTCAACCGGCGGTCGATGGCGGCGAAGCCGATATTGTGACGCAGGATACGGAAGCTCTCCAGCAGCGGCGAGTGCGGCCCCGCGCGCGTGATGAGCAGCGGACCGCTCTCCCCGGGCATGTTGGGGATCATCGCCATGGTGCTCGCGCCGGCGAGCCCTTCCGCGGTTTCCTGGTCGTGCACGCGGTCGTCCAGGCGTTCGAGCAGCATGGCCGCGCCTCCCGCCGACAGCAGCGCGAGGATGAGGAAGAAGACCCCCGTGCGCAGCGGACGCGGGGCGACCGGGATGCGTTGCAGCCGCGCGCGGTCGATCATGCGCCCGTTAGGCAGCGTGCCCTGCTCGCTCAGCACCAGCGCGTGGTACTTCTGCGTGAGCATCTCATAGGTGGATTCGAGCAGCGCGGACTGCTGCAACAAGTCGGTCAGCTCGCGCTGGCGGTCGGGCAGGCCGTCGGCCACCTTCTCCCGCTGCGACAGCTCGGAGGAGGCCACGCGGATGTGCGCCTCGGTGGCAACCATGGTGGCGACGTTGTCGAAATACTTGCCCAGCACGGCGTCCTGCACGGGATTGTGTGCGCGGGTTTGGGAGGCCACGATGGTCTCCGCCGCCGTTTTGAGTTGCGCTTCCTGGTCGGCGATGCGGTGGTCGAGGGCCTTCACCTCGTCGGCGTCGGCACGGTACTCCTGCAGCAGCGTCACGCGGTCGGCGTGCAACTGGTCGATCTTCTCTACAATCGCGGCGAAGCGCGGGTTTTTCGTGACGTTGGTGTCGGCGATGATCTCCCGCGGCACGTCCTTGAGCTGGCCGCGGATCACGCCCTGCGCCTGTTGCGTGGCGGACAAGGTGGCGCGGGCGGTGTCCAGGTCGAGTTGCAGCGAGGCCAGATGCTCGGCGAATTTCGCCAGTTGCGTGTCGGGGGCGAAGAGGTGGGTGCGCGTTTTATACGCCGCCAGTGCCACGTTGGCCGTCGCCAACTGTTCGCGCACCTTCGTCATGTTCTTTTCCACGTACTTGCGCACCTGGCGGGTGGCCTGGTTGCTCTGCTCGAGGTCGCGGATGAAGTACGTGTCGGCGATCTGATTCGCGAAGCACATGGCGGCCTGCGGCGTTAACGCGTGGACGGTGATGTCGATGGTGTCGGTATTCGGCTTGGTCTCCACCTTCACCACTTCGGGCAACTTCACGTCGGGACGGAAGCCGCGGGTGCGCGTGGTGTCGTCCAGCGAGGCGAAGGCGTCGTCGAGCAGGTCGTTGCTGGAGATCACTTCCACCTGGGTGTCCACCGAGCGGTTCTCCGTGAGCGCCTTCAGGTCGGAGAGTAGCGGGATATCGGTATCGTTGCTGCCCGCCTTGCTCGACGCGATGAGGATGCGCGCCGTGGATTCGTACTGGCGCTTCGACACCGCCATGTAGACGCAGCCCAGCGTCAGCACCACGGCGAAGACGGTCACGAGCAGACGGCGCCGGCGGTAGCAGATCGCCAGGTAATCCCGCAGATTGAGGGCCTGCTCTTCGCCCGCCGTCTCGGGAGGCGGCGGAGTGTGCGTATCGTGTTGGAGAGTCATACCGATATTGTCCCTATGTCCTGTCGGTCCTTCTCGGGGAAGGAGCATATCACCGAAAATCCCGCGGCGTCATTCGTTATAACAACCGCCAGATGCCCACGACGGTCGCCAGGCTCGACCAGACGAGGTTCCAATCCGGTTTGCCGGTTTCCGGCACGTAGAGAATGTCGCCGGCCTGCACGGTGGGGTTGTCGCGGGTGTCGCCGGTTTTGAAGAAGCGCGCCAGGTTCACCACGCGACGCTCCTCTTTGCCATTGGCGGTGTGCAGCAGGGCCACCGATTTCAAACCGCTGCGCTTATTCTCCGGGCCGTTGGCGAGGCCGAGGGCGTCGGAGACGGTGAGGGTGCGGCCGTCGGGCAACGGGAAATAGCCCGGCAGGTTGACGTGGCCCAGCACGGCGATGCGCGCGATGGATTCCGGCACCACCACCTGATCGCCGGCGCGCAGCGCCACGTCGCCCGGCCCCGTGCCGTCGCGCAGCGGACCGAGCAGGTTCGCGGTGGACGAGGTGCCGTCGGCGTGGGCCACCGTCACGTGGCTCAGTGCCGCTTCGGGCAGCGCGCCGCCCGCCAGCGCGATGGCCGCCAGCGCGCCGTCGCCCTGTTTCACCAGGTAGCTCCCGGGGGCGCGCACCTTGCCCGCCACCAGCACCGTCACCACGCGCAGCGGCGTCACGGTCAATTCGTCGCCGGGCTGCAGCGGCAGGTCGGCGTCCGGCGCGTGGCGCAGCGCGGCGGCGATATCCACGGCGGCTTGCGTGCCCGCGGCGTGCTGCAGCGCGGCGGTGCACTCGGCCGGCTCTACGATCAACCCGCCCGCCGCGGCCACCGCCTCGGTGACGTGCCACTCCGGCTTAAGGTCATACACCCCCGGTTTCGCCACCGCACCGAGCACGTAGACGCGCTGCATCCGCGGCAGGCGCAGGGTGACGGTGACGTCGGGCTTGAGCAGCTTGCGCGCCAGCCCGGCGGTGATGGCGGCGGCCAGCGCCTCCGGCGTTTGCCCCACGGCGACGAGCGGCCCCACGCCGGGCAGGGTCAGCGACCCGCCGGGGGGGATCAGGAAGTCGCCGGAGAACTCCGGGTGGCGCTGCACCAGCACGGTGACGGTGTCTTCGGGGCCTAACCGATAGTCGGCGCGGGCCGCTGCCATGCCGGCAAGCAGCACGCAGCCCAGGATAGCGAACAGGGCGACGCGCATGAATAACATCCTTCGGACGGCACGGGGGGAGTCCGGGACTGGAGGGGGCACCGCCCGACTTTTACCCGTGATGATCGGCGTCAAACCGCAGAGGGGATGGGACGGAGGTTTATAGTCCGGTTGCCAAACCTTTTCCTGTTGTCGTCCCCCCACCCCCGGCCACGACCTGTGACGGCGGCGGGGAGAAGTGAACAAATAGGCTTCCCGAGGGGCACGGAACGGAACACCGAAACGCTGTGCGGACGACCCGGAGGTTGTGCACAACTGAGCCCAACCGCAGAATTGTCGGGAAAGGGGGGTAGATATTCGCGGGAGGGCATGGGTATATTGCTCTCGTTTCATCGGCGCGCCCCCCGCGAGGATGATGGATTTTTCATGGAGGAGGCCGGCATGGCGGATGGGGAACACACGATGGCGCTCGATCCCACGGCGACGGCGCGGTGGGCAGAGCTGGCGACCCGCATCGACGCAGCCCAGGCGACGGTGGCGGTGATCGGACTCGGCTACGTCGGCCTGCCGCTGGCGATGGCCTTTGCCCGGCGCGGGTTTTCCGTACTCGGCTACGACGTGAGCGAGGGGCGCATCGGCACCCTTGCCGGCGGCGGGTCATACATCCTGGACGTGCCCGCGGACACCGTGGCGGCGATGACGGAGGCCGGGCGCTTCCGCGCCACCGACCATCCCGCGGCGCTGCGCGAGGCGGACGCGATCATCATCTGCGTGCCTACCCCATGCCAGCGCAACCGGCAGCCGGATCTCAGCTTTATCGAGAGCGCCAGCCGCACCATCGCCGGCATCCTGCGCCGCGGGCAGCTCATCATCCTGGAAAGCACCACCTACCCCGGCACCACCCAAGAGCTGATGGTGCCGATATTGGAGTCGGGCGGGCTGCAGGTGGGGAGCGATGTGCAGGTGGCCTTCTCGCCGGAGCGCATCGACCCCGGCAACCCGCAATTCGGGGTGGAGAATACGCCGAAGGTCGTGGGCGGACTCGGGGAGACGGCGGGCGCGCTCGCCGCGGCGCTCTACGGCGCGGTGATCGAGCGCGTGGTGCGCGTGGACTCTCCGCGCGAGGCGGAGATGGCCAAACTCATCGAAAACACCTTCCGCCACGTGAATATCGCCCTTGCCAACGAGCTGGCGCTCATTGCTAACAAGATGGGCATCAATATCTGGCAGGCCATCGACGCCGCGTCGTCCAAACCCTTCGGTTTCATGCCCTTCTACCCCGGGCCGGGCGTAGGCGGGCACTGCATCCCCATCGATCCGCACTACCTGTCCTGGAAGGCGCGCGAGATGGGCAGCGACGCGAGCTTCATCGAGCTGGCCGAACGCATCAACCACGGCATGCCGGAGCACGTGGTGCGCATGGTGGTGGACGCCGTCAACGAGACGGGCAAGTCCATCCGCGGCGCCCAGGTACTGCTGCTCGGGCTCGCGTATAAGAAGGACATCGATGATTTGCGCGAGTCGCCGGCGCTGCCGATCTTCGACGAGTTGGCGAAGCATGGCGCCGTGGTGAGCTTCTCCGACCCCTTCGTGCCCACCTACCGCGGGCGCGCCTCCGTGCCGCTAACCCCGGACACGCTGGCCGCCGCCGACTGTGTGGTGCTCATCACCGACCATACGGGGTACGACAAAGCGCTCATCCTGGCCCACGCCCGCCGCATCGTCGACACCCGCAACGCCTTCAAAACCGCCGACCCGAAGGTGGTGCGGTTGTAGGCAAACGCGACGGACCGCCGGTAAGCTGCCGG
>CAIYQO010000277.1 GCA_903928345.1 uncultured bacterium | reverse complement strand
GCTTTAGCGCTTCAGCCGGTGGGTATGGGGCAGGTACGGTGGTAGTACCGTCACGCCCGCGGATGCGCCTGCGCATACACCTCGCGCAGGCGTCGTGCCGAGACATGCGTATACACCTCAGTTGTGGCCAGTGAGACGTGACCGAGGAGTTGCTGCACGGTGCGCAGATCGGCGCCGTTGTTGACCAGGTGGGTGGCAAAGGTGTGGCGCAGCGCGTGCGGGCTGATGCCGTGCCGCGCGCAGGTCAGCATGACGTACTTGTGCAGCATGCGCGCCACGCTCCGCGCGGTGAGCCGCGTGCCGCCGCGGTTGAGGAAGAGGGCGCCGTCGTCGTCCCCTTCGGCGTTGGCGCGCAGGGTGGGGCGCCCGCCGGTCAGGTAGGTCTGCAACGCCTCCACCGCCTGCTCGCCCAGCAGCACCACGCGCTGCTTGCGTCCCTTGCCGGTGACGCGCAGCGCCGCCAGGCCACCAGTGGGGTCCGCCTGCGCCAGGTCGTGCAGCGACAGGGAGACCAGCTCGGAGACGCGCATCCCCGACGCGTAGAGCACCTCCAGCAGCGCCCGGTCGCGCAGCCCCAGCGGCGTGCCCGCGTCCGGCGCGCGCAGCAGGTCGGCCATCTCGTCTTCTTCCAGGTAGTGCGGCAACCGCTCAGGCAGCTTGGGCGCGCGGATGCCCACCGTGGGGTCGTCCGCGCGCAGCCCCCGGGCGGTGAGAAAGCCGAACAACCCGCGCAGCGCTGACAGCTTGCGCGACACGGTGGCCCGCGCCGCGCCGGCCTCCATCCGCTCCGCCAGAAAGCGCCGCACGTCGAGCACCGTCACCTGCCCCCACGCCGTCCGCTCCCGCCGCGTCATAAAGTCGAGGAACTGCAGCAGATCCTCCGTATACGCCTTCACCGTATGCGCCGAAGCCCGCTGCACGGCGGTCAGGTATTCGAGATAGGCGTCGAGGTGTTCGTGCATAGTTGTCGTACTCGTACTCGTGCTCGTAATCGTAATCGACGCTACCCTTCCCCGTCGGCAATGTCCACGTCATAGGCTGCCTGCGCTTCCCGCACCCGATCCTGTTCGGGCAGCGGCGGCAGCATCTTGGTGAGCATCTGCACGACGCGGAACAGCAGCGATTTCCCGTCAGTCACGCGGTCAGGTGTAGTAATACCTTTCGCCACCAGCACATCGAGGCCCGCCGCGCATTCGGTCGCTGAACCGCGTGCCGTTTCGAAGAAATGCGCACGAAGACGGGGGTGCTGCTTCCCATTGCCTTCGGCGGTATTCAACACGACTGAAATCGACGCGCGATCCAATTGGTCGCGTATTTCCGCCGTCGTGCCGCGATGCTCCTTCACTTCTTCAAGCAAAGGCGTGACCCAGGTAATGAATTGAAGGCCGGTTTGGTAGACATGCAGTTTTTCGTGATCGAAGGGCATATGCTTCTCCTTTAGCTTCCCCGATTACGATTACGAGCACGAGCACGCGCACGATTATAAGTACGGTATTCTCCCTCTCCCCAGCCACCCCCTCTTCGCTTGCCCATCCACCGCGAACTCGTTATACTGGTCCGAACAGGACTTATTCCGAACTGGAGGCGCCTATGGACCGGCTCACAGCACTCTTCCTTCTCCCCCTTCTCTGTGTCTGTTTGTGGCTGCCGCGTGCAGGCCGGGCGGACGACGCGAATCTGCCGCGCGCGGTGGTGGCGGCTCAGCAGGCGGTGGTACGCATTCACGTGGTGGAGACGGACTACGCCGGCGGGCGCGAGACGAAGCATGAGCTGTTCGGCAGCGGCGTCATTATCACCCCCGACGGCTGCGTGCTGACCAACCACCACGTCGCGGGCAAGGGCAAGTACTTCGCCTGCACGCTGGCCGACCGCGATGAACTGCCCGCCACGCTGGTGGGCACCGACGCGCTGACCGACCTGGCCGTGCTCCGCCTGACGCCGCCCAAGCCGCGCACCTTTCCGTGGGTCAAGTTCGGCAACTCCGATACCATACACGTGGGCGACCGCGTGTATGCGATGGGCAGCCCGCTGGCCTTCGACCAGTCCGTCACCAGCGGCGTGGTGAGCAACACCGCGTTGACGAAGTCCGAACTCTTCCCCGACGAGATGTTCCTGCTCGACGGGGAAGACCTGGGCGCCGTGCTGCGCTGGATCGCCCACGACGCGCAGATCTTCCCCGGCAACTCCGGCGGCCCACTGATGAATCGCGGCGGGAAGATCATCGGCATCAACGAAATGTCCTTCGGCCTCTCCGGCGCCATCCCCGGCAATCTGGCGCAGGACGTGGCGACGCACCTGATCGCCACCGGCAGCGTGCCGCGCAGTTGGGCGGGCTTCTCCGTGCAACCGCTGCTGGCTTCGTCGCCGCAGCAGCACGGGGTGCTCATCACCGGCGCGCTGCACGGCTCCCCGGCGGATATCGCGGGCTTCCACACCGGCGACATCCTGCTCGGGCTGGATGGCAAACCGGTGGACGTGCAGATGAGCGAAGAGCTGCCCGCTTTCAACCTCTATGTCATCGGCCTGCCAACCGGCAAGCCGGTGGCCGCACGCATCTGGCGCGACGGGAAGGAGCAACTCCTCACCCTGGTGCCGGCGCCGCGCCCGAAGGCCATCCCGGCCATCGAGGAGCTGAAGGCGTGGGGGTGCTGCGTGAGCGAGATGACGCTATTGCAGCAGCAGGAGCAGGGGCGACTGGGTGCCACCGGCGTGCTGGTGAGCGGCATTCGCGGCGGGGGCCCGGCGGACAACGCCAAACCGGCGCTGCAGGAAGACGACCTGATTACCGCGGTGAACGGGAAGCCGGTGAAGACGATCGCTGAGTTGGCGACGCTGACGCAGACGCTCATCGCCGGCGTCGCGGGCGAAGTCAACGCGCTGGTGACCTTCCACCGCGGCGACGAATTGCTGCACACCGTGGTTACCCTCAACCGCACCCCGACCGAGGACACCGGGCGCGAAATCCGCAAGGCCTGGCTGCCCGTCGGTGTGCAGGTGCTCACCAGCGACCTGGCCAAGGCGATGAAGCTGGACGAGAAGACCGGCGTCGTCGTCACGCGCATCTACCCGCACGCCGACGCCGCGGCGCTGGGCCTGCGCGTAGGGGATATCATCACCGCCTTCGAAGGCGACGCGCTAGAAGTGAGCACGCCGGAAGACGTGGGGGTGCTGCCCACGCTGGTGCAGCACTATTCGGTGGGCACCGACGTTACGCTGACGATTCTGCGTGACGGAAAGGAGCAGACGCTGCACGTGAAGCTCACCGCCGCGCCCGACCCCCCACAGGCCATGACGCGCTTCGCCGATGCGCACTTCGAGTTCCAGGCGCGCGACATCGCCTTCAAGGATCGGCTGAATCACGACTGGGAGCCCACGCAAGGCGGTGTGCTGGTGGACGCCGTGGGCGAAGGTGGCTGGGCGGCGCTCGGTCGTCTGCAACAGGGCGACCTGATTCTCTCCATCAACGGCGAGACGGTCCCCAACGCCGCGGGCCTGAAAGCCATCATGCAGCGCACCGCCGACCAGCGCGCGCCGCACGTGACCGTGCTCGTCCTCCGCGGCATCCGCCGCGTCTTCCTGGAGTGGCGGACGGAGTGGGTACACGCAGAGAAATAAACCGGGTATACGCAGAGCATGAGAAAGGATGCACGCATGAAACACGGTTGGTTGTGGCTCCTGGCGGGAGTCCTGGGGGTTACCGGCCTGGCGGCGATGCCCGCGCGGGCGGACGAGTTGGCCCAATCCGGGCGGGACATCGTGACGAAGTGGGAAAAGGCGGTCATCACCGTTGAAGTGGTGATCAAGACGCAGGGTGGCGGCGATGAGAAGGGCGAAGAGGAGAAGAGCGAGGCCATCGGCGTCGTGATCGATCCCTCCGGCCTGGTGGTCGCCAGCCTGACGAATACCGACCCCAGCTCGATGTACAACGACATGGCGGACGGGATGGGCGACGAGGGTGACAAAATGAAGACCACGTCGCAGATCACCGGCGCCAAGTTCATCCTGCCCGAAGGCGGCGGCGATATCCAGGCGCAGGTGGTGTTGCGCGACACCGAGCGCGACCTGATCTTCCTGCGTCCGTTGAAGGCGCTGGACAAACCCCTCGTCGCCATGGCGATGGATCAACCCGGCGAACCGGGGTTGATGGACAACGTCTTCCTGCTCAACCGCATGGGCGCCGAAGCCAACCGCGCCATCGGCGTCACCCTGGCGCGCGTGCAGACGGTCATCACCAAGCCGCGTCCCTGCTTCATGGTGAGCGATTTGAATGACCTGGGCAGTCCCGTCTTCACCGTGGACGGCAAGCTGGCGGGCATCACCGTGCTGCGCAAATCCGCCAAAGCCGGCGCGTCGCGCACGACCATGCGCAACGGCGGCGTCATCCCGGTGGTGCTGCCCCTGAAGGAACTCGCCGCCGCCGTCGCCCAGGTGCCCGCCGCTACCGCGGCGCCCGCTACCGCGGCACCCGCCACCGATAAGAAGTAAGAACCTGCAGGTTCCGGATAACCGAAGGGGCTGCCCTGCGGCTGGTCGCGACATGACCGGCTGCAGGGCAGTCCCTTTTCGCGTGCCGCGCGCGACGTCCTTTTTTCTCCGGACGGTGAAAACTACGTCCGGACCGGGAGGAGGTTGCCGGTGGGAACCGAAGATAACCCGATGTATTGCCCGCTATGGGCGACTTACCGGAAAGGACATCCCCATGTATAGCGAAGACATTCGCATCGGCACGCTCGTCAATGGTGACAACGATCCCGCGGGCTACATCAAGCAGATTTTGCCCTACGGCTTCGAGTCCTTCTCGCTGACCTTCTGGCAGAAGGTCGACGCCGACCTGGCGCGCGTGGCCGCCGAGGTGCGCGAAGTGCTGGCCGGCAGCGGCGCGGTGGTCAGCAGCATCAGTTGCTTCGGCAATCCGCTGGAGTACCATGCGGACGCGCAGCGCGCGCGTGACGGCTGGGCAGCGCTCATCGACGCGGCGGAGTTGTTCGGCTGCGACATCGTCACCGGCTTCTCCGGACGTCTCATCGACAAACCCATCGACGAATCGGTGCCTCGCTACGTGGAAGTCTACGGCGACCTGGGGCGGCGCGCGGCGGACAAGGGTGTGCGGTTGGCCTTCGAGAACTGCGACATGGGCGGTAGCTGGCAGAAGGGCGACTGGAACATGGCGCAGACCCCCGACGCGTGGGAGCTGATGTTCAACGCGCTGCCGCTGGACAACATCGGCCTGCAGTGGGAACCCTGCCACCAGATGGTGAAGCTCATCGACCCGATGCCGCAACTGCGCAAGTACGTGAAGAAGATCTTCAACGTGCACGGCAAAGACGCCACCATCCTGTGGGACGTTATCCGTGAGCACGGCATCCTCGGCCCGAAGCAATTCGCCTACCACCGCACCCCCGGCTTCGGCGACAGCAACTGGACGAACATCATCTCCATCCTGCGCCAGGGCGGCTTCAAGGGCAGCATCGACATCGAAGGCTGGCACGACCCCGTCTACCGCGAAGAGCTGGAGATGATGGGCCAGGTGCAGGGCATGACCTACCTGAAAGCCTGCCGCGGCGGCAGCTTCGTGCCGAACCCGGCGTTGGCGAATGCCTAATGATGCCTCCCCTCACCCCCCTTTCCTCCGGCGAAAGGGGGGTGAGGTGTGCCTGAGGAAGGGGGAGCAGTGATGCATCCCGAGGGAACGGCGCGTGGCGCCATCACACGGGCGGAAGAGGAAGCGGGGCTGCGCGACCACCCCGAGTTGCAGCGCTTTGCCCAGTCGCGGCGTCGCTTGGCGACGGACCCCTACCGGCCGCTCTACCATTTTGTCAGCCCGGAAAACGGCCTCAACGATCCCAACGGGTTGTGCCGCTGGCAGGGATTATGGCATCTCTTCTACCAGGCCTACCCGCTGCCGGAGTGGATCCCCTATTGGGGTCACGCGGTGAGCGATGACCTGGTGCACTGGCACGACCTGCCCAACGCCATCAGCCCCGGGCCGGAAAGCGCCTGCTGGTCCGGCGCGACGTATGTCGAAGAGGACCGTGTGGTCGCCATGTACCACGGGCACGAACTCGGCAATATGGTGGCCGTCGCCGATGACCCCCTGCTGTTGCACTGGCACAAGGTGGGCGGGAAGCCCGCGATTCCGCTGGCGTGCCCGATCTGGACACCGGCGACGGGCGCCGAGGAACTGCCCGGTCTGCCCGGCGCGCATCCGCCCGCGGGCAGCATCAACTTCATCTACGATCCATGCATCTGGAAGCACGGCGATTGGTACTACTCCCTCTCCGGCGGCAGCCTGCCGCACGGTCCGAGCGGGCGCCGCATGCGGGCCGAGTTCCTCTTCCGCTCGCGCGACCTGGGAGGCTGGGAATACCTGCACCCCTTCCTCGAAGACGACATCTTCGGCCTGCCCGGCGACGATGGCGGCTGTCCCTACTTCTGGCCGATCGGCGACCGGCATATGCTGCTGCACTTCAGCCATATGAGCGGGGGGCATTACCTGCTGGGCGACTACGACACCGCGCGTGACAAGTTCGTGGTGAGCGACGGCGGCAACTTCACCTTCGGCGCCTGGGGTCCCGGCGGCGTGCACGCGCCCACCGCCACGCCCGACGGGACCGGCGGCCTGATCGCGCTGTTCAACATCAATCCGGCCAAGCCCACACCGGGGTGGAACCAGATCATGAGTCTGCCGCGCCGCCTGACGCTGGCCGGCCCGCGCGATCTGCGTGTGGAGCCCGCGGGCGACCTGGCGTCACTGCGCGGCGCGCACGGGCGGGTAGAGGCCCTGCGCCTACCGGCCAATCGCGAGGTAGTGCTCGACGGCGTACAGGGGAACGCGCTGGAACTCGATGTCGAGATCGATACCGGACGCGCGCAGATGGTGGAGCTGAACGTGTTGCGCGCCCCGGGTCGGGAGGAATTCACGCGCATCGCCTTCTACCGGCAGCGCGGCTTTGTGGACTGGGAGCGCAGCGAGGGGTGGGCACACTACAACGAGGGGCGCGATAGCCTGGTGACCCTCGATACCTCCTATTCCTCCGAGTTGCCCGACGTCGAATCCCGCGCGCCGGAGACCGCGCCGGTCTACCTCGCGCCGGATGAGCCGCTCCGCCTGCGCATCTTCATCGATAAGAGCGTGGTCGAAGTGTTCATCAACGACCGCCAGTGCCTTGCCGTGCGCATCTACCCCGGCCGGTCCGACAGCCTGGGCGTTTCGCTGCGGGCACAAGGCGCCGACGCCATGTTACGCGCGCTCGACGCCTGGCAGATGGCGAGCATTTACGCCGAGGCTTAACCACACCGAAAGGGTTTTTCATGTCGACAGTCGATCCCCTGCAGACGTATGAAGCACTGATGGCCGCCATGCGCGCGCTGTATGCGAGCTTCCCGATGACGTGGCGCTACGCGGTGGAACCGTCGGCGGACCCGCTGCACACCTGGCCGGACGAGTCGTGGCCGGTGTACGACGAGTATGACACGCAGTGGCTGCGTAAGAACGCGCCGAACTGGCTCTATGCCGAGGTGGCCTTCCCCGCGGAGATGGAGGGGATCGCGCTGGACGGCACGGAAGCGCGTATCATGATTAACGGCTACGCGCCCTTCACGCTGTGGGTGAACGGGGAAGAGGCCTTCACGGAAGATCACGTGTGGAAGGCCACCGGGCCGATCAACGACCTGCTCAAGGCGCCGATCACCGCGGGGGGCACGTGCCGCCTCATCCTGTGCCTGCAGCCCACCGAGCGCCCGTCCGGCTCGCCGATGGTCAGCTACTTCCTGCACGCCGGGGCGTGCCAGGAGATGGGGCACGCGGTGGGGGCGGCGGCGCTGCAATTGCGCTTCGCCATCGCGCTGGCGCAGAACGACACCGAACGCGCCGTGGTCGCCGACGCGGCGGCGACGGTCGATCTCGACGCCGTGGCCGCGCATGACTGGTCGCGCGCGCAGGCCTCCTTCGCGGCGATGGAGCAGGCGTTGTTGCCGCTCTCGCCCAAGGCGAAGGCCGTCACCGTGCACCTGGTGGGGCACACGCACATCGACATGGACTGGATGTGGACGTGGGCGGACACCGTGCACTGCGCTCGCCGCGACTGCAAGGCCGTCATCGACATGATGGACGACTACCCCGACATCACCTTCACCCTCAGCCAGGTGCCGCTGTACAAGATCGCGCAGGAGTACGACCCCGATGTATTCGCAAAGATCCAGGCACGCATCGCCGAGGGGCGCTGGGAGTGCGCCGCGGGCACCTGGGTGGAGGGCGACCTGAACATGGCCGACGGCGAGTCGGTGGCGCGGCACATGTTGTATGCCAAACAGTGGACGCGCGAGCACCTGGGCACCGAGGCGAAGGTGTTGTGGGAGCCGGACACCTTCGGCCACCCCGGCAACATGCCGCAACTCGCCAAATTGGGCGAGTTCGACCATTATTTCCACTGGCGCGGCAACCCCGGACGCGACCACAACTGGCCCGCGCGCATCTGGGAAGGCGTGGACGGCACGCCGGTACTCGCGTATTCGCAGTGCTACGGCTCCTACATCTACCCGGAAGCCTTCATCGGTAAGCTGGTGGAATTTAGCGCGTTCGACATCAAAAACGTGCTGCACATCTGGGGCCTGGGCGACCACGGCGGTGGGTTGCAGCGCTGGATGCTGCGCGTGCTGGAGGGGTTCCGCGACAAGCCGCTGGTGCCGACGATTACCTTCTCGACGATGGCACGTTACCGCGAGGCACTGCTCGCCGAAGACGCCCCGCTGCGCCGCAACGTGGGTGAGACATACAGCCTCTTTGAGGGCTGCTTCACCACCCACGCGCGGCTGAAATGGTACAACCGGCGCTGCGAGGGGGCGCTGCTCGCCGCGGAGGCGCTCTCCGCCCTGGCGCAGCAGGACACCCGCGCCACCTTGCGGGACGCCTGGACGCCGATCCTCTTCAACCACTTCCACGACATCTTCGACGGCGCCGCGGTGCACGATAGCTACGAGGACGCCTACGCGCGCGCGGAGGGGACGCTGACCACCACCGACGGGGCCCTCGAAACCGCGTTGGCCGTGCTCGCGCCCGCCGGCACGGCGGCGGTAACGCTGGTGAATCCCCTCGGCTTCCCGCGCACCGAGCCGGTGACGGCCACGTTGCCCGCCGAAGTGACCGCGCTGGTCGATGCCGACGGCATGGTGCTGCCCGTGCAGCAGGTGGGGGAGGACGCGGTCTTCCTCGTCGCCGATGTGCCCGCCTTCGGCACGAAGACGTACCGTTTTGCCACGGAGGCACCCGCCCTGCCGGCCGTCGCGGTGACGGAGGACGCGCGCTACTTCACCGTGGAGACGCACACCGCCACGCTGCGCATCGCCAAAGCGTCGGGAGCCATCGGGTCGTACGTGGACAAGGCGCTGGGGCGGGAGCTGGTGGGTTACGGCGTGCCGAAGACGCTCACGCACATCCCCACCACGCGCGCCGACCTGGCGTTGAACGTCTTTCAAATCCTCGACGAGGCGCCGAATACCATGTCCGCGTGGCTGGTGAACGAGATTCTGCGCGAGGAGAACCTGCTGCGCGGTGCCGAGGTAACGCTGGTGACAACCGGCCCGGTGTGCGCGGTGTTCAAGGTCGTCCACCATGTCCGCGCGTCGACGATCGAGGAACAGATCATCGTGTGGCAGGACTTCCCGCGGGTGGACTTCCATGCGACAGTCGACTGGCGCGAGCGCGGCAACAAAGAAGTGGGCGTGCCGCAGCTCAAGGTCTCCTTCGCCACGCAACAGACGGCGGCACGACTGCGCACCGAGGGGCCGTTTTACGTCACCGAGCGTCCCGCCGATGGGCTGGACTACCCCACGCAGAAGTGGGCCGACCTGAGCGGCGACGATGCCGGCTTCGCGCTGCTCAACGATAGCAAGCACGCCGTGGACGCCCTGGGCGGACGGCTGCGGCTGACGCTGCTGCGCAACAGCTATGCGCCGGACATCGAGCCGGACAACGGCGTGCACGAGATCCGCTTCGCCTTCCAGCCGCACGGCGCGGACGTGGCCAACGGCGATTTGGTGCGCGCGGGGATGGCCTACAACCGCACGCTGCTCGCGCGCAGCACCGGCCAACCCGCCGGCGCGTCGCTGCCCTTCCTGCGCGTGGAGCACGTCCCCAGCGTGGTGTGCACCGCGCTGCGCCGGGCGGAATACAGCGACCGCCTGCTGGTACGCCTCTTCGAAAGCGCCGGTACGGCGTGCTCCACGCACGTCTGGCTCGGGACAGGCATCGCCAGGGTGGAAGCCGTCAACTTCCTCGAACGCCCCACCGGCGAAACGGTGGTCGCCGCCGACGGCTGGGCGGAGGTGCACTTTCACCCGTTCGAGGTGAAGACGCTGCTGATCGAGTTGGCGCGGTAAGGTCGCCTGCACGACGCGGCCGGCGAACCAGCCCGGGATTGCCCACGGTAATCCCGGGCTTTGCTACGTCAGCACCAACTCCACCCCGTGCTCCTTGGCGGCGTGGAACACCTGGATAATGTCCCGCAGCATCAGTTTTTGGTCAGCAGTGAGCCGTGCCGTCCCGAGAAACACGACGGTGACGGGGGTGGGGATGTCGCGCACCAGGCAATCCCACAGCGCATCCAGATTCTTGCCGTAGTAATCCGGAAATTCGAGCGCCAGTTCGATGCGTTGATGCATTTCGGGGAATGATCTGACATTGGTGAAATCAACGTTGACCGTGCGCATCGGGCTCCTCCTCATTCGCGACCGGAGAAAAGTATCTGTAGTGATCGAAGGTGACGAACACCAGCCCATCGTTCGAAAACACGATTCGCGTGCCGCCACGCGACTGCGGAGTGTCATTGATATCGACTTCACGCCAGGTCCGCCCAGGGCTATCCGGGAGCTTTTTGCCACGGTTCTCGAAGACATCGCCCCCGAGGCTCTTCCCGAACGGTAGAAATGAGGCGTTCCTTCGCCAGGGTAGCCACCCCTGCACTTTGGCGAGGAAGGTGGTGATGAATTTCGGCGGAAGCAGATTGCGGAAAAATTGTATTACCTCTTCAAGGAAAGACCGTTGCTTCGATATTTGCCTCGGGTAGGTTACATGGCATTCGCGCAGCACGCACCGACAACCCGGATGTCGCGGGGGAAAGATGTCGGTACCGCTGGCAACGGATGCGACGGAATACAGGAGACCATCGCGTGCCGCACATTCATAACAGGTACGGAAATCCCCCTGCGCAAGCCATAAAAACCAGGTGAACACCAGGCTTGTCGGCGTGACCGTTGGCGCGGCAATCGGCACCGGTTGAGGTCGCAGCATATGTTACCTCCGAATAAGATGGATTGAGGGTGTAGCTAGTCAGCAAACGTATGTATTGTAAAACATAGTTTTGTGTATGTCAAGAGGGTAAGGCAACATATCGTTGTCCGTATCGTCCCTGCCGTGCCTGTTCCCATTTCACCCATCCCCGCCGATTTGGCGGGGGGCGGGGTGGGCAGACCGAGGGTGAGTAGCGGAAACGCGCTGAGGTATTCGGGGGGAACGCCATGCAGGCAGCAAAATCGTCGCGTCGGTGGGTGTGGTATCCGATCATCGCGCTGCTCCTCGTGCTGGGGGTGGGCGGTGCGCTTTATGTGGCCGGCGGCGCGCTGTATCACGGGCCGGGCACGTTGCCGCGCGTGCTGGCGGTGATGCCCGGCGTACCGCTCTTCCCGATGGCGCGCGTGGCGCCCGAAAACGCGCTGGCACAGCGCCTGCTGGCATTGCCGCTGGCGTTGGCGCGCCGCCACGGGGCGGCACGGGCGGAGACGGTGCTGTTGCGCGCACCGGGCGATCACGATTTCATCGTGGATTGGTATCGGCGCATGGCGGTCGGGGAGCACTGGAAACTGGTCGGGCTGGATGCCCTCGGCGGGCGCACGCGGCTCATCTTTGCGCGCGGCAGCGAAGGCTGGCAAGTGCTGGTGGGCGCCTCAGACGGCCTGGGCGCGCCGGTGCAATACCTGTATTTCGACGGCATGAATGCCGGGCAGGTGCGGGAGCTGCTCGCCGCGGCCCCGCTGCCGGTGATCCCGCCACGTCCCCCGCTGGTCTACCCGAAGGTATATATCGCCAAGGCGCACTTACCGTCGAATCTGATCCCGGCGGCCACCCCCGCGGGTCCGCAGATTGCGGTCGCACCCGGGACGCCCGCGACCCCGTCCGGCACGACTACCATCCCGCCCGTGCCTCCGTCCGGCACGACCACCCCTCCGTCGCCGCCGAAGCCGCGGCCTGCCCACAAACCCCGTCCGAAACCGCAAGTCGTCCCGCCGCAGCCGGTGAGCATCCCAGCGGTGAAACCGCTGCACCCGGCACCCGTCACGGAGCCGCGGCACGTGGCGCCTCCGCCGTTACCCACCCCGCCGCCGGAACATGCGCCGATCTATCCGAAAGTGTGGACACCGAAAACGCGCACGCCGGACACGGATTCGGCAGGACAATAGCCCGCTCGGGTCGTACTGAACGTCATGACTTCCGATCCACACCGCATGGGTGAGGCCACCCGCGCCATTCACGGCGGACAGGCGCCCGACCGCGCGTTCGGCGCGCTGGCCACGCCGATCTACCAGACCGCCGCCTTCGCCTGCGACACCGTCGAGGAGGCGGTGGCGCGCTCGGCGCATCTGGAGGAGGGCTACAGCTACTCCCGTGTCGCCAACCCCACCACCGACGCGCTGGAGACGAAGCTGGCGCTGCTGGAAGGTGCCGAGACGTGCGTGGTCTTCGCCTCCGGCATGGCCGCCATCAGCGCGCTTTTTCTCGGTACCTGCCGCGCGGGGGATCACGTGGTGTGCGGCAACACGGTGTATGGCGCCACGCACGGTCTGCTCACCGGCCCGCTGGCGCAGTGGGGGTTGAGTTGCACCTTTGTGGATGCCCGCGAGCCCAGCGCCGTAGCGCGCGCCATTCAGCCGGACACGCGGCTCGTCTACGTGGAAAGCCCGGCCAACCCCAACCTGCGCCTGGTGGATTTTGAAGCCGTCGCGCAACTCGCCCACGACCGCGGCGTGCTGGTGGCCACCGACAACACCTTTGCCACCTCGATCAATCAGCAACCCTTGCACCTGGGCGTGGACCTGGTGGCGTACAGCGCCACGAAGTATATCAGCGGGCACGGCGATACGCTGGGGGGCGCGGTACTCGGCGCCGCCGACCTCATTCGCCCCATCCGCACCGCGGAGATCCTCGTCGGCGGCACTTTGAGCCCCTTCAACGCCTTCCTGCTGTTGCGCGGGGCACAGACATTGCCGTTGCGCATGGCGCGCCACAACGCCGGCGCGCAGACGGTGGCGGAGTGGTTGGCCACGCACCCGAAGGTGGCGCGCACGCTTTACCCCGGCTTGCCCAGCCACCCGCAGCACGCGCTGGCGTGCGGGCAGATGCGCGGCTTCGGCGGGGTGGTGAGCTTTGAAATGGCCGACGACGCCGCGGCGCAACGCGTGGTGAACGGCACCCGGCTGTGCATCATCGCCGCCAGCCTGGGCGACGTCGCCACCCTCATCGCGCAACCCACCCGCATGTCGCACCGTTTCCTGCCCCCGCAAGCGCGCGCCGAAGCCGGCATCCCCGCCGGCCTCGTGCGCCTCTCGGTGGGTCTGGAGGACGTGGAGGACATCATCGCGGACCTGGAGCAGGCGCTGGCGCAGGTGTGACCCGCGTTACGCCGCCCGCCGCGCCTTCACTCGCGAGCGCAAGGTCGTCAATATATGACTACCGTTTGCCTGGTTTTCGACCCGACGATAAATCGTCAGGCTATCGGCTGCGCCCCATGAATGGGGCTTTGGTAGGCCGCGCAAGGGTGAAGCAGGGAATGCGCACGGAACTCATGCCGAAAAACAGCCTTCTCGACCACGAATTCCACTCGGCGACTTGAAATATATGGGTTACAAACGCTTGACAAGCCCCTTTCAAGGGGCGCAGCCGGTAGCCCGACGATTTATCGTCGGGTCGGAGAGCAGACCAGCCGAGATAGTAAGCTAACGCGTATGGGGAGATGGCGGCGCGCCGTGAGGCGCGAAATGTTCACGCCGCCCGCCGCGCCTTCACCTTCGGTCGCAAGGTCAACCCCGCATAGCGGGCGCGGCGCTTGCGCCAGCCGGTCATGGCGCGGCGAATGGCGAGGATGATAGCGAGCACGGTGATGATCGGCGACGTGACCAGCCGTTGCAAGCCGCCGGCGGTGCCTTCCACGCGCTGCGCCACGTCCTCGGCGCGCGCGCCGATGGTGTCGGTGCGCGCCTGCACGTGTTGCACCACCGTGCGCGCGCTGTCCAGGAGCGCCGTGGTGCGCACCACCACCGGGTCAACCTGATGGTTGATCTTCTCGACCACTTTGCGAATACCGAGCAGCATGAGCAGGATGCCCAGCAGCTCACCAACGAGCAATAAGCCGATCACGACGATGGCGATGACCCCGGCGACGACGAGTGCAGTCATGCTTCCCTCCCTGATTCCATCGCTACCGTTCCCCGCCGCCGCCGCGAGCTATCCTGCCGCGTGTCGCCAATGTCGCCCGGGGGTGGTAGAATAGCACCGGACGTTTATGTATATCCTCGGAATTTCCGCCTATTACCATGACAGCGCCGCTTGCCTGCTGCGCGACGGCGTGCTGGTGGCCGCCGCGCAGGAGGAACGCTTCACGCGGCGCAAGCACGATGCCGCCTTCCCGACGCAGGCGATTGCGTATCGCCTGCACGAGGCGGGCATCACGGCGCGTGAACTCGGGCTGGTGGCGTTTTACGAAAAGCCCTTCCTGAAATTCGAGCGCATCCTGGAGACCTTCCTCTCCGTCGCCCCGCGCGGGCTGGCCCCCTTTCTGCAGGCGGTGCCGTTGTGGATCAAAAAACGGCTGTGGATGAAGGACGAAATACGGCGGGTGCTGGACTACGACGGTCCGTTGATCTGCCCGGAACACCACCGCGCCCACGCCGGGGCGGCGTTCTTCCCGTCCCCTTTCCGCGAAGCCGCTATCCTGACTATGGACGGGGTGGGGGAGTGGAGCACCACCAGCTACGGGGTCGGCCGCGATGCCGCCATCGAGCTGCAGGCGGAGCTGCGCTTCCCGCATTCCCTCGGCCTCCTCTATTCCGCCTTCACCTATTACCTCGGCTTTCGGGTCAATTCCGGCGAGTACAAAGTGATGGGGTTGGCGCCGTATGGCGAGCCACGCTACACGGCGGCGATCCTGGATCACCTCGTCGAGCTGCACGACGACGGATCGTTGGCGCTGAACATGGACTACTTCAACTACTGCGTCGGCATGACGATGACGAACACCCGCTTCGCCCAGCTCTTCGGCGGCCCCCCGCGTACGCCGGAGTCGCCGCTGGAACAACGCCACATGGATCTGGCGCGCTCCATCCAGGAGGTGACCGAGGAGGCGATGCTGCGCATGGCCCGGCACGTGCAGCGCACCACCGGGCAGCACGCCCTTTGCCTGGGCGGTGGGGTCGCGCTGAACTGCGTCGGCAACGGGCGGATATTGCGGGAAGGACCGTTTACCGACCTCTGGGTGCAGCCGGCGGCCGGCGATGCCGGAGGCGCGGTCGGCGCGGCATTTTGCGGATGGCACGAATACCTTGGCCATGCGCGTGAGGCGGCGCCGGACGACGCCATGCACGGCGCCTTCCTGGGCCCCGCCTTTGCCCAGGCGGAGATCGACGCGTTCCTCACCCGCGAAGGCGTGGCCTGCGTGCCGCTGGACGATGACACGCTGGCTGAGCGCGTAGCCGCCTTGCTGGCGGAGGGACGGGTGATTGGCTGGTTCCAGGGGCGGATGGAGTTCGGCCCGCGTGCGCTGGGCAACCGCTCGATTCTCGGCGATCCGCGTTCCCCGCGCATGCAATCCCTGTTGAACCAGAAGATCAAGGGGCGGGAGAGCTTTCGTCCCTTCGCGCCCGCCGTCCTCGCGGAACACGCCGGGGCGTATTTCGAACTCGACCGCCCCAGTCCGTACATGCTGCTGACCGCGCCGGTACACCCGTCGCAACGCGTGCCGCTGCCGCCGGAAGCTGCGACGTGCTCCGGGCTGGCGCGCCTGGCCCAGCCGCGCTCCACGATTCCGGCGGTGACGCACGTGGATGATTCCGCCCGGGTGCAAACCGTGCACGCCGCGACGAATCCGCGCTTTCACCGCCTGCTCACCGCGTTCGCGGCACGCACGGGGTGTCCGGTGCTCATTAACACGTCGTTCAACGTGCGTGGGGAGCCGATGGTGTGCACGCCGGAGGAGGCCTATGCCTGTTATCGGCACACCGCCATGGATGGGCTGGTGCTGGGGAACAGCCTGCTGCTGAAAGAGGCCCCCGGCACCCTGGATACGGCCTGGATGACCCGGTTTGCGCCGGATTGAGTGGGTTTTTCGATGCTGCTTACCGAGATGCGCCATGAGCTGCAAGAACTGGATACCTCGCCCCGTACCCTGCGGAAATTCGGGGTGACGGTGGGGACGGCGTTCCTGGTGCTGGGCGGCGTGTGGTACCTGCGGCATCGGGCATACGCGCCGGTCGGCGTTGGCCTCGGCGCGCTGCTGCTGTTGGCGGGGCTCGTGATCCCCTACACGTTGCGCCTCACCTACCTGGCCTGGATGGCGTTGGCGGCGGTGCTGGGGCGCGTGATGACGGCGGTGCTGTTGACGGTCCTGTTCTACCTGTTCCTGACGCCGTTGAGCTGGCTCGCGCGTATGGCCGGGCACGACCCGCTGCAACGCCGCCGTCGCGCCGCCGCGACCTGCTGGCAACCCCGCGAGAAGACGGGCAGCACCGCCGACGATTACGAGCGGCAATATTGAAAGGCATTCACATGCGAAATCCACAGGCGCGTTGGAAACTGATCGCATTATTCCTCTCCACGCTGCTGTCGCTGCTGTTGGCCGAGGGCGTGTTGCAGGTGCATTACCGGGTGACGCAGGGGCGCTGGCTGGTGCAGCGCAGTACGGAGGAAGTCGATGCGCTGGAGTATGCCCCGCCCCCACACGTCACGCTGCGTCCCGAACGCGACCCGCACTACCTGTATGGCGCATACGGGCGTCCCCAGCCGGGAGATGCACAACCGGTGATTCTCACGCTGGGTGATTCCGTGCCCTTTGGGTGGGGGTTGCCGCCGGGAGAGAGTTACCCGGCGCAACTGCAGCGCTTGCTGGACGCGGCGGGGTATTCCGTGCGCGTGGTCAACGGCGGGGCGGTGGGTTTTACCATCGGGCAGGCGCTCGATGAGTATCGCTACGGGTTCCGCACCCGGTTTCCGCATCTGGTGGCCATCACCGTGCAGGCCGCCAACGATGTCGCCATGGTAGAAAGCCTGCGGGAATCGTACCGTCCGGGGGTCAGTCTGGAGGATGTCATCCTCCAGCAGCAACAGTACCATGTCACCCGCGCGACGCACCTGGCGTTGCTGCATTACTGGCGGCATGCCGTGGCACGTCTGCAGGAGATTCACCGGGAGAATCTACGTAAACGGCAAGGCATCCCCAGTCCCACTGAGATGATGTGCGCCGCCGTGGCGACGCATCTCGACACGACGCTCGCCAGCCGCCCCGCCGCCGTGCCGGTCATCCTGCTGCCGGTCGACCCCTATTTCTACCAGACCGCCCAGACGGAGCGCAACCGGGCGTTGGTGGCCCGGCAATCACCGATGCTGCAGCAATACTACCAGCGCTGGGCGCCCATCGCCGCGGCGCTCGATGCGCGGTTGACCCACGAGGCGGCGGCGCACCCGGCGACCTTCTTCTACGATTCGCGCGCGACCCTCGATGCCGAGGAACGACAGGGGCTGTATCTCGACCATATCCACTATTCCGCCCGCGGCAGCGCGCTGGTGGCCCAGGGGTTGCTGCGTTTCCTGCAAGCCCGGCAACTGCTGCCCCCTCTTGCTCAGCCGACCCGTCCGCGGTAAGATGGAGTGGGAGATCACGATGAGCAAGCTGACGATGATGCGGGAGTTGTGGGGCTTTCTTCGCGCCAATAAGCGCTGGTGGTTGCTGCCCATCCTTGTGGTGCTGATTTTGCTCGGGGTCGTGCTGGTGCTCACGGAAGGCTCGGCGCTGGCGCCCTTCGTCTACTCGCTCTTTTAGCACTGTAGTGGCACGGGCGTCCCCCGCCCAATACCTTTCAGATAAGATCGTTTCGCCTTCCTGCACGCGCCCCCATCCCCGCCCTTCCCCCCGGAGGGAAGGGAGTTCCGGGTGCTGAATGGGTACGCCGGATGCGGGGTACCCATCCCGCCATCTCCCTCTCCCAGCCGAGTCGTGCGAGGCGCCTGGGGGAGGGTCGGGCCTGTCCGCCGAAGCTCCGCAGCGCGAAGGCGGGGGTGGGGTCGCGTTTCGGCGGACGTACCATGGTTATCTGAAAGGTATTGGGCGTCCCGCCCGTGTTACGCCACATGGCCGGGACGGCCGTGCCACTCATGCATAACAAACGCCCGGCGGTTTCCCGCCGGGCGTTTGCGTTGCCTATCGGTCGAGGCGTTTAGATGTTGCTGAACTTCAGGTTAGCCATCCAAACCGAGGTGCCAGGATAGCTGTAGCAAGCGATGTGGAGCTTGCGTGGCATGGTGCTGTGATTGAGTGCCGAGGTGGTGAAGCTCTGCGAGCCGTACTGGAAGAGGATCTTTCCGTTCGCGTAGTTGATGCGGAACGGCTTCGAGCAAGTCGGCGTATACTGATCCCCACCGGTCTGTCCTGTCATCCCGTTGATGGCGGCATCGGTGGACACGAGAATGGTGCCGTTGTTATAGGTGCCGTTCCCATTCATCGCTATCCCGCCCGGGCCGGCCCAGCCGGAGTCTGCGTGCGCGCCGGCCAGGCGGAAGATCGGGTTGCCGGCATCATCCTGAATCTCGATGATGTCATTGCGGCAGTTGATTAACCAGGACATGTCGCACCAGAGGGACCAGACATTCGAGGTGCCTGCGGCGAGCAGGCTGCGGTATACATCCTGATTGTCGCCCCAGGGGGAGCAGACCATGACTACTTTATTGGTGCCCATGGCGGCGGCGCCGGCGGTGCCGACCCCGTAATATGCGCCGTGGCGCGGGCAGCCGGTGTATTCAGCTGAGTCGTTGTCATCAGTCCAAGCGTTCGTCGTGGGGTTGCGTGTCCAACCACCCACGCTGTCTACGATGGCATTGGTGTTGGTATTCGGCGCCGAGGCCGTGGCATCACCCCAGACGTAACTCGGCGGGTTGCCGGCGGTGGGGACGGGCAGGCCGGCGACCATGTCGCCAGTCGGGGTGAAGTACAGCGGCACGGGGTTCGCCTGTTCGATGTGGCCGTCGACACAGGCGAAGATCGCCTTGCTGCCGTGGCGATAATCGGCATCGAGCCACGTCTGGCCGACGTTGTTGGCGGACGTGGAGCCATCGCACGTCAGCAGGGTGCCGGTGGGGTCGGTGATTTCACCCAGCGCCATACCACTGACGTTTTTGTTGAAGAGATAGGCGTTGGCGATCTTGGTGCCGGCGGTGGGGCACTGCAACACACCCCGGTCAATGCCGATGGAACCCCAGGCCACATCGCTGGTGGGCAGCAGCTCTTCGTGATCCTGCGCCCACATGAGGAAGGAGGTGACGATCTGCTTCTGGTTGTTGGTGCACGCGGTCTGCCGCGCTTTCTCGCGCGCCTTGGCAAAGACCGGGAAAAGGATGGCAGCGAGGATCGCAATTATCGCTATCACGACCAGGAGTTCGATAAGGGTAAACCCTTTACGCATGAGCTAATACCTCCACAGAGAAAATCGCTATTATTATCGCAGCCGATGTTTCCTTTGTCAAGGTGTCTCGGTGTAATAGTGAGCGTATAAAGCATGTGTAAAGTGCCAAAAAAAATGCCGGCGGACGCACGGGAAGCGTGCGTCCGCCGGCAGGGTCTGCGTTATTCCACCACCGCCGTCGCCAGCCCGTCGTCACGGGAGAAGGCGCCGTAGCCGGTGGGCCAGCCGATGGGGGCGAAGAGGTCACCGCCCACCACGTCGTTGTCGTTGATGGTCACACCGAGCAGGAAGGTCTTACCGGGCTGGAAGAGCACCTGCCGGTCGGCGGGCAGGTTCGCGAGCGCCTCTTTGCCCAGCTTGAACTCGATGACCATCACCTTGCAGTTGCGCATGTCGGCGCCGGTGGCGGCCTCCAGCAGCGCGCGCTCCGGCACGTCGGCGGCGGTATCCAGCGTTTTAATGATACGCGGGCACTCCGCGGGGGTGAGCAGGCGGCTCTCGCCGAAGAAGCGGTCGCGCAGGACGATGTCATCCTTCCAGTCGAGGCGGGTGATATTGTACTTCCACCCGCTCCAGAAGGTGCCGATGTTGAACTCGATGCCGTCCTGCTCGTAGTGGCGGCCCGGCTCCGTCTGGTGGAAGACCAGTACGTTATCGAATTTGATCACCTGCACGTAGAGCGCGTCGTCGGTGTGGCCGATGCGCACGATGGCGGAGTTATCCGTCGGGTCGTCGGCGCTGATCACGATGGGAGCCACCCCCAGCGTGCGCCACTTGGCGATATCGCCGTCCACCGGCAGCGGCGCGGCGAGCTTTTTGATCGTCACGTGCGGCGCGAGGGGCACCGGCCAGTGCGGCGGCGGCACGGGGGTGGCCGCCAGCAACGTCGCCGCCGTCTCCGCGCTGATGCGCACCGGCAGCGACTGGTGGACGATCTTCTCCACGCCGCTGAGGGTCATCCAGTGGTAGGTCTGGTCGGCGTAGTCGCCCACGATCAGGTATGGCTTGCCGTCGTTGCCGGTGAAGCCCTGCACCTGGCGGTGGTTGTCCAACCACATGCCCAGCCAGCCGAAGCTGCGCGTGGTACCGATGACGCCGGTGCCCAGGCCGTCGGCATCCATCGTCTCGAACTCGCAGAGCTGCCCGCGGCCCGCCACGGTGATGCCGGCGATGTTGGTGATGCCGTGGAAGCCCAGCTTCAACCCGTACGGATTCATCGGCGAGAACCAGCGGAGCTGCCCCTTTGCGTCGAACTGCGCCATGCTGGTGCCGTTGGAGTGCTCGGTGGCCGGATCGGGGCCGGGGCCGGAGGCGGTGCGCATCGCCGCCACATAGCCGCCGTCGGGCAGCAGGTAGAGGTCGTTGGCGATGCTCATCGTCTCCTTGACCGTCTTCGCCGGGAAGTCGTAGGGGGACAGGTAGTTCGGCGACCCTTCCGCCTGCGCCGCTACCAGCGTGCGGTGGGCGAAGTCGTATTGCGGCACGCCGTGGGCATCAAGGCCGGTCATCGGCACGCGCAGCATTCCGCGATCCGTGGGGATCGCCAGCCCGCCGTCGCGCCGGGTATCGGTGTTGAAGAAGGCGCCGGCCAGGCAGTTCTCGGTGATGCGCTTGCCGTCGGCGCCGAGTACGGGCTCCTTGGGTGCGGCGTCGGCGATCAGGCCGGCATCGTCGGCGCGTTGCAGGAACATGCCGTCTTTATCGCACCCGTAGCGCACCAGCGCAAGCGCGGTGCCGCCGGTTTCCATGCGCGCCACCACCATGAATTGGCCCACGTTGCGCACGTTCTGCGACAGCACGCCGAAGTTCTGGCCGCCGGCGTTGAAGAAGAAGAGCGGGTCGATATCCGTCACCGTGTAGCGCCAGTGCGTGCCCGGCTCCCAGCGGCGCTTTTTACCGTCGAGCAGGATGTCGTAGCCGCCGTTGATGTTGAAGAAGTGCACGCGGGTATCGTCGGCGAACCAGCCGTAGGAGATCTCCTGCCCCCACATGCCCATGTGCATCTTCTTCGCCGTGCCGTCGGCGGCAAAGAGGCAGGTGCGCGGCGGGTCGGCCACGGCGATCTCCCCGGTGGCGCTCACGGTGATGGCGCGCGGCCCCCAGAAGCGGTCGGCCTGCATCTTGCCGTAGCCGTCGTCCCCGGTGCCGATGGTGAAGAGCGCTTTCAGGTGCGCCGAGTCGGTGCAGTCGAAGACGTGGATTTTGCGCGTTGTGGCGCTGTAGACCGCCAGCCGTCCCGCGTTGGCGGCGAGCAGCGTCGGTCCCGCCACGGGGGTGACGTGCCCCTTCACCGCGCCGGCGGCGTCCAACATCACCACGGCGTCGCCGTCGATGGCCCACAACTGGCCGGTTTTCCCGTCCACGGCGGGTTGGGCGATGCCGGGCAGGTCTACACTGCTGGCGATGTCCAGGTCTTCCCCCGCCAGAATATAGAGCTTGCCCGTGCCCGCGTCGGCCACGTACAGCTTGCCGTTCAGCCACGCCATGCCGTTGACCTTATTGAAGGCATCGCGGTAGTTGCGCGCGGCGCTGCCGGTGGTGAAGTTGGCGTTGTCGCCGGTGGTCGCGTCCAGGCGCAGCAGCCTGCCCGGCTCGCGCATCACCAGCACGCGGCCCTTGTCGTCCATCGCGGTGCCCAGCACATTGCCGCCGCCGGAGTACGACCAGGTGAAGGCGGACATGTCGGCGTTGTACGCGCGCACGTGCTCGCCGCTCTCAAAGCCGTCTTGCGTCACGATCAGCCGCCCGGCGGCGTCGAAGACTACGCCGTTCGTATTCAACGAGGCGCATTTCTTCGCGCTGCCCAGCGAGGTGGTGCTCATCTGCAGGTCACTGTTGCCTGCATGGGCGATGTAGTCGAGGCTCAGCTTCGCCTCGGTCGTCTTTACCACATAGTCGCCCGCCGGGATGGGCCGCCCCTGCCAGTCGCGCGAGGGGAGCCAGTAGTCGTAGACCCCCTTCGCCAGCGGCAGGTTCTGGAAGAGGTAGCGCACGTTGCGGCCGTCCTCGGTGAAGAGCCCGGCGCTGGTGACGCCCGCGCCGGATTTCACCGTGAACTTGCCATCCGCTTTGCGCGGGGCAGGGAAGTTCGTCTCATACGCCCCCAGGTCCACGCCGCCGACGCGCGGGTGGCCGTCCATGTCCGTTGCCGGTGCCACAAGCATGCCCATCTTTGCCACGCCGAAGTCGCTCACCGTTGATCGCGTGGGCGCCCAGGTGAGGGGGGTGATCGGGTGGTAGTCGCCGTGGGCGGGGTCTTTGAAGTCCACGTTCGCCGTTAAGGAGTGCGTGTCATACCCGGACAGCGTGGCCCAGGTCTCCACCTTCCTGCGCGGCGCCTCACTCTTCATGCTGCCCACGAAGTTGGCGATGTAGAGGTTGTGATCGATAAGATTGCCGGTGTTTTCCCCGCCGAGGATAATGCCGGTGGCCGCGTAGACGAACAGGTTGTTCGCCACTACGCAGCCATTTCCGTCCGTCAGGCGCATGGCGCAACTGGCGGAGTTGGCAACGGTGGCGTTCAGCAGCACCGAGCTTTTGCAGGCAGTGAAGTTGACACCCGCGTAGTTGTCGGCCACCACCACGTTGCGCACCGCGCAGCTCGTCGCGCGGCGCACCAGCACGCCACTGCCGCATTTGCGCACGCGCATGCGCTCGATGGTGACGCCTGACACGCCTTCGACGAGTACGCCGACCTGGATGGCGCCCGTCAGGGATAGGTCGCACAGCGCGGCGCCGGCGCCGAGGCGCACGCCGATATCCGTGCCCGCCGCGTCGAGGAACGTCTGGTCGTACCCGGCGCCTTGCAATGTGACCCCATCGGGCACAGTGAGGTTGCCGAGGGCGAAGGTGCCGGCGGGGAGCGTCACCGTTTGCCCCGGCTTCGCGGCGGCGAGGCGCGCCTTGATGGCGGCGGCGTCCTCGGCGTGGACGGCGAGGGCGGCGAGCAGGCTCAACACGAGCAGGCAGACGCGGAAGCGGTTCATGGCGGCTCCGATCAGTGGGATGTGCCGTAACTTCGCCGCGTGGTAAACGTCTCCCTGCCGTTGTGCCGGCCTAACGCGTGATTTCCACCTCGTAGAGCATGCGCGCGTGGCCGTGGTCGTCCACGTCGAGGGGGATGAGGGGGTGTTCAACTCCCCGCGCATCTTTCGATTTCCAACAGGTTATTTCTCCCAGGCGCTTTCCGCCGGGTGACAGCCCCCAGACATGGACGGCACCGAATGTCGTGGAAAGGAGTGTAACCTCCGCCATCCCGGCGTGCACCAGGTACGGCAGCGTGCCCCAGTTAAGCAGCACCGTGCGCGCGCGGTCGTTGAAGGTGGCCCCGGTGTCCTGCAGGTCGGTCAGGTGGGTGATCAGCAGATGTGTGCTCTCCTTGATCGGTTTACCGTCCAGGCTGGAGACCCACACGGTGGCCGTGGTGCCCTTCACGGTAATGTTGAGCAGCGAGGTGTGCACGGTGCTCCCCGCCGACACGAAGCCGCCCTGGGTGCCGGGGGTATCCACGGTGAAGGTGTTTGCCGCCGCGTCCAGGTGCAGTGCGCCGGTTTCGTCGATGATCTTCCCCTTCTGCAGGTCGATGGCGCCCTTAGTCCAGCCGAGATTCACGTAGACAACCGCGGCGTCCGTGCCCATCTTTCTCGCGTAGGGGTCGGCATCCGTCGAATACGGCAGCGACAGGTCAGCCTTCGACACCTGCCCCGCGGACAGCACTTCGGTGCCGACGCGGGTGAGCCACGCCAAGCTGTCCCACGCGGGGTCCAGGTTGCGCGCGGGGGCGGTGCGCAGCGACTCAGGCGTGAAGGTGATCGCCGTCAGGTGCGGGGCGGGCGTCAGGTCACCGCGGCGGAAGAGGCACAGCGTCGCGCGCTCCGCCGCCTGGTTGAGCGGGTCGCAGGCCAAATCGAAATAGGAGAGGGGTTGCGGTTGGAACAGGTTGCCGCTCCAATGGCTGTAGGCGAAGCGCCACAGGCCGTCCCAGTCCTGCAGCGCCGCCAGCGTGCCGGTGAGCAGGCCGCTCGCGCCGCGGTAGGCATAGGGGGCGGCGTAGTTGAACTCGGTGATGGTGAAGGGCTTGCCGACCAGGCGGGTGAAGGCATTGTGCCGCCCGCCGGGCACGCTCGCCGCCGCCGGGTTCTCCGGGTCGCTCTTCGACGGGATGCGCCACGGGTTCTCCAGGAATTGCGGGTGGCTGACATAGAAGTGGTCGTCCACATAGTCGTAGGTCGTGCGCGCGCCCTCCAGTTGCAGCGGGTTCGACCAGCTATTGCAGTCGGTGAGCAGCGCGTTGCAGTGCAGCTCCTCGCGCAGCACCTTGCGCGTGCGCACCATGAAAACCGCCTCCGTCTCGGCTAGGAAGCGGCTCGTGTCCGTGTCCAGGTTGCCCGTCCACGGCGCGTCGGGCAGGCCTTGCGCCGTCCGCCACTTCGTCCACGCGGCGGCCCAGTCGGCCTTCCCCCGCGCGGTCATCCCGCCGAGGAAGTTGCCGGTGTTGTTCTCGTTGATCAGGCTGATCCACGCCAGCGTCGGGTCTTCCGCCCAGGTCAATTTCGTATATGGGTTCACGTGCCCGAGGAGCTGCCGCGCAAAGGTGAGGTAGTTCTCATACGCGCGGGCGTTTACCGGCACCAGGTATTTGAACTCGTCCATGCCCAACTGCCCCGTGGCGCCGTCATAGACCGCCGCGGCGGGCACCGGACGGGAGACGTACAGGTCGGTGGTGACGTAGATGCCGCGTGCCTTGAGGGCGGCGAAGAGGTAGTCCAGCTTGTCCAGTTGATCCGCCCGCAACGCCACGCCTGGGGCTGCGCGGTCGACGAGTTCGCTCTCGTAGTGGTGCACCCGCACCGCGTTGTAGCCCAGCCGTTGCAGCCGCGTCGCCAGCAGATCCGCCTGCTCGTGCGGCAGGTATTGGCCGGTGAAGCAGAGGTTCACCCCGTAAAAGCGCACCGGCTTGCCCGGCGCGTCGGTGAAGACGAAGTGGCCGTCCGCGTTGGCGACCACCCGCCCCAGCTTGCCCGCGGGCGCCTCCCAGGGGACGAGGTGCGAGAAATCCAGCGCGGAGCCGGCGACGATCTCCTGTTCGGCGTCGAGGGGGATCCACTCCGGCCCGGCGGCCAGCGTCACGGGCCCATCGACGACCAGCGCGACGCCGCCCGGCGCGGTGAGGGTGAGGTCGATCACCAGCGGCGTACCCGCGGGGAAGGCCGGCGCGTCCACGCTCTGCGGGCCGATGCGCAACGAGAAACCGCCGCCCCACTGGCGGTCGTCCTGCATCAGCACGGGGGTGGGGGCGGCGAGGTGCAGGTTCAGCTTGCTTCCGTCCGCGCACACCAGCGCCACGTCGCTCGTTAGCCCGGCGGCCAGCCCCACCTTGTCCAGCGTGGCGGGGAAGGGTTTTGCCACGCCGTCCAGCGCGAAGGTGCCGCCCAGCACACGTGCCAGCGGGATGGGCAGGTCGACGTGCAGGCTGTTCAGGTGTAGCTCGCCGCGCGGCGTCAGGCGGTAGACCAGGTGCACCCCGCCGGCCGCCGCGCTATATCGCACCTCGGTATCCACCACGCCCCCGCCCGGCGCGTGGATCACCCCGCGCACCAGCCCCTCCGCCGCCTGTCCCCCCGCCGGCGACAGCGACGCATACCGCCACCCGGCCTCGAACAACCCCGGCGACAACGTCCCCAACGCCGTCTCCCCCGACATCAACTGCACCGCCCCGGTAGGCGAGACGACCGCCTGCCAACCGGCGAACGCCGGAAGGGCGAGGAGGAGAGCGAGTATGAACAGGTATGCGCGCATAGGATTTACCTCACGGAGAAAGGACGTGAACCACGAAGGCACTGAGGCACAGAGGTTCATTCCTTCGCTTCGCGAAGCGAGAGATAAATCCTCTGTGTCTCCGTGTCTCTGTGGTTAACCCAGGTTCATTTCTTAGCAGGAAGGTCACCGGCGCCGGGTTAACGGCAGTAGAGATACAGCTCAAAGTGAACGATATGCGTTTTGGGGTCGTGCCGTGGCAACTGCATCACTACAGCGCGCCCATCGGGTGAAACGGCGACAGGGAAACCGACTTGCATTCTCGGCGTAGACTGCGTCATCCCCGGCGTCGGGTAGATCGCGGTAGGCGGAGTAAATACACCCATCAGGCGTCCCGGCCGGCGATACACCAGCGTTACGGTTCTTTCACCGGGTAAGAACTTTGCCAGCCAGGGTGGGGCGTTGAGTTGTTCGATGATTTGTGGCGCACGGAGCCTCATCGAGACGGTCAGATAGCTGCCAGCGGCGTCGGTCGCCATGTCAATTTGGTTGGCTGTATGGCTCATTCCGGGCAACTGGCATGTCCAGGGAGCTGGCGTGTCCGTTCCCACTGTCACGGTGAGTCCCTGGTGCGATAGCATTACCTCGCCATGAGAAAAAGTCTCTACGTCAGATGCTATTGGTTTCTGCGTGCCTTGTGCGTCGTAAACCGCATCACCATAGTGGACGCGTCCGCCGGTGAGGACAGTCGGAGAGATATCCGTCGATAAAGTAATCTTCTTCGCCCACCGTGTCGAGACTGTGATGCGCGGCCCCTGTGTCGCGACGGTAATATATTTGACGCCCATTGTTGACCACGCTATCCCATATTGTCCTGACGCATCGAGCATGAGTCCGGTTGGAGTGGCGGCGCGCGCGACGAGCTTCCCATCGCGAATGAGAAACAACTCGGCGCCGATCTTTTCCTTCGGGGTAGAGCTGAATGAACTCGAACCCAGAGAGTGGCTAACCATCCATTCACCCGGCGCGCGTGAGTAGACTCTGGCGGTATACCAGTTGGATTCTACGATACCTATTTCATTCTGAAGGGGCAGCCGTGTCGGCAGCTTCACGCTCGAACGCTTGACGCCGGTTTGCCACTCCTCGAATACGAGCGCGTTATTCCGCACCAGGCAAAGGCCCAGGGTGTTACCATCAGGCACGACGGTCGCATCGCCCATACGCGTATTGAAGAACATGCTGTCGGACGTCATGCCCGCGTACTCAGTGCCAGTTTGCACACGCCACTGTTCTCGCCCTTGCCAGTCAAAGAACACAAAGCGCTCCGGGTTCTCCAGCACCAGAAAACCATGCGTATTGCAATTGAATGGAGACACGAAACCGTCCGCAAACCCTGGCACCATCACACGGTGGTACCGAGCCGGCGCCAGCGCCCACCACACCCCCGCCCCGATAAGGAGTAGCGCGAGCCCGGCGAGCCCGAGCCATTTGCGGCGGCGTTTCAGTTTTTCGTCCATGCGTAATCTCCTGATGGCAGAACCTATCTCTCCCTTGGTGTCTCCGTGTCTCTGTGGTTATCCCAGGTCTATTTCTTCGGCAGAAAGTTCACCGGCGAGTACAACGCCGGGTTCTTCCCCACTCCGATGCCGGGGAACCATTCGATCCAGCCGCGGCGGCCGCCGCCGTCGTTGTCGTTGAGTAGGCAGGCGAAGCGGAGGGGCGTTTTGCCGGGGACGACGTGGAGGGCGTCGAGGGGCAGGCGCATTTCGTAGAGCGTTTCGTCGCCTACGCGGCGTGCCACCGCCTCAATTTTTCCGTCGATGCGCGGGGCGTCGGGGCTCCACTGGTAGACCAGCGTGCCACCGTTGGCGGCCAGGCCCAGGCCGAATTCGTAGCGCATGTCGCCCACCGCGAAGGCCAGTTGCAGGCAGTCGGCCATCCACATCGCCTCCGCCTCGGTGGCGGGGGTGTGCTGGTTGTCTTTCACCCGCGCGGCAAGGAACAGGCTCCCGGTGTCGTAGCCCAGCCACACGCGCGCGGACAGATCCGCCGGCCCGCCCCAGTTCGAGTTGGCGATGCTCACCACCTGGAAGGACGCGTCGAGCAGGCAGGGGGGTAGCGCGTCCCACTCTTTCAAGTCGCCGTCCACCGCGGCGGTGAGCGGGTAGCACGGCGTGGCTCCCCCGATCACGCGCCGGTAGGCCCGCCAGGCGTCGCCCGCGGCCACGGTGATGTCCACCGGCACGCCGCGCACGCCGCCGTCCGCCTCCGGCTTCACCGGCAGTTCCACCGTCTTCGCGCCGCCCGCGGGCACCGTCACGGGTACCGGGTCGGTCTCCGCGGTGCCGAGGGTAAGCTGGTATGTCGCCGCCACCGGCGCGGTGAAGGGGTTCTTCAGCGTCAGCGTCACGTTGCCGTCGGGCGTGAGGCCGGTGGCGATCTCCAGCGGGTCGCGCACCAGCACCTGAGCGCCCATGCCCAGGCCGTTCTCCCCCGTGGCGACGATACCGTAGTCGCCGCCCTGAGTGGTGGCGGCGGGGATGAGCAGGGTCCACGCGTTCGGCTTGTCCGTCGGCTGCAGCGTCCATCCGTCGGGCACGGTAAGTGTCCACTTCATCCCGGCCAGCGCGGGATCGACGGTCAGCTTTACCGGCGCGGGGGTGCCGCAGGTGGCGGTGACGCTGCCGCCCACAGAGAGCAGCGGGTCGGCAAGAGTGGCTTCGCCGTAACCGCTGACGAAGCACGGCTCGCCGGTGAGCGGCAGGGTGACGCGGCCTTTCACCGGCGTCACCGTCGTCGCGTTGCCCATCAGGTCGGTGACCGTGACGCTCCTCGCCGTCGTAGCGAAGGCCAGCGTGGCGGCGCCGTCCACCGCCCACGCGGCCAGCACCTTGCCGCCCGGTCCGGCGAACTCGTCGCACTGGGCGTTGCTCCCCACGGGCAGCGTGCGGCCGAAGGTGGTGCGGAAGAGGCAGCGCGCCATGGTGTTGAACGCCGCGAAGGCGACCTTCGGGGCGCCGTCAAAGGCGATCATGCCGAAGTTGTGCTCGTTGTTGCGCGGGTCGGTGCCGTCGTCCTGGAAGTCGTAGCAGAAGAGGCGCTGCACGTTGGGCTGCGCCAGCGCGAGCAGGTACTCGCGCACCACGAACATCGCCGCTTTGTCCTGCGTGACGCCGCCGATGATGGGCTGCGTGACGTAGCCGAACTCGGTGTACCACACCGGGCGCTTCGCCGCGCCGTTGGCCGCGAGTTTGTCGTTGAGCTGTGCCGTCTTCTCCGCCAGCCCGCCCGCCTCGGCGGAGCCGCCGCCCAGACCGTAGGGATGCAGCGAGAAGGTGTCCAGGTTGTGCCCCACGTCGCCCTGCAGGATGCCGTCGATGAAGCCCCAGTTGAAGTACGACGGGCAGCCGCAGACGATGTTCGCCTTCGCGCCGTCGGGCGTGGCTTTGAGCGCGGGATAGGCGGCGCGCACCAGCGCGGCGTATTCGTCCGGGTTGGGCCTCGGCGCCCAGAAGGCGTTGTCCGGCTCGTTCCAGATTTCGAAGTCGCGGCAGTAATCCCTCGTGTTCGCCACCACCCATTTCGCGTAGTTCGTGAAGGCCGTGCGCCCCGCCTCCGTTTTCGGCGCCATGCCGTCTTCATACAGCCGGTTGCCGTAGGCGAAGATGAGCAGCAGGTGCAGGTCGAGCGTTTTGGCGGCCTTTTCGACGGCGAGGAAGTTGCCGGGGATGGTGTATTGCCCCGCCTGTGGCTCCACCTCGTTCCAGCCGATCCCCTCGCGAATCCACGAGGCGCCCATGGCGCGAAGCGTGGTGAAGGGGGCATTCGGGTCGGGGTAGCGACCCCAATGCGTACAGACGCCGAAGGGGCTCTCCGCCCATGGGGTCGCCGGCGCCGCCAGCCAGCTCACCGGCAGCGTGTGCGTCTCCGTGCCCACCGACACGGTGACGGTGTAGACCCCGTAGCGCGTCAATTTCAGCGGTACGTCGTGCCCCCACGTCGTGCCGGGCTCCAGGCTCACCGCGTCGTGCCACACCTCGCCCAGGTCGGCGCCATGGCGGTCGGCCACGCGCACGGCGACGGGCGTCTTGGCCGCGTCCTGGCCGGGGTTCACCAGCGACAGGGTGACGGCGGGGGTGTCTTTACCCCAGAAGTACCCGTCGCAGACGGCGGGGCGATAGACGAAGAGTAGCCCGTCGATCAGCGCCTGTTTCGCCCTCGGCGGCGCGGCGAAGACGGTGGCCTCCGCCGAGCGCTCGGAGGCGACGCGCACGTTGTCGAAGGCCAGCGTGCCGGAGACCGATTGCACCGGCCCCTTCGGGTGGTCGTCCTTCGGCCCCTCGGGGTCGATCACCGGCTCGGGCTGCGCCACGTCGAAGTCGCCGTTCGCCTTGCGTGGCGGGGCGCTGACGGCGAAGCAGATGCCGGAAAGCGGGTAGTCCATGCGGTTGTTCTTGTCGCCGCCCCACGTTTCGTGGCCGGCGTCCAGGTCGAGGGTGAACTCTTTCCACCCCTTGAAATCGACCGGCCCCACGCGAAATTGGTGCGTCTCCCCGCTGGCGTCGTAGACCTGTACGCCCAGGCCGCAGCGCGACTCGTCGCCGAAGACGCTGAAGATAAGCTTATGCACCGGCGAGAGGATACACACCTTGTTGGGGATGCCCAGGTACTCTTCCACCTTGCAGGAGACGAAGTGGTAGTGCAGCAGCAGGCTCTGCTTGCCGCCGGCGGCGGGCGGGCCGAGGGTGGTCGTGTTGTCAGCGGGCGCGTTGACGCCCCACGGGGTGACGAGGGTGTCGGGGGTCTCGAAATCGAGCACCGGCACGATGAAGCGGGCGTCGGAGGGCAGCGTGTCGGCGGCGCCGCGCTCGGAATCCACGCGGATGTTGTCGAAGTACAGGTTGCCGCGCGTGGGGGTTTCCGCCGGCGCGTGCACGACGAGGGTGAAGCCGGTGAGCGGGTAGTCGATGACGCGGTTGTTGTCACCGCCCCACGTTTCGTGCGGCAGGTCGGTGTTGACGACGAGGTCGCGCCAGCCGAAGAAATCCACCACGCCCAACTGGTATTGGTGGGTCTCGCCGTGGGCATCGATAACCTGGAAGCCCAACCCGCAGTGGGAGTTGTCGCCATTCACCGCCAGCACCACGGCGTGAATCGGCGCGCGCACCAGCGTTTTCAGCGGAATGCACAGGTACTGGTTGCCCGACACCTGGGCGAAGCTGTAGTGCAGGCGCACGCATTGTTTGCCGGAGGCGGGCGCGTGGGTGGAGAAGGCGACGGCGGAATCGGGTTGCCAGTATTCGCCGACGACGGACGGCGCGGCGCCCGTCTCGAAATCCTGCACCGGCACGCGCGTCAGCGCGCAGAGGGGCGACAGCACGCCCAGCAGGAGCAGCAGAAGGGCGGTACGGAGGGTCGTCATGCACGTCACCTCGTTTTGTTGGGTCACGTGCCATTGTAGCGGTTCCCGGTTGTTTCGTACAGGGGACGGTCGGCGTTACGCGCGCCACATGCGGCGGATGCGGGAGAGGGAGAAGTGGCGTTTTTCGCCGCGGAGGTAGCAGTGGGCTTCCAGCACGATGGCGTCGCCGTTGCGGCTGACGCCGAGGGGCCGCACTTCGCGGTGGGTCACGTGGCCGCGGGTGTCCTCGTATTCGATGTGGATGGTGCCGCCGTCGTCGAAGGTGGCGGTGAGCAGGTGGTATTCGCCGGGCAGCGGGCTGGCCGGGGGCACGGGCAGGTGCAGGGTGGGGGCGTCGGGGTGGGTGCAGGCGAGGAAGACCGCCAGGCAGTCGCGCGCATCCTCCAGCGCCCGGTGCGCCTGCCCTTGCCCCAGTTGCAGCACCGACTTCAGCGTCTCCAGCCGATAGTTCGGGCAACCGGGCAGCCGTTCGCGCGCCAGTGTGCAAGAGTCCACTACCGGCACCGAGAGCAGCGGCAACTCGGCGCGGGCGCAGGCGGCGTCCAGGAAGCCCAGGTCGAACTTGGCGTTATGCGCCACCAGCAGGTCGGCCTGGCAGAAGTCCAGAAAAGCGGGCAGTACGTCGGCGATGGCCGGGCTGTCGGCCACCATCTCGTCGGTGATGCCGTGCACCAGCGTGGCGTGGTAGGGGATAGGACGGCCCGGCTGCACCAGTGCCGCGAATTCCCCCTCGATCACCCCGTGCCGCCAGCGGACGGCGGCGAATTCGACGATCCGGTCGCGGTTCACAGACAACCCCGTGGTTTCCAGGTCCAGGGCAACGATACATTGTTCGGCAAGCTCTTCGGACATCCCACGCTATTGTACAATGCGGAGCGTGGAATGCACAATGGCGAAGTTGAGAATGGGGGAATGGGGGAGGGGAAGGCCGGTATAGAAAAGCGACGACCGGATTCGGTCTGTTCTTAGTCACCGTTTGGAACAGGGCGGGAGCCCGGCTCATCAAAACCGTATCCAGTCGTCGCTCTCCCACACCGGCCTTCCCCTCATTCTCCCAATCTCACCTTCTCCCATTCCCCCTCACACGTTGCCCGTCGCCACGCGTTCTGGTACACTGGGATGTGATGGCGACCCATGCTTCTTCAACGACAAATGCGTGTCCGTATTGCGCGCGGCCGGTGCCGACCGTACAGGGGCGGTCCGACTGCCCGCATTGCGGGCGGCTGATCTTCAGCGTGCCCTGCCCGAGCTGCAAGCGACCCACGCTGAATTTGACGCAACTGGCGCGCTACGGCCACCTGACCTGCTTCATGTGCCGCACGGTCTTCGACCGCCTGCCGGGTGGGGAGGCTGCCGCGCTGCTTACGCCTGCTATCCCGGCGGCGCCGCGCCACGCGACGCGTGCGGCCAAAACGCCGGGCATGCCGTCGGCACAGGAGGCACGCGCGGCGCTGGAGAGCAACATGACCGGCCTGGAGCGCGCCGCGCAGGACCGCGAGCTGCTGCTGGCCCCCGATCTGCGCGCCATCGTCACACGCTTTCTCGATAATCTGCACGACGCCCTGACGCTGGACGACCTGATGACCGGGCAGAAGGTGCATGAGGCGTGGCTGCGCGACCCGGAGCATCTGTTGCGCGTGGAGCGTGCCTGCTTCACCCCGCTGTGGCCGCAGGAGGGGGCGTTGCTGCCCGCCGCCACCCAGGCATGGGTGCTGGCGGTGGACGACGCCGCCCGGCGCTGGCAATATGCCCGCCGCCACTGGGTCGAAGAGCGTTGCGGCCTGGTGATGATGCCCGTAGTGCCCGGCGTGACCACCACCAACGGCGCCTGGCACGTGATGCTCACCCCCGGCTCAGTCGTCACCGCCGTCGCCAGCCCCGGTTTCCTTCTTCATGGCGAGGTGCTGCGCAAGGCACAGGTGCAGGGGTGACCTAACCCCCAGCCCCCTTCCTTCGAGGGAAGAGGGCCTTTTTTTGCTTTCCCCTTGCCGGCTCCAGCTCGCACTGGAGACACGGGGCAGCCAGATATCCGCCGCGCCGGTTTGAGCATCGACACGATAGAGATATGAATACTTCGACAGCGGCGGACCGTGGCCGTTGGGAGCAAACGGGAGCAAAATGGTCTGGCCGTCCGGACTGAAGGCTGGCGCCCCGACGAAGCCGCCGCCTGGGGGCATATACACCTGGCGAAGGTCCGAACCATCCCCCGCGTTGATCGTCATGAGCACCGACGGCATATTCGGCCCACTGAAAGCAATCCGCATCCCGTCTGGACTGTACGTCGGCGCGAGGTAGCGGATCACCTGGGTACCGGAAGTGAGCTGCCGGACATCAGAACCGTCGATCCCCATGGTATACAACTGCTGCGCCGAAGCACTATCCGTGACGAAGAGCAGCCGCGTGCCATTCGGTGAGAAGCTCGCGTCGTGACTGGCGGCTGTCCCCCTGGTCAGTTGCACTTCCTGTCCGCTTTGCAGATCGAGCCGGAAGAGTTGCGACACGCCCCCTGCCACACCACCGGTATAGGCCACATACCGTCCATCGGGACTGATGCGCCCCGACCCGCCGGCAAACGAAGGCGCCGCCAGGCGTTGGAGCTGTGTGCCGTCGCTCCGCATGCGATACAGTGCCTCACGCCCGTCGCGATCTGATGTAAAGACCACCAACTGCCCATCCGCGGTGATATCCGGCATGTCATCATTGGCCGGATTATCGGTGAGTTGCCGCAACCCGGTGCCATCGGCGTTGATGATGAAGATATCGGTATTGGGGATTGCGAAACCGGAGGCTTCTTTCGTAAAGACGATGCGGCCGCGCGTGCCCACCGGCTGACCGGCGACCGTTACGACGGTTGAACTGGTCATCGGGTCGGCATTGGTATTGCCGGCGTCGATAATGGCATACCCGGGGGCCAGTGCCGTCACGAGACCCGTAGCACTAACGCCGGCGACGTCAGGCGCGTATTCCACGGACCACGTCATCTGTCCCGGGGGCATCAGTACCACCGCACCGTCGGGATTGCGTATGGTCGCCGTGAGCGGCACCGTTTGGCCCACCGTGAGAAACGGCTCGAACGGCGCGAGCGTGATGCGCCCTTGCGTCGCTTGCATGGTCAAGGGAATCACGGTCGTTTGAGTGGCTTGCACCAGCAGGTAACCCTCGGCCTCTCCCACCACCAGGCCGGTGGCATTCCCATCGAGGTATAGCAGCGCCTTGTAGCGGTACTCACCCGTGGGGAGATTGGGCAGGCGCAGGTTCTGCGGGGGGAATGTCGTGTTCAGGAGAGCCTGGGCTATCACCGCTTCCTGATGGTAGATAGCCACCTGCAGACTCTCCCGCGCGCCCATGGAAGTGGGCGGTGAGAAGATCACGTCGCCATGCGATGAAGATGTCGGGGCAGTTGTATGCTGCTGACACCCGGCAAGGAGAGCAGAGACAATCAGCGCGATGACGCCGCATGTGCAGAACAGACGAACCGTGCGCTTGCTATTCATAACGATTTACTTCCCCATCGAGAAGTATTCCGTTACCCCACAACCCTGCGCGGGAGTATCCCCACAAGCCACGCGCGATTATTGCGGTTGGCAGATCTGTTGAACAGGCGGCACGGCAAAGGGATGCGTGCGGTATGAAGGTGCAGGCTTCCCCAACGCAACAGCCCCGAGTTGCAGGCAACTCGGGGCTGATTTGCTTCTTTCGCTTCTCCCTCCCTTGCGCGGAAGGGGGTAGGTCTAGTTCCGCGCCGCCGGGTAGAGCAGCTTCCGCAGGTGGGCATCCTGGCGCACGCGCTCGCGGACGCCGGCGGCGGAGTGCAGGTGGCCGGGGTCGCGCAGGCGATCCTGCAGCAGGATGCGTTCGGCGACGAGCCCGGCGCCCACGCGGTAGATCGCGGCGAGGAGCGCGGGCGAGGTGCCGGCAATGGACTCCTGATCCAGCGTCTTGCCATCCTTGGCGAGCTTCTCCAACTCGGCCTGGATAGTCGGCGAGGACCAGCGGCGGTAGCGGGCGATCTTTTCCGGGTCGAGTCCGGCGGCTAGCAAGGCCTCGTTCCAGGACTCGAAGCGCCCCGCGTGCAACGCGGCGGCGGCGAGCGGGGGATCAAGGTCGACCGACACATTGCGCCAGCTCAGGTCGGCACCCTGGGCATGCCACGCGCGAATACGGGCGACCACCATCTCCCGCGTCCATTTGCGGTAGCGACGGATGGCTTCGTAGTCGAAACCGGCGGCACTGATGGCGGCGCTCCAGTGCCCGAAGACGCGCTGGGCGGCATGCAGCAGCGACGGCACGCGCTTTTCCGTGCGCGAATAGCTCAAATCCTGCCCCGCGCGCGCTTCGGCGCGGATGGCGGCGATGACCGTTGATCGATTCCATACACGTTCTGACATACCGGATCCTCCAGTTTCTGCCCGTCGAAACATCGATGTCTGCATAACAACGCGAACGATGCCAGGGTCGAATGAAACGGATCCCTTACTAACCTGCATTATTCATAACATTTCGAATAATTAGGACTTTCGCTTATGCACACCCCACCGCCGTAATAGTAGGATTGCGGAGTTCGTTTTTCAGATAGTCGTGCCATAACGCCGCAGACGCCTCATACAATGACGTGCCGATCGCCCGCGCGCGCAGGCACAACGCG
>CAIYQO010000276.1 GCA_903928345.1 uncultured bacterium | reverse complement strand
CTTCTCCCCGACCTTTCAAACAAGATGTCCCTCAGTGTACCTGAGTGACACCCCGCTGTCATGCCGGATGGCCAGGACGGGTGAGCAAAGCGGGGATGCAGAGGGTAAGCGGCGACAATATTCCAGCACTTGCGCTATCTCAAGTTGCCGCGCCATTGCTTCATGCCATGATGTAGGAATGGCTTTCATACCATACACCAGGCCAGATAATCCCCCTGCCACGCATCCCGTAGTATCGGTATCATCGCCCAGATTCACCGCCTTTAATAACTGATAAATCCCAACTTTTATGAACGCTCAATCCCACGGATATGAACGACCAATCCCAGATTATATGAACGCGGGCCTTCGGGCCCTCGGCAACCAAATCCCACGTTTTATGAACGTTCGTCCCACCGGATATGAACGTTCATAAACGTGGGATTTTTTCGTGCTCCCACCACGGACGGCTTTCCGATGTCGAGGACGCCTGTACTATGGGCCTCGATGAAAGGGGGCCGGTATGCCGAAGAGGAGGCTCAAAATGTTGGTCTATCGGGAAGTGCTCCGGTTGCACTTCGAGCTGGGGAAGAGTTTTGCCACGATTGGCGAGATCTGCGGGCTGTCCAAGGGCGGGGTGCATAACATCCTCCAGCGGTTCGTCGCGAGCGGGTTGTCCTGGCCGCTGCCGGAAGAGGTCGATGAGTTCGCCCTGAAGCGCCAATTGTATCCGGCAACGGCGCGGGAGGCGGACGCGGGGGTGGATCTGGCGTATCTGCGCACGGAGGCGGCGCGGCCGGGGGTGACGTGGCAGCTGCTGTGGGAGGAATATCGCGAGGCCCACCCGGCGGGCATGAGCCGGAGCGCGTTTTATCGGATGTGCCAGCAACTGGAGCGCACCAAGCCGGTGATGAAGACCGACTACGCCGGGGGCGAGTATCTGTTCGTGGATTATTCCGGGCAGGGGCTGGCGTTCTGGGATCGCGACGCCGGGGTGCGCGTGCCGGTGGAGATCTTCGTGGCCAGTTGGGGCGCCAGCAGCCATACGTATGTCGGGGCCTCGCTGACCCAATCGGCGCGGGATTTCGTGGCGTCGCACGTGCAAGCCTTCGTCTACTTCGGGTGCGTACCGCGCGTTGTCACGCCGGATAACTTGAAAGCGGCGGTGACGAAGCCGGATCGGGCGGACCCGACGTTCGGCCATCTGTATCGCAAATGCGCCGAGTACTATGATCTCGTCATTTTGCCGGCGCGCGTGGCACAGCCGCGGGACAAAGCCACCGCGGAAGCCGCCGTCCGGTGTGTCCAACAGCGCGTGTTGGCCCCGTTGCGTCAGCAGCAGTTCTTCTCACTGGCGGAGGTCACCGCGGCCATCGCGCCGTTACGCGACGCCCTCAACGCCCGCCCGATGCGGGACTATCAGGGGCAAAGCCGCCTGGAGCGCTTCCAGCGCTATGACCTGCCGGCCGCCCGGCCGCTGCCGACCGAGCCGTTTCGGATCACCGACGCCCAGTACGGCGTGCGCGTGCCCAGCAACTACCGAGTGCGCTACGACCAGCATTATTATAGCGTGCCGCACGCGCTCATTGATCACCACGTCGATCTCTTTCTGGTGGGGGACGTGGTGGAGATCTATCACCATGGCGTCCACGTCGTCCGGCATGCCAAACCGTCCGCCCGATGGCCGCCAGAGCGTCAGCGAGGCGCACCAGCCGGAAGCACATCGCCGTGTCCGGGGGCGCTCCAAAGAATACTTTCTGCATGTCGCCGAGGTCATCGGGCCGTTCACCCGCGTGCTGGTGGAAGGCATCTATGCCCGCAAGCGGCACGACGAGGAAGCCCATCGGAGCGCACAGGGCGTCATCACGCTGTGCAAAGCCTATGATTCCTCGCGGGTGGAGGCGGCGGCGGAACGCGCCGTCTACTTCCGCCGGCCTACCCTGCGCGACGTGAAACAGATTCTGGTGCACGGGCTCGATCAACAGCCGTTGCCCGGCGCGGGCCAGCGCCAACTACCGCTGGTGGAGCACGCGCAGCTGCGCGGCGCTGCCTATTATCAAGGAGAGTAAGTCATGCACACCGCAACCGTACTCACGCAACTGCGCACCATGCGCCTGTCGGCGATGGCGGACGCCCTGCAGCGTCGGCTGTCCCTCGGGGAACAGCACAGCCTGGCCCCGGACGATTTTTTCGCGTTGCTGGTGGAGGACGAATTCACCGCGCGCACGCAACGGCGCATGCAGCGCATGCTGACCGCCGCCGACTTCAAACCCGAGCAGGCGTGCCTGGAAAACGTCCATGTCTCCCCGGCGCGCGGCCTGGATAAGCTCACCCTGGCGCGCTTCACCACCGACGCCTGGATCACCCAGGCCACCAATGTCATCCTCACCGGCCCCACCGGCGTGGGCAAAACCTATCTGGCCGAGGCCATCGGCGTGCAAGCCTGCCGCGGGGGCCATGCCGTGCGCAAGCTGCGCTACAAGCACCTCTTCGAGGAGATCAACGCGGCGCGGGGCACCGGCTGCCTGCTGAAATACCTGCGCAAACTGCAGCTCACGCCGGTGCTCATCCTGGACGACTTCCTCATGGCCGCCGTCCCACTCGACGATCTCACCAATCTGCTGGAAGTCCTGGAAGAACGCGATCAGGTCGGCTCGCTGATCGTGACCACGCAGTATCCCCCGGCCGACTGGCACCGGCTAATCCCCGACCACACGCTGGCGGATGCCATCTGTGATCGCCTGGTGCATACCGCGATCCTCATCCGGCTACAGGGCGACTCCCAGCGCAAGGCCGGCGACCAGGGCGCCACCCCGAAGAGCGAAGCATAACGTCACGTGGAGAAACGATGCTGGAGGAAAGAAATGGGACGACCAAAATGTTACGCCTCGCCGGCGGCCCGGCAAGCCGCCTACCGCGAGCGCCTGCACGCGGAGATGGTGCTGGTCAATCGCGACTCCCTGGCGCAGTGGGAGGAGCGGGTCTCGCGCCTGCTGGACGCCATCGCCGCGGCCGCCCATGCCGGCGATCCGCTGGCCAGGCAGGTGACGCGTCCGCAGCAAGACGCAACCCTGGACGCCCTGATCGCCTGGTTCACCCCGCATGCCCAGGCCAGCGCGATGCCCACGACTGAGGCCACCGCTCCCGCGCGCTCCGCGCTTGGGTTGCGGACACCGACCGGCCCACCCGAGCGCGGATGACGCGCCGTTGCGTGCCCGTCCCCACCGGTGCACAGGGTCGGGAAAGCATGGATTGAGGAACAAGGGGAAACATGATAAAGTATGCACACGCGCCGGCCCCCAGCGGCCGCGCTCCCCCCTAAATCGGCGGAGCGCCCCGCCGCACCTTGCGTTCATATAAGTGGGATTTCGGCGTAAGGGTGGCGTTCATATAAACTGGGATTGGTCGTTCATAAAACTTGGGACACCGTTCATATACCGTGGGATTCATCGTTCATATAACTTGGGATTCCGCGTTCATATCTTTGGGATTGGGCAAAGTGTTTTGAGATTTTGCAATCTGGCCGGTGGGCGCACCAGTTGCCACCGCTTTCTGGCGAATCAGGCGCGGTTACTGTTCCACCTGGCGGCGGCGCTGCTGCTGGCGGTGCTGCAGGACGCGCTGGCCGGCACGCCGCTGGCCACGGCGCAGATCAGCACGCTGCGCACGCGGCTGCTGAAAGTGGGGGCGAAGGTGGTGCAGACCTGCCGGCGCATCTGGTTCCACCTGCCGACCAGCTTCCCCGGTCAGGCCATCTGGGCGCGGCTGTGTCAGCGGCTGGCCTGACCGCCGCAACCGCGGACAGCCGGGAACCAGGACCGACCGGAGGGAGAGCGTCCGGCGGGTACATACGCCTGGATGAGTGTGCAAGGCGCTCACCAGGCGTTGGAAAGCATTCATCCGTGCCCGAATGCCTCCGGCTGGACGTTCGACTGGTGTAAGAACGACGCAAATCCGGCGTCAGGCGAACAACAAGCGGGTCTGGGGGGGAAGCCGGACCCTTCATGAATAATGCGGGCTAGAGTCCCTTACCACATCTCGAGTCATAACCAGGCGAAAAGCGGCTCCACCGCTCGTTTGTAAGTCACCTTACCCAAACACTGGGACGATCCCCAATAACCTATCGTCAATTCTGCTGTCTACCTGCGAGCGCATTTCTCTGCGGGTATCGGATGACTGATGCCTTCAAGCAGCGATCCACCAAAATAAAATCTTGGTGAAAACGAGAAGGGACGATCATCAAGACGCAGGAACGTTGCGATGACGCGCTCTCGGATTGCCGCGTGTAATTCATCAAGAACATCGTCATGCAAATCGGGGGCTCGCTGATACGCGTTTGGCGCCATATAATCGATGCTGACCGTCAATTGTGGTTTGCCATTCTCACCATCGAAAGCAAGTGTTGTCAGTTCGGCACGTTCCGGACGCACGAACTGCGTCTCGTCTTTTCCCGTCTCACGATCCCACGCTTGAAGTTGATCACAGAGAATAAGCAAGCATGCCAGCGGTTCTTCTCGCCAGGATAACCGCGCAGACCCCATTTTCGAGAATAGCGTGTGGAGCGCAATTGCGCGAGCGGCTTCGATGACGATGGGGACCTGCGACTCAATGGTTACCGCGTGCAACAAATACGTTGCCAACGCGGCACCGTGATCTGTCCCATCGCCCATGACCGCACGAATCTGGCCACGCAGGGGCTCGGTGAATGTGCTCAGCAAGGTATCGGGAGCGTATGGTACTGGTGGATGCGATGAAAACGTCGCTTCCGGGAACACCTGATACAGATGGTATAAATCCGAGGTGAGTTTCCGCTGTTTCTCCAGGCAATACGCGGCATCGTGAAAAATACCTGCGTAAAACCAGGCAGCATTCAAGGCATCAGTGTGATCCATTGACTGTGGTATCCCACGGCGTTCAGCGATGCCACCCCAGCACGCCTGCCAGAACGCAGCGAGTTCCGGCGCATTCAGAAGGAAATACCCAAGAAGATATACATTGACCGCATGTCGTGCATGCCCCCGACTCGTGGGCGCGATGGCACGCCCATATCCTTCCCAGGCGCAGATCGTTTTCCATAACGGGGTACAGACATCCTGCACCCCTAAAAGCGAGGCAATGGTATTGATAGGTTCTGTAACTTTGCGTAATTGGTCGACTTCCGTTAACCCCAGGGCATAACGGCGCGCGATATCGTTTACAGAGTTTCGCCAAGATGGCCCGACCGCGACATTCGTACGCAACGCACGCTGGGAGACAGACACGGGGGTTGCGCGTGCGAGTTCGACTGCAAGTTTACTGAGCCTCCACGCGACATACGCCGGAGAGGCAGAATTCTTATCCCAAATATCATACAGGTGATCTTTTTCTTCCAAACATTCTTGCAACGCGGTCGTCCCTCGATTCGTATAAGCAATGATGGGCATGCGCGGATTGAATGCACGCACGTGCGTGATGATGTCTTTTAGCCTTGGTTGCTTGTTGAAATACATATCGGCAAGGACAATATCGTATCCAGCTCCAGGCAAACGCTCAGGCAACGACGCGGGATCCGATTCGTGCTCGACGAAGATATGGACACCAGTATATTGGCCGTTACTATTATTCACGGCAGCATGGATTTTGTTATATTCCTCATCTTCATCTTCCACATACAGAACTCGGAGTGCCATACTGCACCTTCCTTTCGATGGTTCCCGGAAGCACGTTCACGACGAAAGCGGCTAAATACCCTTGCATAGCCTCTATTCGATCAGGAGCAACGGGAGAACTCGGACACAAGACGCCAAAGCGTTTCAGCAAATTGGTCACGAACTGATTCTTGCCACTATTGCGCAAGTTCACTTCGGCTGTATCCCAAGGGGTATATTGTGTGAGAATGCGAAAGATCAGACGGAACTGCCCGTCCGCGACGTCCTGCTGGACGCTGACACAACTGCGATACGGCTTCCCATGATATTTGTCTTTATCCGCCTCGTATATCGTGATGTTGGCGATATATTCCTTGAAGTAACCGGCATGTGCCAGGAACCGATGATCGGCGATCTCCGTGGCATAAACAAAGTCGATCTGGTGATTGCTTCTCGAACGCGAACTATATTCGGCGAGTTGCGCTTGAATCTCGTGGATTGAGGGATAAAACTGCTTATCGAAGATATCCGCGAAAGCCTCCCCCGGCGCGAGAATGTCATAGAGGTGGCGTATGGCACTAGGCTGGTCATCAGAGTTTATTGCTGACTCATCTGCTGTCTGTAACCACTCAATGACGACTGAGCAAAACGTGACAACGCGATGGGCCACTTGAACGGAATCGGTGGGAAAGAGCACCTGCACAGCCGCAGAAAACTGAGGTAGATACCCCAACAACAATTGCCGGACTGATGGCGTTCCCTTGCGTGCGACGAGTTCGTTAAGCAAGCGGAGCAGCAATCGGTGTGTCGCCCCCCCTGTTTGTCCCTGATCTCGACCATGCAGCAAGCATTCGGCGATCACAGTCAAGGCCGTTTCTTCTGTGATGGAGCGTGGTGGTCGGACTAGAGTGGCTTCCAGGCTCGACAACAGATTGACATCATATTGTCGCACCTCGGCTGATAGTTGTTGCAGCAGTTGCAATACGCTGGTCTCTATGCCCTCCCGCACGACCGAGAGCTTCCGCAGTTCGTGTGGTGCAAGGTTCAGGAAGAACAGGGTGAGCCCGTTGGCCAGCAACGCTGCACCTTTACTCTGGTTGGCAGCCCCTGGCAGGCGCGCTAATCGGTTGCGTTCCAGTTTCGCTAACTCGTCAATGCACACACAAAGAAATTCGAGCACCCGCGTGTCGTGGCGCAATACGTATAAGCGATCGAGAATGGGTTCGATGAGTTCCGTGGCATGCGCGATTTCCTGTGTCACACATGCGAAGAAGGCGCGTTGTGCGGTACTCGCACATATCCGATTCCAATGCCGTATCGCCCATTCTATGACAGCCCACCGGTACCGCGCATACGCGCGATTGATTCCGGGAGGGTCACTCTCCTGCCCCATCGCCTCTGGCAACGAGAGCAGGACATCCTCGACAGGATAGGACAGGTACATTAAATCGTAAAAACGCCAGATCGCGGTATTCGCATGTTTCGCGGGCGTCTCCGTGGTGTGCAAGCGTTTTGCTGCGATGATCGGTCGGGGGAGCAAAATGGCGCGTTCACTGCCGACGATCTCGCTATCCAGGGCAATCGGCCGCAACACCTCCAAGCGCTGACGTACCCAATCGCTCGCGATCTTGGCCTCATTGCGCTCACTGACAACCAATAGATGGTGAAGGCGTTCTTCATCTTGACAGACCGGACAGTCATGCTCGTTAAAGATGGGCACCCCCATGAACGGCGCGTATTCTTCAACGAGGACATGCAGCTTCACGGTCTCAAATCGACTGCTATGTCGCCAGATGGTCCGTCGTGCTTTTCCCATCTGATTCACGACAGCAAAATACCGAATCCACCCCAGCGAGCCGGGAATGGCCTCGGGATTCACTTGCTTCTCGCGCAGTGTATTTTCAATACGCTCGACAACTGCTGTAATAATCGTGTCTGCGGTGCGGCCGGATGCCACCGCGTCATCGAGGATGAGTATGCGGATCGGTGGAACACTTGCTGTGATTCTTCCTTTCTGTAACTCGTCCACATACGTTTCAATGGCCTGCGTGATCCGCCGTTCCAATTGCAGGGGGAGCCGATAGATAGGGCCGCTACCCGAAAAAAGTGTTGCCGGAAGCTGCCAGAGGGGTTGTCGTCGATTGCGATGCGCCAGCAGGGTCTGCACGCGTGGCCAGATGTGATAGATTTGACTATGCAACGGCATCACCACATCAGCGACATCACCAATAACCTGCCGCGCGGCACGGGTTTCCCAAGCCCGAAGTCCGGCATGAATCTTCAATGTCCCGTCACGCGTTTTCCCCTCACAAACATCCGCAATCCACTCGGCAATGTCATCACCGGTCGCATCGGTCAAAATATCACGGATATTGATTGACGCAATGTAGTGGCGTGTCCCGATGGTATAATGCCCCGTGGCGATATAACAGGGGTCCTGGTCGAGCAGGCTGAGAAACTCCTGTCGCCGAACCCACCCTCGTTCACTGTCTTCGGTGGAACGGCTCTGAAATAACCGCTTATAGGAAATCGGTCGTAATGTGCGGGGCTCGATCCAGTACAAGGAGTTGAGATCATAGTCCGACGCTGGTTCGCCGGTCGTGTTCGGCCGCTGAACAGTCATTAAGGTAATCGAGGTATGGAATCGACCAGCGACCATCGGTGGTTGTGTCGGGGTCGCCCCAAGTTGCACGAAGGCGGCACTGCACACGACATTCGCCCCCGCGCCTTCCAGTAAAGTCATGAGATTGCGTGAGACGGTATGGAAATCGAGGACATCCTGAACAACCACCACGTGTTCGCCGCAGGCGATTGTGGGCGGGTGCTCTTTCCCAATAAACAAGATGTAATTACTACAATCGACAACGGATGGGCGCGAACGACCAGGCCACCAGCGGTGCAATGCCGTGGCCAGCAACATCGAGGGAGCCGTGGGACACGCCAATACTCGGATATCATCAAGTTTGAGATTCATCTTATTGATGTAGCTGCTCACGCTTCACGCCACGTATTGCTCACCTGATTTGACCGCCCGCGGTCCG
>CAIYQO010000275.1 GCA_903928345.1 uncultured bacterium | reverse complement strand
GAAGGTTGTGACAGACACCAGTACGATACCGATTGGGCCGCCATCCATACTGGACAGGCGGCCCACATGCTTAGAGGAAGATGCGCACAGAAAACCCATCTGGAAAAAAGAGCCGCGGACGGTTTATCTAAACTTCAGATTGGGGGGACAGCCGGTATCACCCCGTCGCGTGCATGTGCGCAGGTCATCGCGGACAACCCGCATGTTGCGCGGGTTACTCCCGTCAGGGGGATTTATACGTCACCTCTACGCCCGCGCCGATGGGGACAAGGAGGCTTTCCAGACCGGGGCAGTCGTGGACGTAGGTGAGGTAGTCGGCCAGCGCGCCGGCGTTGCCGAGGGCTTCTTCGCAGCAGACCACCGCGCCGGTGGGCAGCTTTTCCATCAGCGTGCGCAGGTAATGGAGTGTCTGCCCCTTGTCGGCATCGAGCACCACGAAGTCGTAGGGACCCTCCAGCACGGGCAGCAGCTCCAGCGCGTCCCCCTGCAACAGCGTGACGCGGTCGGCATGGGGGGAACGCGCCAGCACTTCGCGCGCCAGTTCCACCTTCCACACGTCTACCTCGATGGTGGTCACCGTGCCCGTCGTCTCCGCGACGGCGTCGCCCAGCCACAGCGTGGTGTAGCCGTTCGAGGTGCCCACTTCCAGGATGGCCTGCGCGCGATGGAGCTTGGCGAGCACGTTGAGAAGCTGACCGACCTCCCGCGCCTGGCGCGACGCTCCCTGTTGGGGCGCAGCTGTTTCCAGCTCGCGCAACAGTTCTGCGAGTTGTGGATCCATGGCCACTCCGCGAGCGGGGCGTACGCCCCACGCCGCCGCTCTTAGCTGCGGTGTTCCCGCCCCGCCTCCCCGCCACGCGCGCCGCTGTGCCGGGTGCGCGGAGGCGCGGAATTTGTTAGAATGTGACGACAGGAGCACATCCATGCCGATCACTCGTACGCTGAACGCCGCCGACATCACCGCCGCCGTGGCCGCGCTCTGCGGGCAGGCCGCCCGCGTGGCACCGCCGGAGATGCGCGCCGCGGTGGCGGATGCCGTGGCCCGCGAGGCCTCCCCCGCGGGGCAGGACGTGCTGCGCCGGCTGGTGGAGAACTACGACGTGGCGGCGCGCACCGGGCTGCCGATGTGCCAGGACACCGGGCTGGCGATTCTGCTGGTCGAGATAGGGCAGGATCTGCACGTGGAAGGCGACCTGGAAGCGGCGCTGCACGCCGGGGTGGCGCGCGGCTACGCGGCGCATTACCTGCGGAAGTCGGTGGTGAACCACCCGTTGCGCCGCGTGAACACCGGCGACAACACCCCGGCGATCCTCCATCTGCGCGTGGTGCCCGGCGACCGGCTGCGGCTGGTGCTGCTGCCCAAGGGCGGCGGCAGCGAGAACGCCGGCGCGCTGCAGATGCTCAAGCCCGCCGACGGCGCCGCGGGGGTGATGGATTTCGTGGTGGCGCGCGTCTCCGCCGAGGCGGTCAACGCCTGCCCGCCGCTGGTGATCGGCGTGGGTATCGGCGGTAACTTCGATACCGTCGCCTTCCTCGCCAAAGAGGCACTGCTGCGCCCACTGGGCACGCCCAACCCCGACCCGGAAGACGCGGCATTGGAGGCGGAGCTGCTGCAGCGCATCAACGCGCTGGGCATCGGCCCCGCCGGTTTTGGCGGCACGGTAACGGCGCTGGCCGTCCACGTCGCCACCGCCCCCTGCCACATCGCCAGCCTCCCCTGCGCCGTCACGCTGCAATGCAACGCGAACCGGCGGGCGGAAGTGGTGTTGTAGGGGGGCAGAGGGCCAGCCATCCAGGGGCGCTTGGCGCCTCAATTTCCGAAAAAACCGCAAAGACGCAAAGGACACAAAGAAGACCGCGAAGAGATTTTTTGCTTCGCGGAGAGGACTGGATCCGACCACGACGCTCCGCCTCGGTCCAACTATTTCCTCTTTGCGTCCCCTTTGCGACCTCTGCGTCTTTGCGGTTTTGCGGTTTTCTTTCGAGGAGGGACGCCATGTTCTCACGCTTCGCACTGGTGCTATTGGCCGGCACCACACTCTTCTCACTCATCCCGGGGCGCGCGGTGGAGGCGCCGCAGGTCCTCAACCTCTGGCCCGGCACGGCGCCGGGGGAGATCGGGAATATCGGGCCGGAGATGTTTTGGCTCACGCGGCCCGATGGCAAGCCGATCCCGCCGGTCGCCGGCAAGCCGGTGAAGTGGCTGACCAATGTGAGCAAGCCGACGCTCACCGTGTATCGCCCGTCGAAGGACAAGGATACCGGAGCCGCCATGGTGATCTGCCCGGGAGGCGGGCTCACCTATCTGGCGTGGGACAGCGAGGGTGAGGAAGTGGCCGCGTGGCTCAACTCCATCGGCATCACGGGCATTATCCTCAAATACCGGGTGCCGCGCCGCCCCGATCAGATGAATCAGTCGATCAACGTCTGGCTGCTCCGTCCGCTGCAGGATGCCCAGCGCGCCATCAGCGTGGTGCGCAGCCAGACCGGCGCGTGGGGGGTGGACCCGCGGCGCATCGGCATCATCGGATTTTCCGCCGGCGCCGCGCTGGCGGCGCTCACCTCTACCAATTTCGACAAACGCAGCTACGACGCTGTTGACGCGGCCGATGCCGTCAGTTGCCGTCCGGATTTCGCCGTGCAGCTCTACAACGGGGGCGGCGCGTTGCCGTCGCGGGATAAGACGCACTACGAACTGGCGCCGAATTTCACCTACACAAAAACCGCGCCGCCGACCTTCTTCGCCGCCGCCGGCGATGACGGCGACAAGGCGGAGATCGCCATCTGCATGTACCTGGCGCTCAAACAAGCCGGCGTACCTGCCGAGTTGCACCTGTATTCCGTCGGCGGCCACGACTTCGGCCTGCGCCCCTCCCCGCACCCCTGCAGCACCTGGCCGCAACGCTGCGTGGAGTGGCTGCAAACGCTGGGTGTGCTGAAAACGCCTGCGGGACGATAGTAACTATCTCAAAACGCATCGTAGCCGGATCGCGGAGGATTCTTCGTGACTGGCTAGGAGGATTTTCGGGAGTGTATGAGGTCATACATGCTAGAAAATCCAACCCGCTGGCTTCACGCAGTGAAACGGCTTGGGTTCGCGAAGCGAACAACGCCAGGCGCGGAGAAGACCCGCGAGGCGGCTGCGAGACGTTTTGAGATAGTTACTTAGCCGTTCCTACTTCCACCCCACCCGGCAAACCTCCAGCGGCCCTAGCGTCAAGGTGACGCCGTGGGCGGGGGCGGGGGTGAACTCGTGGGTGCCGGCGGTGAGGCGGGCGAGGCGGGTGGCGGGGTGCGGCAGGGTGACGGTCTGCGCCTCGGCGGTGAGGTTGACCAGCCAGCAGGTGTTGTCCACCGCGAAGCCGGTCACCGCGCGCGGGTCGCCAGCCAGGGTGTCCAGCCCGTGCACAGCGTGGCCGGCCAGCGGCACCAGCCCCTGCAGCACGGCGTTGGGGATGGTAGTGAAGACCGCCTCATCCACCCCGGCGCGCGCCAGCCAACCGACCATGGCGGTGGTCCACGCCGCGGCGAACTGCCCGCTGTTGCGCGGGTCGCGCCCGGGACGCGGATACGGCGAGTCGAAGCCGATGGGGTCCACGCGCAAGCGGGCTGTCGGGTTCACCGCGCGCACGGTGGCGGCCTGATCCACCACGCTGGAGAGGTTCTCGAAGAACATGTCGTCGTCGGGCATGTGCGCGGAGGGGTTAAAGGCCCACGCCACGGTGGTCGCGTTCGTCCACCCGTCGCGCTTGCTGTTCTGCGCCACGAAGGCGGCGGCCTTCACCGAGGTCATGGCGGGCAGCAGCACGGGCATTTTATGAATCGCCGCGTCGATAGCCAGCGCGACCGTCGGCGCCGGGTCGGGTGCGGGGTGCGCCCCCGTCACGTCCAGCGTGAAGGTGTCGTGCTTCGCCTGCCCCTTGGGCACGTCCCACGGATAGCCCAGGTTGTGGTAGGCCTTGTAGGAGCTGTCGCAGTAGTTGCGCTGATCCTCCATGCCGAAGCCGCCGGCGGTGCGGCAGGTGACGGAAAGGCCGTCAGGAGTGGTGTAGCGCAGCGCGGTGAACTTCTCCGACAGCAGTTGCGGGCTCACGTCCTTCGGGAAGGCGCCGGGCGTGGCTTTGCCGTCGGCGTCGAGCAACTGATACGCCTGTCCAGCCAGCGCCTCGGCGCCGTAGAGCAGGCAGAAGCCGATGCGCGGGGCGGCGAAGCCGGTGTCGCTCTGCCCGTTCACGCTAAAGGTGATCTTCCCCTCCGGCGTACCGACGATTTCGCCGCTCCAGTGGTAGTTCGCCACGTCGTTGACGCACACGGCGTCGAGGGAAATGCGGAAGGAGTCGACCTTCTGCTGCACGTCAATGCGGTGGAAGACGGGCATGGCGGTGTCCCAGTGGCTGTCGCGCACGGCGAAGTAGACGCGGCGCACGATCTCGCGGTCGCCCACGGTCAGGTAGCGCAGCTCGCCGTCCTGGAACTTGAGGCGGATCGGCCCGGCGTGCAGCCAGGCGATGACGGGATCGACGCGCTGGGGCGCCGTAGAGCAGGATGTCGTGCATGATGGCCTCATTCGATACGTGATACGCGGGGAGCGCGGGTTTGACGGCAGCCACTACCAGGGGGTTGGGGTCGGCCAGGCCATCGAGGAGCCGCGGGGCGATCTCCGGCGCCTTGGCTTTGCCCGCCACGGCGGTCAGCGCGCGGAAGGCGGCGGCGCGCACCATGCCTTCGCCGTCGCGGGTGCCGGTGAGCAGCGCGGGGGTCACGGCGGCGGCGTCACCGCCCGGCGCGGCGGCGATGGTCGCCAGCGCCCCGAGCACGGCGATGCGCACCTGCTGGTCGCCGTCGGTGGCGGCGGCCACCAGCGTGGGCACCGCGGCGAGGGTGTGCAGCCGCGCCAGATGTCCGGCGGCCACGACCTTCAGGTACGGCCGCCACTCTTTGAACATCGCCAGCAGCGCGGGCACGGCGGCATCGCCGTGGGCGCCCAGCGCCTTCACCGCCGCCTCGCTCACGTCCCAATGGATGTCGAGCACGGCGATCTGCTGCAACAGCGGCACGGCCTGCGGGTCTTTGCTCGTTTCCAGCGCCGCCACCACCCCCAGGCGCACGGGGATGTCGTCCCCCTCCGCCGCCTTATGCGCGTCATAGCGGGCCTTCAACACGGCGAAGTCGGCGGTCTCCGTCGGCGCCGCCGTCGGGGGGGCGATCTGCGTGCCCGCGATGCAGTAAAGCGCCTTGTCGGTACGCAGGTAGAGACGACCATCGACGCAGGCGGGGGAGGCGTAGATCTTTTCACCGAGCCGGTTCACCCCGGTCACGGTCAGCTTACCCTTGGCGAGGCGAATCACGAAGGTGTTGCCCGCTTCGTCACTCCAGTAGATGTCCGGCCCGCAGGCGATGGGCGAGGCAGTAAAGTGCCCGAGCGGCGCGGTCTGCGCGATCACCTGCCCGGCGGGATTCACCAGCCGCAGCACGCCGTCGTCCGCCGGCAGCAGCAACCCCGGCGACGCCAGCGGGGAGATGACGTACGGCCCGCCGGTGGCGACGTGCATCTTCACGCGGCGCTCCGTCACGTCGCCCTGCCCGCCCGGATCGACGACGAGCGACGGCCCGTTGCGCCCCGACGACGCGAACACGTACCCGTCGGCGGCCACCGGACTGGGGGAGACGGTGGGCATCAGCCCGCGGCAGCGCCAGATCTCCGCGCCGGTGAGGGGATCGTAACCGACGATGGCGGCGCCGCTCACTACCACCTGGGTTTTGCCGGCGACGGTCATCGGCAGCGGGGTGGCGTATTGGGCGGTCTGGTTGCGCGGGGTCTTCCACTTCACGGCGCCGGTGGTGCGGTCCACGCCGACGATAAAACCGAGGGTGTCGGGGTCGCACACCTGCACCACCATCTCCCCCGCCAGCACCGGCGAATTCGACATGCCGTATCCCGCCTTGAACGTCCCCAGCGGGCACGTCCAGCACGGTTTGCCGTCCAGCGTCACGGCCACCAGCCCGGGGTCGTCGAAGAAGGCATACACGCGCGTGCCGTCCGTCACCGGCGTAGGCGCGGCGTAGCCCGTTTTTACGTAGGTCTGCCCGGGATGCTCCACCGGGTACGCCTGCCGCCACAGCTCATGGCCGTCCTTCGCGCTATAGCAGAGCACCAGTCGCGTCTTGCCGGCATCCGCGGAGGCGGTGAGGAAGATTTTGTCGCCCCACACCACCGGGGAGGAGTTCCCGTCGCCCGGCAGCGGCGCGCGCCACGCCACGTTGACGGTGGCGCTCCACGACAACGGCGGATGCACCCCGCGCACCACCCCGCTGCCGTCGCCGCGCCACGCGGGCCAATTCTCCGCCAGCGCCGCGCCGGCCAGGACGAGAAGGAGGGCGAAGATAATCAGGCGCCATGATGGCATCGGGGTGTCTCCTTACTGGTAATCGTGCTCGTAATCGTAATCGTAATCGACTGCTTTTCGTTTTCGACGGGGGGAAGCGTTTCCCTCGTGGCGCTTGCCTGCCATCTACCCCATGCTCTTCGTATAGTTTCTCGCTACGCATGCTTGTGGTCGCCCCCCACCCCGGCCCCATAGGCGTCAACTTACTGTAAAGGCTTTGCTGTTCTCCGACCCGACGATAAATCGTCGGGCTACCGGCTGCGCCCCTTAAAAGGGGCTTGGCAAGCGGGCGCGAAGCTGGTTTCGTGGTTATTCTCCTGATAGGTTTTCGGTGGGGATGGTATTTTCGAGCTTAGAAAAGCCAACCAAACGTGAATACTACCTTGCGGAGACTACCAAAGCCCCATTCATGGGGCGCAGCCGGTAGCCTGACGATTTATCGTCAGGTCGGAGAACAGGCAAGCCGTGATAGTAAACTAACGCCTATAATGGCCGGGGATGGGGGGCGAGTCCAGGAGGACGTTTTCGATTACGATTACGAGCACGATTCCCCTTACCGTCCCACCCCATAATACGCAAATCCCGCGTCGCGGGCGAGGCCGGGGACGAGGTGGTTGCGGGCGTCGATGAGGACGGGGGATTTCATGGCGGCGGCGAGGCGGGGCAGGTCGAGGGTGTAGTAGTCGTCCCACTCGGTGCAGAGCACCAGCGCGTCGGTGCGGGCGGCGGCGGCGTAGGGGTCGTCCAGGAACTCCACGTCGAGGCCGGCCAGCGCCTGGCGCGCGTTGGGGATGGCTACCGGATCGTGGGCGCGCACGTGGGAGCCGCGGTCGAGGAGCATACGGATGAGTTCCAGCGCCGGGGCGTCGCGCACGTCGTCGGTGTTCGGCTTGAAGGCCAGCCCGAGCACGCCCACCGTGCGTCCGCGCAGCACCTTGAGGGCGGCCTGCAGCTTCTCGATGATATGCACGCGCTGGCGGCCGTTCACCTCGCGCGCGGCCTGGATGATGGGCATGGTGTAGCCGTAGTCGTCGGAGACGGCGAGGAGCGCGGCGGTGTCCTTGGGGAAGCAACTGCCGCCCCACCCCAGCCCGGCGCTGAGGAAGCGGTGGCCGATGCGGCTGTCCAGCCCGATGCCGCGCGCCACCTCGGTGACGTCCGCGCCGACCTTTTCGCACAGCCCGGCGATCTCGTTGATGTAGCTGATCTTCAGCGCCAGGAAGGCGTTGGCGGCGTACTTCGTCATTTCCGCGCTCACCAGGTCGGTAGTCACCAGGTTCGGCAGCGTGTAGCCATCGGGGCGCGGCAAAAAGCTGGGTGGCACGAAGGTCTGCTCGAGCAGCGGGCGGTACATGCGGCTCAACGCCGCCACCGCCTCCGCCGAACCGGCGCCGATGACGATGCGGTCGGGGTAAAAGGTGTCGCGCAGCGCCATGCCTTCGCGCAAGAACTCCGGGTTGGAGGCGAAGGCCACGCGCGCGTCGATGCCGCGTGCCGCCAGCCCGCGCTCGACCAGGGACAGGATGCGCTGATTGGTGCCGATGGGTACGGTGGACTTCACCACCAGCGTGCACGTCTGCCCCGGGGCGATCTGCGCCGCCACGCCGCGCGCCACGTTCTCCACGAAGGTCAGGTCGGCGTTGCCGTCGGCGGTGGGCGGGGTGCCCACGGCGATGAAGATCACCTCGACCGCGGGCACGCGCTCCAGCGTCTCGGTGAAGTGCAGCCGGGGGGCGCAGTGCGTCAGCAGTTGCGGCACGCCGAATTCGTGAATCGGGCTCACCCCGTCGCGCAGCCGCGCCACCTTCGCCGCGTCGGTATCCACCGCCGTCACCTGGTGCCCCACGTACGCCAGCGCAATCGCCGTGGTCAGCCCCACGTAGCCCGTCCCGATCACCATCACCTGCATCAGCATTCCTCCGCAAGGGATTTGACACCCCGGCGGAGGAATGGTCGCGCGGCGCGTGGACACGGGGAGTGGGCGAGAGGAATATTTTTGTCGCAAGCCCCGGAACGACCATCATCCTTCGCCCTCGCCGCTTCTCCCCATCCCCCTTCCTCCCTTTTCCACCATTCTTCCCGCGGGGGGTATTCCGCTCGCGAATAGAATATGGTATGCTAGTCGTGCCGGATTCTCCGGCGCACTTATTTTCAATTAAGCGAGCGATATTCATGTCGACGGACTTCGAAGAAGTGGATGACTCAACCATCGCCGAAGGCGGCGTGGGCGAGGGCACCAGCAATGATTATGACCGCGTGTGGGACAGCCTGTACGCGGCACGTGACGCGCAGACGACGCTGAGCGGCATGGTGGCGGACGCGGTACGGGGCGGCCTGGTGGTCGATCTCGGCATGCGCGGCTTCGTCCCCAAGTCGGAGATCGCCACACGCAACCTGAACAACCTCGACCGCTTCATCGGGCAGTCGATCGAAGTGAAGGTGGTCGAGGCGGATAAGGACACCAACCGGGTGATCCTCTCCGAGCGCCGCGTCGCGGGCGAAAAGCGCGCCGCCGAGCGTATCGAGACGATGGCCGGCCTCTCGCGCGACCAGGTGCTCGAAGGCGTAGTGCGCCGCACCACCGACTTCGGCGCGTTCGTCGACATCGGCGGGGTGGACGGCCTGCTGCACGTTTCCGATATGGCCTGGGAGCGCGTGGAGAAGCCGACCGACGTGGTCAGCGTGGGCGACACCATCACCGTGAAGGTGTTGAAGATCGAGAACGAAGGCGAGCGCATCTCCCTCGGCCTCAAGCAGCTCACCGACGACCCGTGGAATAACGCCCGCCGTGAGCTGCGCGAAGGCCTGCTCATCGAGGTGGAGATCACCCGCGTCACGCCGCAAGGCGCCTTCGCCAAGGTGATGGACGGCGTGGAAGGGCTCATCCCCGAAGAAGAAATGCCCCGCCGCCGCGAAGGGGACGCCACCCCGCAGGTGGAGCCCGGCCAGAAGCTGACGGTGAAGATCATCGAATTCCGCCAGCGTGGCCGCATGGCGCTGAGCCTCAAGCAGGCAGTGCGCGACAAAGAGCGCACCGAAGTCCGCGACTACATGAAGAAGCAGCGCGACGATAGCAACGCCACCCCCACCCTCGGCGACCTCTTCGGCGACGTCTTCAGCAAGCTGAAAAAAGAGTAGCGGTCTTCGAGATGCAGGTAAGTAACGGGGCGCCGGGTGGCGCCCCGTTTTTTGGTGCGCCGGCAGCCGGTTGTACCCCACCCGGGAATCCGGTATGCTGTGGCGGGGGTGATGCCATGACCGGACGTGAGCGGATGCTGGCGGCGCTGGCTTTTCGGGAGCCGGATCGGATTCCGCACTTCGAGGAGATGTTCGAACTCAACCCGGAGGCCTTCAGGCGCGATTTTCCGAGCGAGGAGGCCATCGCGGTGGCGACGGGAAACGAGCGCGAACGCCTGCTGCACGCCTGCGTGGAGCTGTACGCCGCCATCGTGGAACGCTTCGGTTGGGACGCGGTGTGCCTCTGGCGCCCGTGGGGCGGGCCGCAGCAGCTCGACTGCCTGCGGATGTTGCAGGCGGCACTGGGCGACCGGGTGCTGGTGGGCGGGTTCATCGCCTGCTCCATCCACGCCATCGACACGATTACCGACTACGAAGCCTTCTCGGTGGACCTGTACGAGCATCCCGAGGTGCTGCACACGCAGGCGTTGGCGATGTCCGACGCGGCGATCACCATGGGGCGGGCCATGCGCGACGCCGGGGCGGACTTCGTCAACCTGGTCTCCGACGTGGCCTACAACAGCGGGCCGTTTCTGGCGCCGCGCCACTTTCGCGAATTCGTCACCCCGTATATGCACCGGCACATCCCGGCGCTCAAGGCGGAGGGGTTGTACGTCATCCAGCATTCCGACGGCAACTTGATGCCCATCCTCGACGACTGGATCGCCCCCGGCATGCACGCGCTGCACTCCCTCGACCCCATGGCAGGGATGGACATCGCGGAGGTGAAGCGCCGCACCTACGGCCAGGTGGCGCTGATGGGCAACGTGCAGTGCAACCTGCTGCAGGACGGCCCGCTGGAGGCCATCGGCGCCTCCGCGCGCTACTGCCTGGAGCATGCCTCACCCGGCGGCGGGTACATCTTCAGCACCTCGAACACCATCTTCCCCGGCATGCCGCTGGCCCATTACGCATATATGCTCGACGTGCACCGCGCCTTCTGCGACGCGCGGGAGAAGGAGCGGGTATGACCGGCAAACAACGCATGCTCAACGCCTACCGCGGCGTGGCGAGCGACCGCGTGCCCATCGCGCCGGAATTCTGGTACTACTATCCGGCAAAACTGCTCGGGGTGGACATGATCGCCTTCGAGCGTGAGGTGCCCTTTCATACGGCGCTGGCCACCACCTTTGCACGCTTCGCGTGCGAGGGCTGGGGGATCACCTTCGCCGGCGTGCCCAACGCGCGGGTCACCGGTGCCTCGACCGACACCTGGGTCGACGCCGACACGCTGGACGTGCGCTGGACCACGCACACGCCGCACGGCGACCTCACCGGGGCGCAACGCTTCACGCGGAACGAACCGAGCTGGACGCTGGAACGGCCCATCAAGGACCCGGCGCGCGACCTGCCCGCGTGGGAGCTGACCCAATTCGGCGGCGACCCGGAGGCCATCGACCCGGCGGGGGCGATCCGCGCGTGGGACGAGGTGGGGGAGCAGTACCTGCTGGAACTGTATCTCGGCGTGCCCTTCTTCGACTGGTACGCCGGCGCGCGCGAGGGCGGCTTCCTCACCGCGCTGGACGAAATCATGGACCCCGACCTGACGCCTGCCTTCGAAGGCCTGCGCGCACGCTACCAGGAGTACCAGTTGCGCCTGGTGCGCGCGTTGTGCGCAAAGACACCCTTCGAGAGCTTCTTCATCGGGTGCTCCTACAGTTGCAACTCGTTACTCGGCCCGGCCCTCTGGCGGCAATGGGACAAGCCGGTGATCGCGGCGCTGGCGGACGAGCTGCATCGGCACGGGCGCCTGCTGCACCTGCACTACCACGGGCGCAGCCGCGACACGGTGGCGGACTTCCCGAAGATCGGCGTGGATTGCGTGTGCCCCTTCGAGCGCCCACCCGGCGGGGACATCACGGATCTCACGGAGGTGCGCCGCCTGCTCGACGAGCGCGTGACGATGAACGGCAACGTGCACACCGTGGAAACGCTCATCCGCGGTACCGCCGACGACGTGCGCCGCGAGGTCGAGGAGATCTTCACCCAGTGGGGCCCCGACCCCCGCCGACTGATCCTCGGTACCGGCGACCAGGTCGGCCGGGAGACGCCGGAAGAGAGTTTGTATGCGCTGATTGAGGCGGGGAAGCGGTTGGGGCAGATGTAAGGCGAGGGAACAACCCGATGAGCGTGCTCGGACGAAAACCAAACATCGTGAACCACATCTGCGCTTACCCCGAGCAGATATCATGCGTGCTTGGTGCAGGTGTGATTATTATCTTTGTGCTCCGCGCACTGTTACCAGAAATGCACTGGCCAATCCTGCCTTCCGATTGGCTAAAGACCGCGTATCTGCTCATTGAATTCTCTGCCGCCGTGCTGGCGGGGTGTTTGTTAGGCATCTTCCTCTGGTGGCCGTGGTTCAGACCCGTGTGCTGTATCATCAACGGTGCGCCGTTGAAAGTCGGGGATACCGTGTTGATCCTGGTTGGACCGCATAAAGGGACTGTGACCCACGTGTATCGGATGACTATCGGACAAGGTGGTTATCCGCTGGCGATAATCAATCTCGATCCAGATGGCGAAAAGCTCTTCGACGAGTTTGCACTATATAAGCCAAGGGGAGCGAGATAGCAGCCCCTGATGGTATAGGGCTCGTAGGGCATGGACGCCGTCCCATGCCTGGTTCCGACCGCCTGATCCGCTGGAGCAGCGAGAAAAGGCCGGCGAACTTTTTGGGAGGGCGAGCGTCCCCGCGAGCCGCGCGCGAGGCAGCCGTCAATGATAAAATAGACGGTCTGTACGTATGGGCCTTGCATACGCACAGACCGTCTTCTTCTCTCAGGCACGCTGCGCACGTCCGTGGCTCGCGGGGACGCTCGCCCTCCCAAGGTTGTCACAGCGTTTCTCTGTGGGCTCCATCGGATGAGAAATGCGACAGCTACCGGATAAACTTCCGATCTAGCTCATATTGTGAGATCGTCATGATGATGGGGCCGCCGTGGGGGCAGGTGGTGGGTTGGGCGGTCTGCTGCAGGCGGTCGAGCAGTTCGCGCTGTTCTTCGGGGGCGAGGAGTTTGCCGGCTTTGATGGCGGCTTTGCAGGCGATGGAGGCCAGCAGGCGGCGGCGCCCCTCCTCTACCGCGCGCTGGGCGGGGTCGTCGGGGGTGAAGGCGGCGATCTGGATGCCCGCGTCGAGGTCGGCCACGATGTCGCGCAGCACCGCCTCCGGGTTTTGCGTCGCCAGCACGCCGGGCACCGCGCGCACCAGGTAGCTCTGCCCGCTCATCGGCTCTACGTCGAAGCCGAAACCGAGCAGGTCGTCGAGCAGCGCGTCGAGCACGGCGGCCTCGCGGTGCCCCAGGTGCACCGTGGCGGGCAGCACCAACCGCTGCGCGTCGACGCGGCGGAAGTTGCGCATCAGCCCCTCGAAGATCACCCGCTCGTGGGCGCGGTGCTGGTTGATCACCAGCAGCGCGTCGCGCCCCTCGGCCACCAGGTAGACCCCGTGAAACTGCCCCACGGCGCGCAGCCCGGTGGTGGGCGGCGGGGCGACGGCGGCGGGCGGGGCGGTGAGGAAGGTCGGCTGTGCCCCGTTTGCCGGCGCGTCTAGGTGCGGCAACACGGCGGGGCGGGCGACAAATACGGCGGGGGCGGCCTGCCCCAGCGCCAGTTCCTGCAGCATGCTCACGCCGGCGAGGGCCGTCTTCACCGCGCGGCCGATCACCGCGTGCAGCTCGCTTTCGCGGGTAAAGCGCACCTCCGCCTTGGCCGGATGCACGTTCACGTCCACCTGCGTCGGGTCCACCGTGAGGCGGAGCGCGGCGACGGGATAGCGCCCGGGGGTGAGCAGACCGGCAAACGCGTATTCCAGCGCGTGGGTGAGGGTGCGGTTGACGATGCGCCGCCCGTTGACGAAAAACAGTTGCCCCGCGCGGTTGCCGCGTGCCGCTTCGGGCTTGCCCACGAGGCCGTCCACCGTCACGGCGGGCGTTTCCAGCGCCACCGGCAGCATGGCGTCCGCTGTTTGCCGCCCCAGCCACCCCGCCACCGCCGCGCGCATCTGCGCCGACGACGGGCGGGCCAGCGTCTCGCGCCCATTCTGCATGAGGCGGATGTCCAGCGTGTGGTGGCAGAGGGCGATGGCGTTGAGCAGGTCGGCGACGTGCCCGTTCTCCGTCTGGTCGCTTTTGAGGAACTTTAGACGCGCCGGCGTGTTGTAAAAGAGCTGGCGCACTTCGAGGGACGTGCCGGGCGGGCAGCCGATTTCGCGCAGGTCGACGATGGTGCCGCCGCGCACCAACAGCTCGGTGCCCTCCGGCGCGTCGTGCGGGCGGGTGACCAGCCGCAGGTGGCTCACCGCGGCGATACTCGGCAGCGCCTCCCCGCGGAAGCCCAGCGTGTGGATGTTGAACAGGTCCTCGGTGACGGCGATCTTCGAGGTGGCGTGGCGCTGCAGCGACAGCACGGCGTCCTCGCGCGTCATGCCGCTGCCGTTGTCCGTCACGGCGATGAGCTTGCGCCCCGCCTCCTCGGTCACCACGGCGATCTCCGTCGCCCCGGCGTCGATGGCGTTCTCGACGAGTTCCTTCACCACCGAGGCGGGACGTTCGATCACCTCCCCGGCCGCGATTTTGTTCGCCAGCGCTTCATCGAGAATGCGGATGGGCATCGTTCACCTGGCGACCGAGGTCGCGCGCCCGTGCTGCATGGCCGGGACGGTTGGGCCACTCCAGAGCGGTTGTTAGATCTGTTTGGCGGGCTGCGCGGGTTGCACGGGGGCCATCTGGATCGCCGTGTTGATGAGGGAGGTGAGATAGCGCAACTGCTCATCCGGCAGGCGCAGCACGCTGTGGATATTGCCCGCTTTCAGCTCCTGATAGTTGCTGATGAGTGTCGTTTGCGCCGGGAATTTATTCAGGAAGGTCTGGGCTTCCTTCTTCCCCGTCTCGTCCGGAATCAGGCCGACCATCACGTTCAGCAGATCCTGCGTGGCGCACAGGTCGAAGCCGTGAATCTTCGCGGGCAGGGTGTTTTTCAGCGCCAGGAAGCGCGGCGTACCGGTGAAGCCGGCGGTGTGGTCGTGGAGGCGGGTGAGCATCCCGACCAACGCCTGCTTGCTGTCCGTGCCCATCGTCAGCAGCATTTTATCGCCCACGTAGGCGACACGGCAGTCGATGGTGATGGGTTTCATCGGGGGCGGCGCGGCGCCGTTATTGGCCGCGTCTCCCTGCGCCGGCGGCGTCTTGACCGTCAGGCTGACCAGGTCGACGGGTTGGCCGGCGAGGGTCTCTGCATCCGGCTTCACCGTCCAGGCAAACGCATCGGCGAGCATCCCGCCCATGATCGAGCCGGTCGATTTGGCGAACGCCGTGGCGAAGGTGCGCACCCCGGCCCGGGCTTCCGCGGCCCCCGTCACGTGGTAGACCGCCAGCAGCGTCGCGCCGCCTTTGCCGGTGGCGGGGGCGGCAATACCGATAGCGCGCCCCTGGCAGCTCTGCGCTGTCAGTTTGCCCAGCCCGGCGGTCAGCGCCGCGGCGTCATCCGCCGCCATGAACTGGCCGAGGATGCCGAAGCCGGCATGCGTCAGGGCGTAGCCGGCACCCGGTTCACCCTTGAGCATCGGCCCGCTGGCGCTGCAGTAGGCGATGTTGGCGGGCAGGTAGCCGGCGTATTCCAGCGCGAGGTCCGCACCGGTCTCCGGCGCGGCCAGGGTTTTAGCCAGCGCGCCGGTCGTCGTCGGCACCACGTAGCTCTCCGCCAGCAGGTCGTTGCCGTCCATCGTCAGGCCCACTTCGACCCGCTGCACATTTTGCAACTGCTCCGTCATTATGCTCGACAGCGGCGCCAGCATCTGCGTGAAGATCTGCGGCATGCCGGCCTGGGCGAAATCCTGCTTCATGTTGGCCATCTGCACGGAGATGACGATGCCGTCCTTGCTGAGCAGCGGCAAATCGAGGAGCACATCGGTCATGGTCGGTTTCGGGCCGGACATCGCCACCACGCCGTATTTCCCGCAGACCTTGCCTACCGGCGCCGGTTTGCCGTCGGCCGGCGGGGTCGCCAGGAAGGTGGCGAACGCCGCGGGATCGGTGAGCGGCAGGATGAGGTAAGTGGGGGGCTGCGTGGCCGGGTCAGCCGGCGCGTCCTTCTTCGGCGTGAGCGTCGCGCCCGGCGGCGGCGGCATCACGGCCACCCAGATGTCGCCATCGGCCTTCAGGCCCGGCACACCCTTCAAGTACGTGATGACATCCTGCATACCCTCGGTGGCGCTCTTCTGACCGGACGCCGCCGGTTGCCGCTCGCGCGCCGCCTTGAGTACGCCGTCGACCTGCTGGATGAGCGGCGAAAAGACCGTGACCTGCTGCGCGAAGTTCGCGATGCGCACCGCGAAGAGGGTCTTCGACAGTGGGAAGGTGGCATTATCCGCGGCGCGCACCCCCAGGGCAGCGGCACACAGCAGCAGAACCGTTAACAGACGACGCATGGGGCACCCCTTTGTTTACCATCGATCCAACCGGCGGCGAGCACGCGGTAATCCGACGCGTCAAACGCCTGTATCTTCCGTTCGCGTTCGCGCGGCGATTTCCTGCTGAGCGGGGAACTGATCCGGCTGGAAGTCTGGTCACCGTTTGGAATAAGGCGGGAGCCCGGCTCGTTCTTCTGTAGGGACTGTCCCGTAGCACTTGAAGACGAGCAATCGGCAGCGTCATCACCCCGGCGTTCATGCAGGACATCGGCCCGGCGACCATCTACGACGTGACGAAGTACT
>CAIYQO010000274.1 GCA_903928345.1 uncultured bacterium | reverse complement strand
GAAGGTTGTGACAGACACCAGTACGATACCGATTGGGCCGCCATCCATACTGGACAGGCGGCCCACATGCTTAGAGGAAGATGCGCACAGAAAACCCATCTGGAAAAAAGAGCCGCGGACGGTTTATCTAAACTTCAGGGTGTAGAGCAGCGGTTTTTCTGCCGCGACAGCCACCACGAAGCGGCCGGCCGGGTCGGCGACTACTTGATACACCGGCCCGTCCGTCGTCTTGATATCCAGGTGGGTGAGCGTCGCCGCCCCGCCGCGCTTCGCCGGGGTGAAGGGTATGTGCGGCGTGTAGAGCACGCGGGCGCGCTCGGAATTCACCGCTTTCTCCGCATACCGGTCGGCCTGTTCGTCGGCCGCCTCCGGGTCCGCCTGGGCGGCAAGGTAGGCGCAGACGGAGGCGGACCCGTATTCGCCCCGCGCAGCGAACATCGTCGCCAGTCCCGCGTAGGCGTTGGCCTGCCGGTGCCAGGTGTCGCCGGGGTCGCGCAGGACGGCGCGGGTGTACCACCGGTGCGCGTCGTCGAACTGCTTGAGCCGGCTGTAGATGCTGCCCAGGCGCAACGCGCAGTCGAGGCCGACCGCGCTGCCGCGGGTGTCGAGGGTGATGCCGCGCTGGAGCGCCGTCAGGCTCTCCTCGATATTCCCCAACCCTTCTTCCGCCAGACCGCGGTAGTAGAGCGCGGCGGCGCAGGCGGGGTCGGCCTTGGCGGCAGCGTCGGCGGCCTGCAGCGCGGCGTGGAGATCGGTGGGCAGGAGGGTCATCGCCTGGTCGACCGCCTGCGCGGCGGCCAGGTTGGCGGCGCCGTATTGGGCGCGCAGATCGTCCTGCGCGGCCCCCCACGTCCACGCGAGCAGCAGCAGGACTGCACAAGCGGCGAAACGCATACACCGACCGGCCATACAACACCTCCCTGGTCTACGGCGCCGGGCGCGGGCCCGCATCCGGGTAATGCTCTTCCCCTTCGCCGCAGGGAGAGCGTTTCCTGCGCCCGGTTCGCCGGCAGCCGGCCCCCTGGGCAATCACGGCGGTTTGTGGAACAATAGCAGGATAGGGAGAAAGCCATGGCGTTGCGCATCTGGTGCTGCTGTTGTCTCGCGCTCGTGTTGCTCGGTGCGCGGGCGGAGACGGTTACGCCGACGCCGGTGCAGCCGTGGGAGCGCACGGATATCCTGCCCGCGCGGGCGCAGGGGAAATTCCCGGTGATGATGCCGAAGTACGACGGCGTCGACGCGCTGCTGGTGCTTTCCAGCCGCTGGGTGATCGTGGTGACGATTACGAGCACGAATCAAGGTTCAGACGGGCGGCAGGAAACCCCACCTTCACGGCAAATAAGCCCATAGTACGCATCCGCGAGGTGACTTATGGCGCTTTCCGCCCAGGAACAACAGCAACTGAAGCGCGAGCTGCGCGACTTTCACGGCACGGGCTTTTTCGATTGGCAATTCGCCAGCGAGGGGCACGCGCAAGCGTGGGAGAACTGGCATTACGACGAGGCGCGCTACTGGGGCGGCTTTTCGCACGCGCCGTTGCCGGCGGACTACACGCTGCCGGGGTGGGCCATCGGGCCGTTCACCAAGTTCGCGGGCAACCCGGTTTTCGCGCCCGATCCGCACGGGTGGGACCGCGGGCACTTCGGCGGGGGCGTACATAACGGCTCCGTGTTGCGCAAAGACGGGCGCTTCTACTACATCTACCGCGGCGAGTTCCCCATCCCCGACGAGGCGCCGGTGAACACGCGCAAGCTGGCGACCTTCGACTACCTGTGCGACATCGGCACGGCGGTCAGCGACGACGGCATCCACTTCACTCGCGTGGCCGGCCCGCTGCTGCGCCGCCCCGAGGACTGGATGTACAGCTTCGAGGACGTGAACTGCGTGGAGCACGACGGGCGCTACTTCATGTTCCTCAACCGCTGGGACTGGCTGCATTTCAACGATCCCGCGCTGTGCGGCACCTACCTGGCCGTCTCCGACGATCTCGTGCACTGGGAGCACCACGGGTTGGTCTTCCCGCACGCGACGCGCATTCACCGCAACGCCACCGTGCTGCAGGACCCGCACAACACCGCCGTGCGCGACGCCAAGGGCCGCTTCGTGATGTTCATCAACGACGGGTTGATCGCCTACTCCGACGACCTGCTGCACTGGGAAGCGCATGATTTAGCGGCCGTGTGGCCGGGCGGCGAGTGCGCGGTGGCGATGGCGCATTACGACGCCCAACACCCCGACGCGCTGGTGCTCTTCACCGGCGGGCATCACACCGGGCACTTCTACGGCAAAGGCGAAGTGCTCTTCTCCCTGCGCGACCCGGAGACGCCGCTGGAATGGCTGCCGCGCCCGGTGCTCGCCGCCGACGCGACCATCCCCTACGAAGACGGCCGCGCCGCCGACCCGCCGCACCACCCCATCTCCCACTGGCGCGACACCGTCTTCTTTTGCGGCATGACCCTGGTCGACGACACGTGGTACTGCTACTACGGCGGCAGCGAGTATTACACGTGTCTGGCCACGGCGCCGGGGGGCGGACGTAGTTAATCGGCCGCTTCGACCCGCATCTCCTTCAGCCAGCAGTCCTGCCAGTAGTCGCCCCATCCGGCGCCGAAGAGGAGGCCGATGGAGTGAGTGCCTGCCGGGAGGGTGAGCACGGCGGTCTGCGCGAAGCGGTCGCCGTCACGGGGCTGGGTTTGCGCCTCGTTTTTGCCCAGCAGGCCTACGCGTAGCACGCCGATGAACTTCTCCCGCTCCTTGGGCGCGCCGACGATGATGGTGAAGCGGTACTTGCCGTCCTTCGGGATGCGCACCGCGGACTCCAACGGCACCACGTTCGGGCCGGCGATGGTGACCAGATCGCCGCGGATACAGTAGGAGGAAGTCTGCTCGGGCACCAGCGAGAAGGTGCCGGGCACCGTGTGCGGCTGCAGTGTGGGGCTGTCCACCAGCGGCGCCTCGCGCAGCGTGGCCAGGTCGGCGGCGGGGTCGGTCATCGCCAGGCCGTCGAGCAGGTTGGGCACCGCCACCAGTTTGCGTATCGGCTCGTCGGAGGTGATACGCCCGTCCAACGTGCCGAAGTAGTGCCCGTCCGTCCCACGCGCGGCGACGGCGGTGACGCCGGACTCGCGGATGCCCTCGGCGATGACGTCGGTGGTCAGTCCGCCGGGATTGAGGTCGGTCGCAGTCACCACGTCCTCCGCCACGTCGGCGGTGATGCGGCGACGCAGGTCGGCGGAGATGGCTGTCAGCGTGTTGCCGTCGGCGCTGCTGCGCAAGTGCGTCATGCTGGCGCCCAGCGGGCGGCGCAGGCGCACGCGGCCCGTGGCGGCATCGACGGCAGTCAGGCGCGAGGCGTCGGCGCGGTCCAGGTCGTCGCGCCCGGCCATGCACTCGTTTTCGATGCACCCCACCGTGCTCCCGTCGGCGCTAACCACGGCTTCCGTGACGTTCAGATTCGGCACCGACCACTTCTCCGCCCCGTCGGCCAGGTTCACCGCCACCAGCGCGCTGTCGCTCTTAATCGTTCCCTCCTTGCCGGGGCGCTGGATGTAGGCGGTGGTTAGGTCGGTCGAAAGGGCCAGCAGCGCGCCGGGCAGGGTGATCGTCTTCACGATTTGCGCGTCGGCGCTCACCTGCTTCAGCACGTCGCCCACGCGCACCCACGTGCTGCCGTCGGCTTCCGGCGCGCGCAGCGGGGCGGCAAGCATCTTCCACAGCACTTTGCCATCCACCGCGTGGCGCCAGACGAAGGTGCCGTCGGAGGTGACGATTTCCCCTGCCGCATTCACGAAGAGCGCTTCCGGCTGGTAATACCCGCCAGTGACCGCTTTCCAGAGGGTTTTGCCTTCGTTCACCTTCACCAGGTTGAAGCCCGGGCTGTGCAGAATCGCCACCACGCCGCCCTGCGTCTCCGCCAGCGCGGCTACGGGGGTGGCGGGTGTGAGGCGGTGCTCATCCGATGCGGCGGGCGTGAGCTTCAGCGGGGTGAGGGTGGTCGGGTAGACGACCGGGTCGAGCCCGAGCAACCGTCGGCGTTCAGCGCGCGCCTCGCCGTCGTCGAGAGTGGAGAGCGCGTCGGGCTGCGCCACACCGGTGGCGATGGCTTGCACTTTGGCGAGGGCGGCGCGCAGACCGGCGGCGTCGGCGCAGAGGGCCACCACCGCGTCGGCGCCGTTCCAGAAGGGCGCGGCTACCGATTGGATGATCGCCTGGCCTGGCCCCGAGTTCTCGGGTCGCGCGGGACGGTTGAGCAGCGTCACGCTGTCCAGGTCGGCGATAAGGCGGTTGTTTACCGCGTTGCCGAAGAGGAGGACGGGACGGTTGAGCACAAACGCCGGCTGCAGCGCGCCCGTCCATTGCAGATTCACCTCGTCATCGCGGCGCAGCGCCAGCGTGCCATCGGTGCGGATTTTGTCCACCGCCGCCTGCTTCTCCGGCGTGCGATCCCATGTCACCGGGTAGTCGAGGACCGGCGGGTTGAAGAGCACATCTGCGTGCAGCACGCGCGCCAGATCCTGCGCAGGCTTGTACAGTTCCGGCTGGCGCGCGTCCACGTAGATTGCCAGATTTTTCGCCTTCAGCACCGCGCGCAGACGGTCGATGTCCCACACCTGCACGGCGGGCAGCGGGTGCAGGATGGCCTTCACGGTGACGGCGGGCAACTCGACGGTCTGCGTCTCGCCGGTGAGCAGGTTGGTTATCTGCATATTGCCGCCCGACACAAAGGTGTCGCAGCTCCCCGCGGCGGTAGCAGCGCGGAAGACTGTCTGACCGCCAACCACCAGGCGCACCGGCAGCGGCACGGGGCTTTTTGCCACCAGCGTCACCAGCGGGTCGCCGGGCTTCTGCGCGAGGCTCACCGTCGGGGTGGGCAGCGTGTCGCAGAGGAGCAGCAACCGGCCCGACAGCGTGCTCAAATCCACCTTCACGGCGCCGTTCTCCACCGGCAGCTCTTTGCCGGCGAAGACGTCGAAGATGTGGGCGGGGTGCATATCCGGGCGCAGCGCCAGGGTGACGATACTCGGCACGCGTACGTCCTTATAGAAGATGCCGCCGTACTGCTTGAAGCTGCGGAAGAAGCTCGTTTGCTGCTGTTCTGGCGTGAAGAGCTGTTCGAAGGGGTAGTCGCGGTTGTTCGTCACGGTGACCAGCGTGGCGGCGCCGGCGCGGGTGCTCGCTACCAGCGCGCTGCCGTCGTCGCAGACCAGGGGTTGCACGCCGACGGTGCCCAGCGCCGCCTTGAGGCTCGCGCCCATGGTGGCGGGGAAGGATTTCAATATGCCGTGGAAGGTGTTGCCGCTGTTCGGCCACAATCCCCCGGGCCAGCCCACGTCGGCCAGCGTCACGGCGCCGGGAAGCTCCACTTTGGTGTTCTTATCGCAGAGCACCTTGCCGCCGTGGGCGATGAAGTCGGCCATCGCCTTCACGGTGGCGTCGGGCAGCTTGGCGGTTTGCCCGACCACCAGCAAGGCGCGCACCTCGGACAACGCGCCGTGGGCGATCTCGTCCTCGGTGAGCAGTCGCGCGGGGCGGTTGAGCTGCGCCAGCGTGTAGAAGGCGGTGAAGATGGGGCTGGATAGCCCGAAATTGGTGCCGCCTTGCGAAACGGAATAGAGGATCGCCACCTCCTCGTGCGGGGTGAAGGCGTTGATCCACGCGCCGTAGCGGGTGGTCAGCGCGCCGGTGAGCGTCTCCTGGGCGCTGCGCACGTCGGGGTGGGTGGGGTCGCAGCCCCAGCCGCCGGTGAGGCCTGCCGCGCCCTCGGCATTGTACCCCGTGCCGTTGGCGCCGTGGCTGAACGCCTCCAGCGAGCGGCGCAGGTGCGTGCCCGGCTGCTCTGCGGTGGGCACGGTGATCCATATCGGCTGCCCTGCCGGTTTTTCCATGCGCAGCAGCGCCGTCCAGAAGGACTCCTGCATATCGTGGGCGGAGTCGGGGTAGATCTGGTCGTTCCACACCTCCAGGTAGCGGAAGTCCAGCGGGCCGTAGATCGTCGGGAAGTACTGCCCGGCCTGGATGTAGTTGTGGTCTGCCGTCACCGACGACGAGTGCCGCCCCTCCGGCACCGCGGCGTGCAGCCCGGCCTCCGCGTCGCGGTACATGCCCCCGATGATGTTCGCGTTGAAGAGGGCCTGCAGGCGCGATTTGTCGGCGTCGGTGGCACCCTTCGCCTTCGCGGCTGCCCACGCGGCCTCCCACTGCTTGGATAACCATTCCTGCCGCCGCTTGCCGGCGTTGATGTAGGGCGCCGCGTAGTTCAACCCCGGGCCGGTGCCGGCGAGGTCGTAGTCGAAGATGGTCCCCAGCGCGCCGGGGAAGCGGCGGTTGAGCTGCGCGTAGATGAGCTCCTTGCGCAGCGTCTCCTGCACGTACTCCGGCGTGTCGTAATGCAGCCCGAAGGAGATCTGCCGCGACTGGATGCCTTGCAGCAGCAGCCAGTTGCCCGCCGTCAGCGCGTCGGTCATCGTCGCGGACGGCATCCCCGCCGTGTTGCGCGCCAGCGGCGGGAAACTCGGCCATGCGGGGTGGTGCCCATCGGTGGAGGGCATAATGTCCGTCCACAGGTTAGTGCCGATCTTCTGAAACGCGGCAATATCGCTCGGGCCGTGCATCGGGCTGGCGATGTTCACCATGCCGGGCTCGCGGGGGGGAGCGATGGTGAAGGAGAAAGAGCTAGAAGGATATTCCTTGCCAACGAATACAGCGTCATATACACTCGGTCCTAAAAACTTCGTATCGAGTTGAATTTCGATAACACCTCCCGCTGGTAGCGTAAGGGGCATTAAGGGGGGGAGTTGCTCATCCTCCGAACCCTTGTTGTAGGTAGACAGCATTAGTGTGCCTTTGACCGGTTTTGTCGCGTGCGAGTGAAGCCGCAATAACACTTTCTCCCCACGCCAGAAAGTGCATCGACCGGAAGGAGAGAGAAGGTCAATGTGTGGTATATCATCTCTCAGGTATGACACTGTCACCAGGACATCCCCTTGCGGCGCAGCCTGGCTAATCGCATTGCCGCGCCCGGTGAAACCAGGGAAGTAGCCGACCACGGCACCTTTCGGGCCACCCAGAGTTTCCGGCAGAGGAATGCTATCCGGCGTGAGCCACAGCCGCAAGCGATATAGCCCCTCGCCGATCACTTCATGCGGCTGAAGTTTATAGCTGTTACCGTCGTTTCCGGGAGTAACATCAACATGACGCATCCATTCATTGTAACGGTCAAAACGGCTAAACCAAACTCCTTGTTCGCTTGTCTCTACCGGGTCATCGTCATTAATGGGAATGAGGGCTGCGTATAGTTTCATGCCGACAGGTTTCGCTGGTAACGTGACGCCAATTCCCAGTTCGAACCGCGTATCCGACAACGTCGCCACACACACTGGCCCACCGCTGGGGCGGAAGTTGCGGCGGGCGTAGAGGCCGACCTGCACGGGGCCGGTGCGCGGGGGGAGGGGGACGGAGGCGAGCTGCACGGTGTCGGCGGGGGCGACGGGGGTCTCCCAGGCGATGCCTTCGCGAATCCAGGCCCAGCCGTCGGTTTGGGTCAGCGTCCAGGTGATGGGATTCTTCGCGATGAGCTGCAGCGCGCGGGTGCGGGTGGCGTCGGCGAGTATTTGCGGCGCCCCGGTGACCACGCCCAGCCCGGCGGAGGCATCCCGCACCACGCCCGGCGCGGTGACGCGGCAGCCTTCCTGGCGGCAGGTGTTGCGCCCGCGCAATATATAGGCGCCCGGCCCGGTGACGGCGAGGCTCAGCGCGTTGCCCCCCTGGCGCACGTGCAGCGTCACGCCGCCCGGCTCGCTGATCTCGACGGTGCCGATCCCATCCCCGCTGGCGGGGAAGCGCACGGTCGCCTTGTCGCTGGGCAGCACGCGGGTGCGGGTTTTCGCGTCGAGCACCTCCAGCGCGTAGCACTTGCCCGTCCAATCCTGCCCGTTGGAGGCCAGCTGCGCATTGCCCGCGGTGTCCGTCCAGCTTTCCACCTCGCCGGTGGCGGACAGGCGCACCACGTCCCCCACCGCCGACACGGCCTCCCGCGCCCCGCCGGGCAGCGATACCTGGGTCTGCGTAAAGCCGGCCATCGCCAGCAGGAGGCAGAGGGAAAGGGTGATATGACGCATGGGGCGATCCTCGTTGATACGTGATACCTGATTATACACGACGCTCTGCCCGGCGCAAAGTCGTAAGCCGGCAGAGGCAGGAATCCTCGCCTTTTCGACGAATTAACCGCTAACATCGCATACTGAAGGAGTCTGTCATGCGTACCCCCCTCGTGTTGTTCCTCCTCCTGTGCCTCGCCGGTGTCGTGCAGGCCGAGACTACCCTGACGGTTTCGCGCAAGGTCGTGATGCCGGACGGCACACCGGCGGCGAACGCCAAAGTCACCCTGCGCACCTTCACCGCCAACGGCCTGGTGCAGGAGCTGGTCACGCAGACCGGCGCCGACGGCACGATCGAAGCGACGATGAAATACGAGCCGGCGGCCGACCCCTTCGCCGGCAATACCTCTGCCGGCTACATGATGGTGGACGTGGCGGGCTGCGCGCTGGCCTTCGGCAGGCTGACGCCGAAAGCGGGAACCCCGACGGGCACGGGAATGCGCCCCGGTCGGCACGGGAGCGGCGGTGGCGGTGTCGGGGGCGGCGGTGGTCTGCCCCTCCCCGGTGGCGGCAGCAGCAGCACCGGCGGCGATACCACGCTAAAGCTGCTGGCGGCCTATCAGCAGACCGGCACGGTGGTCGACGGTGAGACGAAGGCGCCGGTGCCCGGCGCTAAGGTGATGGTGACCGGCTTCAACGGCGGCGTCGGGGTGAACCTCGGCTGGGCGGGTTTCCACACGCCGGAACTCATGACCACCGCTGATGACAAGGGCGCTTTCATCCTGCGCGGCACCACCGCCGAATCGCTGGGCGGCATGGGGCTGCCGATGATGTCGAGTTGGCCGGTGAGCACGGTCATCGCCATGGGGACGGTGAACGGCCATACCGAGGCCGGCGGCAACGAACACTTCTGCTTCAACAACCCGCGCCGTACCGATCAGCAGGTGCTGCTCGGGTCGACGATGGCGCTGGAAGGCACCGTGAAAGACGGCGACGGGCATCCCGTGGCGGGCGTATCCGTGCGCTTGCGCGGCATCCCGTCGTACTGGGTCTACTCGATGCCCGCCGCGGTGACCGATGCCAACGGCGTATATGAATTCCCCCTCCTCGCCACCACCTATCGCATTTACGTCCTCGCGTCGAAGCCCGGCTACGCCGGCAGTTTCGTGCAGGCGGCGGATATTGTGCCGCGCCACGGGGAGCCGACGGTGGTGCCGGATAAGATCACCGCGCCGCCGCTCACCGTGCGTCCGATGGGCCCCGCCATCACCGTGCGCGTGCTCGACGAGAAGACGGGCCAGCCCCCGCTGCCGCTCATGCGCCTGCTGGTGACGCTGAACCGCGGCATCCACGACGACGACCTGGGCTGGATCGGCAACGACGCCATTTGGGAGGATTCACAGCAGGGGCTCATCACTATCACGCTGCCGGTGGGGCAGAACTCCGGCACCGTCGGCGGCGCCGGCTACCGCGGGCAGGTCGAGGTGGACGTGCCTGCCAAAGGCGTAATAACCGCCACCGTGCAGCGGCAGACCGGCCTGCTCCTGCACTTCACCACCGCGAACCCCAAAGGGATCACCAACTGTTGGGCGGAGCTGCACGGCGGCGACGGCAAAGTGCTCTCGGGCTACGGGACGAAGATCGACGAGAACGGCTTCTTCTTCTACATTATCGAGCGCCAGACCCCGCCCGGTCCGTACCAGGTGCACGTGCGCCGCGGCGCCGAAGAGGCTTGTCCGTGGACGGATATCAAAGCCGAGACGTGGCCGAACGAGATCGACATCAAATAGACCCGGCACGCCGCGTGGGGCCGG